>CAZHKD010000006.1:0-39629 GCA_964533255.1 uncultured archaeon | reverse complement strand
AAGAAGCGTAACCAAAAGGAGACACGCCGGGGCTGGGACTTGAACCCAGGAGCCCTTGCGGGCACCGGCTCTCAAGGCCGGCGCAGTGCCTCTCTGCAACCCCGGCATGCGGGTCTTTGGGCCACCAGCTGGATGGCCGGTAGTAGATGCATTTCGTCGTGCTGGAGCTTATGAAAGTTTTGGTGTAAATTTCGTATTGTGGGGGTGGGAACACGCATTCTCAATCGTACTCTTCAAAACGTCTTCAGACAAAAAAGAGAAGTATCTGCGATATATCAGATTTTCCATCCGCTCTTTTCGTCCTTTTTGTCGTCTTCAGCACGCTCAGCCTCAGCACCTTCACCTTCTCTGACGTCGCCCTCACTTTTCGTCTTGGCATATCTACTGTATGCGAATATCGCCACCCCGGCGATAATCAGCGCCCCACCTATCATGAGGAGGTTGTCCTGAGTTCTGCCCCCTTCAGCCCCAGGCTGCATAGGCTGCTGCATTACGGGAAGCTGGGATTCCTTAAAGCTGAGGAAATACTTGTCCCCTTTCTTCAAATTCTGAGCGGAGTAGATGTGGTAACTGCCATCACCCAGCTGCTGCAATCCGAGATATTCCAGATTTTTGACGTCCACGCCCTCTCCGCCAGTTAACAGTATCATCACCTGTCTGGCATCGAAATCCGCCACACCTTCATAGGCCGGCTTTGATAGCAGATAGAAGTAGGCAATATCTGCTGTCCCATTAGGAGGGATGCTGGTTTTAACGGCAAAGACCCCATCTTTCACTGCCCCCTCGCTACCGGGTGGAGCACTGGCAAGGTGGACGCTAACCGCAGACTCAGGAAGGGTAAAATCAATTTCCCCGCTGAATATCTTGCTCCCAAGATTCTGAATTCTTACCACATCAAACACAGTCCAGTTACCATCGTAGGCGATTATTGAATGCTTGTTGATGATGACAAGGTCTGACGTGTCGGAAGTTGCGGTGAAGTCGAAGGTAACGGCGGTGGTGTCGGTGACATTTACCCTTTTGACCACCGTCACGTTGTTGTACGTCACGACCACATGGTATTCCCCATCGGGAACTTCCACGTTTAGCGGAACGTCTGATGACGTTACATTTACGCTTGTCTCATTATTGAAAACGCTGACAGCCACATCTCCTCCCGTGTATCCGGTGACATTTACAACAAGTTCCGATGCAGACGCTAGTGGCGTAGAGGTGCCCAGCAGGAGCAAAGTGAGTACAGCCGCCAGTACTGGAAGAAAGGGAGCGGAAGGAGCATCAGAACGACCTCTAACACCTTTAACCCCCATAATGCCCATGGTGCTTCGCTTTTCAGGGGGTATAAAAAACTTCCGGGACAACGTTCAGGGCTAAAATTAAATAGCCCGATACCTTCAAACAATCTATGCAACCCATCTTTTTTGCCGATGCAAGGGCCCCTGTAACTGATGTGGCGAACTGGTACCGGCCCGAGATGAGCCTTGTGGCGAGACTGGAGAAGTTGATCGATGAAAGCGGAGTCCTCGACTTCATATCCAGCGGAGATATCGTGGCAGTTAAAACACACTTTGGAGACAGAGGAACAACGAGAATTCTGCGATCAGTCTTTCTGAGGAAGATTTCAGAGGCCATTAAAGAGCAGGGCGGAAAGCCCTTTGTAACCGAAACTACCGGTCTTGGATTGCTGAGAGACAGGAGCACCGCTGTGGGCAGAATCGAAATTGCTGAGGAGAATGGCATCACTCACCAGACCGCCGGAGCGCCAGTTATTGTTGCAGATGGACTCCTCGGCCTCGATTACGTTGTGGCAGAGGTCAACGGGAAGCACCTCAAGCGGGTGCACGTTGCCAAGGGAATTGCTGAAGCGGATGCAGTGGTTGTAGCCACCCATTTCAAGCTACACATGAGGGCGGGAATTGGAGGGAGCATCAAAAACATCGGCGTTGGATGCGTTGCGAAGCCCACGAAATACGACATCCACGTCCCGAACCCGCCACGCATAATTGCAGAGAAGTGCACGGAGTGCGGGAAATGCGTTGAGGTCTGCCCAGCAAACGCAATCATCGACTTTCAGATTGATTTGAACAGATGCGTCAAGTGCACGGGCTGCAGAGAGGTGTGTGAGTACGAAGCGGTGGAGATTCAGCCCTGGCTCCTTGGAGAAGAGCTTGCCGAAAGAGTTGTTGAAGCCACAAAGGGCGTAATGGACGTGGTGGGAAAAGAGAACTTTGCCTTTCTGAACTTCATGATCGACGTTACGCCCCACTGCGACTGCCATCCCTTCAGCGACTCCCCGCTGATGAGCGACGTCGGAGTATTCGCATCAAAAGACATCGTGGCGGTTGATAAAGCCTGCCTGGACAAGCTCGTCGAATCACCCAAAGCTCCGGATGCACTGATAGATGGGTTCTGGCATGGTACCGCCCCTGAAAGGCAGCTCAGCTACGCCGCTGAGCTTGGTCTGGGGAGTCTCAGCTACAGAATAACTGAGGTCTGATTTCGGCAATCAAAAAATTTTTATCCTTACAATTGTAATGATGAACTGTGGTTCCCATGAAACCTGAGCTGAAAATAGTCGCCATACTGCTCGCAGCGTCCCTTTTCTTGGGCTGCACCGGTCTCGGGAAACCGGAGGTAGTGAAGATAGAAAATGAGTGGGGAGAAGTCAATCAGGACTACACAGAAATTTTAACCAAAATTGTTGTGAACAATCCGAATCCCGTTCCAATACCGATAAGTGCTGTGGAGACCGAGCTGTATCTCAACGGAATAAAGATGGGTACCGGTAAAAACGTTAATTCTGCTTCAATCGAGCCGGGTGAGAGTGTAATCGTTCTTTCCACCAAAATTGAGAATGACAGGATTCCGGAATGGTGGGTAAGCCATATAAAGAACGGTGAAAGGAGCAAGGTAACTCTGAAAGGATATCTGGTCTTCGATCTGAAAATTACTGAGTTCAAATTCCCAATTGAGGAAGAAAGCGATATACAGACAGACGTCCTGAGCTCGCTCAGCTTCACAAGAGACTTCGGAGTAGGTCCTGCAAGAATTACAGTTTCAATGAGGTCGTCATGGGGTGATGTATCGTCCGCAACAACCCAGATACTCCACACCGTCACCTTCACAAATCCGAACTCATTCCCGATTCCGCTTCTGGCCACTGACTACACCATCACCCTCAACAACATTGAGATAGGGAGGGGAAAAATAGAGGACGTAATAATCAGGCCCAACGCCAAGACCACCGTTACCTTCACAACATACATAGAGAACGAGAAGCTCAAGGAGTGGTGGGTAAGTCACATCAGGAATGGAGAGAGGAGCACAATACGGATGAACCTTGCTCCAGAGTTAGAGGTCTTCGGACAGAGGTTCAGGGTTCCGATGGTAAATGTTGAATCTGAGTTCAGCACCAGCATCCTCAGCTAAACCCCACCTTTCCACACCTCTCCAGCTACGCCCTCCACCTCCGCTTTCAGGCGATATTACAATTATTAATAAGAGTCAAGGCAATATTTATATCACCTAATCTTGCAGGCGTGGTAGGTGAGGTTAATGAAGAACATATTCGTGGAGCAGCTCGTTCACACTCCAATTGAGGATCAGGTGGTAGAGATTGTCGAAAGGAAGGGCGTAGGCCATCCAGATAGCCTTGCAGATGGAATTGCGGAAGCGATGAGCAGGGCGCTCAGCAGGGAGTACCTCAAGCGGGTGGGCGTTATCCTGCACCACAATACAGATGAGACGCAGATCGTTGCAGGCAGAGCAAATCCGGAGTTTGGCGGGGGCGAGGTGATTCAGCCAATTTACGTCCTGCTTGTGGGCAGAGCCACGAAATTCTTCGACGGAATACACATACCGGCAGACAAAATCGCTCTTAAAGCTGCCAAGGATTACATAAAGCAGGCAATGGCAAATCTTGACCCTGAAACAGAGATGGTGTTTGACGTAAGGCTTGGCGAAGGATCCACAGACCTCAAGGATGTATTTCAGAGGAGAAGCGGCAAAGCTCCTTTGGCCAACGATACAAGTTTCGGCATAGGCTTTGCCCCCCTCAGCGATACAGAGAAGCTCGTCTACAACGTGGAGCGAAGAATTTACAGCGAGTTCAGGAAGAGGGAGAAGGCAGTAGGGGAGGACGTCAAGGTCATGGGGCTCAGAGAGAAGGATAGAATTACCCTGACAATAGCCTGCGCTTTCGTTGGCAGGCATCTTGCAGACATAAAGGAGTATGTGGCAGTAAAAGAAGATCTTACCTCTTTTGTAAAGGAGCTTGCCTCTGAGTATACGGAAAAGCAGGTTGACGTCTTTGTGAATACTGCTGACGACTACGACAGGGGCAGCGTTTACCTGACAGTCACAGGAACTTCAGCAGAGAACGGGGATGACGGTAGCGTGGGAAGGGGCAACAGATGCAATGGCGTCATAACTCCTGGCAGACCCATGTCGATGGAAGCCACCAGCGGCAAGAACCCCATCAACCATGTTGGCAAGATTTACAACATACTGGCAAATCTGATCGCAAGAGATTGCGTGGAGGCAGTCGAGGGGATACAGGAGGTTTACGTCAGAATACTGTCTCAGATAGGAAAGCCCATTGACGAGCCGAAAGCCCTGAGCATCCAGATAATACCAAAGAAAGGGTTCGATGTCGAAAAGATGGAGCCGAAAGTAAGGACTGTTGCTGAGGAGTGGCTGGCTGACATAAACAAGGTCACTGAAATGGTGATAAACGGAGAAGTCACCACATTTTGACTTTTTCTTTTTTAGCTGGTAAGGGGGCAGCAGACGCACTGCCAATCAATGCAGTTTTTAACCCTGCCGTCGTTCCTTAAGTCATGATCCGCATAGACGGCAGTTACGGCGAGGGCGGGGGACAGATTCTCAGAACCGCCGTAGCCCTCTCGTGCCTCACAGGAGAGGCCGTGGAAGTATACAATATCCGTGCCAACCGCCCCAAGCCAGGTTTGGCTGCACAGCACCTGAAAGGGATTGAAGCTGCAAAGCTTATCGGCGATGCAGAAGTTGAAGGTCTGAAAATAGGCTCCACACGCATAGTTTTTAAGCCAAGAACACTCAGGGGAGGAGAGTTCAGAATAGACATCGGCACAGCCGGAAGCGTAACTCTTATTCTTCAAACAGTTCTGCTGCCGTCCCTTGCCGCAGAGAGGGAGAGCACTTTCCACATTACCGGAGGGACTGACGTGAACTGGAGCCCTCCAGTGGATTACATCAGGAACGTGACATTCAGGGCTCTGAAAGAGATGGGGGCTCAGGTGGAGATGGATTTAATTGCGAGAGGTTACTATCCCAAAGGCGGTGGAAAGGTCATTGTGAGGATTTCACCATCAGAGCTCAAGGGAGTGACATATGAACGGGTTGAGGAAGCAGTTTGGGGCATAAGTCACTGCTCCAACCTGCCTGCCCACATCGCCAGAAGACAGGCTGAATCGGCAACGAGTTTCCTCAGAAGCCAGGGTTATGATGTGAAGATGAAGACGGAAACCAGAAAGGAGTTCTCAACCGGAAGTGGTATTACGCTCTGGAGTGCGTACAAGGGGAGCAGCGCCCTTGGGGAGAGAGGTAAGAGGGCGGAAAGTGTAGGTCTTGAGGCTGCCAAGATGCTGGTGGACGAGCTCAAGAGTCAGGCTGCCTTTGACTGCCATCTTGCTGATCAGGTGATGCCTTTTGCTGCAGTGGCTAAAGGAGATACCGGGTACACCACAAGCAGAATAACGATGCATCAGCGAAGCAATGCCTTTGCAATACAGCAGTTTCTTGGAGAGGTAATCGAAATATCTGAAACCGGAAAGCAGGGGGTGCCTGTTGTAAGAATAAAGGGGCAGTCCCTCATATCCTGAGCTAACCTCATGCATCCACCCTTCTAGGATTGTCAGCATTATGGAAAATTGATTTTATACAATAGTTTTTATACGACAACGTACTTATAGGTCTTCATTCTCGTAATGCTCCCCTCTTTTGTGAACTCTGATTCCGACATGACAACGTCCTCGTCAACAGCTTCCTGAAGAATCGCTGCAACTGCAATGGCGAAGGGGCAAAAAGCTTTCTCGGGCTTCAAAACATCATGAACTCCTGCTTCGGCTATCCTGCACTTATTAACTCTGAGCTCGTAAACACGCTCATCAACTCTGACGAATTCAACATTTTCAAGATATCCGGTCTCCTGAAGCACATCAATCAATTTTCTGACGTTCTCTTCCGGGTTTTTCGAGCTATCAATGGAGAATCCAAATTTACCCAGAAATACTGGAATCTTTCTGGCAGTGTAGATCAGTATACCTTTGCTGGGTGTACCAATCGCACCTTGCAAGGCGTAGAGAACGGAATGGAGCAGATAAATTATCTCCTTTTCAGATGGTCTGGCATCTGAATCGTCAGAAGGCGTATCTGGAGGTCTGATTTCATCACTCATCAACTATACTGGTCTTTACACCACATATAAAACTTTGCCGATTTTTTATTATTTCACGGTTCAGATAATAGGGGAGTGTGAGCCCGGATTGCCGCAGAGCCTCATGTTTTTCAGCCCCGCCGGTTCCCCGGGCTCGTCTGAGGATGGTGTTGGTGTTAAACCATATATATCCCTGACGCTTTATGGCGAGGGATGAGAATCGCTGTGAGGCTGGCATACCTGGGCACCGATTTTCACGGGAGCCAGTATCAGCCTGACCTCAGGACGGTAGAAGGGGAGCTCTTCAAAGCTCTGGATAGAATGCAGATACATGCGAAGGGTTCGAGATTTCGCATGGCTGGGAGGACGGATGCCGGAGTCCATGCCTTTGCCCAGACCTTTGCCGTTGATGTGAATGGCGTTCACCCCCACTTCCTGAGAATTCTCAACAGCTATTTGCCAGGAGACATGGCAGTCTGGGCCATTGCAGAAGTTTCTGAGGATTTTGACCCTAGGCGAGATGCCCTGAGCAGAACCTATGTTTACGCCATTGTGTGGGGGGAAGAATACGACTTTGATGCAATGCGGAAATGCGTGAGAAAACTCGAAGGAATTCACGATTTCTCAAACTTCACGAAAGGTTTTGATGGAGGGAAAAGAGAGGTTTACAGAGCAGAACTTCGGAAAGGTGGCATTGTTGGCAGCAACACCGTTGTGTATTTTGAGATTGAAGCCAATGCCTTTACCTGGAACATGGTCAGATGCATCGTTTCTGCTTTGAGGGCAGTTGGGAGAGGCGATAAAACCGTTCAGTGGTTTGAGGAGATGCTGAATCCCAAGGTTCGCAGGGAGAGAATTGAGCCAGCAAGCCCTCACGGCCTGATTTTGAAAGATGTGAAATACAATGTCGATTTTCAAGTGGACGATTACTCGTTCTCCGTGGTAAAGAAAATGTTCGACAGGGCAGTGGAGTACCATGGTTCAATTTTTGGAGCTCTGTCGATTTTGTGGCCATGATTCGGATTATTGCATGAGAAAATTACAACGAGAAGGGCCTTCATGGAATTTTCAGGCGTTATACCTCCAAATCCAAAAATTTTTTAGGGTGGTACATATTTCTCTCGCCGATGATGTGTGAAGCATGCAACGGCAGGGGCTACGTGGAGGTCAGCGAAACATGCAGAGTCTGTGGGGGCAGCGGTAAGGCAAAAAGCTTTGACCCGAAAATCAGTGGCGAGCTGAGTGAAGAGCAGCTTCAGATGTTTCTGAAAGGGGTCTGCGGAGTTTGCGGTGGGACCGGAACTGCAAGGAGGATGGAGGTTTGCAAAGAGTGTCGAGGAAGTGGAAGGGCTGGAAGATGCAGAATATGTGGAGGGAAGGTGATTGGGGAGGGCGACCTCTGCAAAGAGTGCAGGAAAAAGCCCCATGCCTATCTGCTGAAGAATAGCTGCGGGATTGAGGACGTAAGGCTCAATCGAGTCTATGTTGGAAGAGTATCGGCTGTAAGCGAAATTGGGGTTTTTGTCAACCTCAATAAAAGGCTTAGAGGCCTCATCCACAGGAAAAATCTCGGAAATGCCAGGCTCTCTGAGGACGATGAGGTTCTTGTTAAGGTTACTGGTATAAGGCCCACTGGGGAGATAGACCTAGTTCTCTCACCCATGGACGGCTACTCGATCGTGGAAGTCTCCAAAGACGTTCCATTCTACAGAATAGCTGATCTGGGTAATGTCGTCGGAAAAATGGCGGGAATTAAAGGGAAGATAACCCATATAAAGCAGACGTCCGGCCCCACAATATTCACGATAATCGATGAGACTGGAAGCGTTAACGCAGCAGCTTTTGAGGGTGGAGACAGAGCGTATCCGGAGATAAAGGTTGATGACGTCGTTAAAATCATCGGGATCGTTAAGAGGAGGGATTCCAAGCTTCAGGTTGAAGTTCTTGAGATGGAAAGGCTTCTGGGCGAGGAGGCATACACCATTTCGAAGAGAATACAGCGGGAGTTAGAAAAGCTCAGCGAACCGGAATTCCAGGGTTTTCTGATTGAAAGCGAAGTATTGATGAGGTTGAAGGAGGAAATGCTTGCTGTGGCGAGAACTCTTAGAAAGGCTGTTTTCGAGTCCCGACCCATAATAATACGGCACCACTGGGACGCTGACGGAACCTGCGGCGGAGTCGCTCTAGAAAGGGCGCTTATGGGACTCGTTGAGAAATTCAACCCAGATCCGGAGGCAAAATACTTCCTTATCAAGCGGAAGGTCTCAAGGGCTCCTTTCTACGAGATGGAGGACGTTGTCAAGGATCTTGATGAGGCATTAGAGGATGCTGAGAGGCACGGCGACAAAATCCCGCTGGTGGTGCTTGTTGACAATGGCTCAGGGTACGAAGACGTGCCTGCTATAAGAAACTTTTTGATTTTCGGAGCCGACGTGCTGACCATAGACCACCACTTTCCTGATGAGGAAGTGGATCAGTACCTACTCCATCACGTGAATCCTTACAAGGCGGGGGGAGACAGCAACTACACTTCCGGAATCCTCTGCGTCGAGATTGCGAGGATGGTAAATCCGGAATGCGAGGGGCTCGAATTGCTGGCTGCCGTCTCTGTGGTTGGAGACCGAAGCGAGGGAGAGGTCGAGGAATACGTGAAGCTTGCGGGACTTTCGAGGGAAGAACTCTACGACATCGGCCTATCTCTGGAATATGAAGGTTTCTTCCTGCGATTCAGGTCTGCCAGCCAGATCATCCACGAGATTCTTGGATTCGGAAGGAAGGACAGGCAGCAAAAGCTCGTTTCGCTCCTGTCTTCCCTAGCGAAAGAATCAATTGAGGCCCAGCTTGCGACGGCCATGGAGGGCGTGAGGGTGCAGATGCTCCCAAACGGAATCGCCCTTGCAGCCTTCGACGTCGAGAACTATGCAAGACGCTTTACCTTCCCTCCACCCGGAAAGCTGACAGGTGAGGTGCATGACCGGCTTAAGAGGCAGTACGAGAGGATAGTAACCATAGGCTACGGCCCGGACTTCGCAGTCATAAGGAGTGAAGGTGTCGAGCTCGACATCCCACGCTTTGTGAAGGAGCTTCAGGATGAGATAAAGGGTGGGGGCGTGGAAGGTGGCGGCCACCTGGTGGTTGGCAGCATAAAATTCGTTCCGGCCAAGCGGAAGGAGGTTCTGAGTAAGCTTGCAACGAAAATCGGCTCACTCTGAGCCATTCTGGGTCAATCCACAATAATTATTCAGGTAAAATATTACACATTCGCATCTTTTTTCCCGGGATATTAGCAAAGTTTATAATCAACGCCAGAAAGCGATTCTGAGCAACGGGCAACAGCCCTGGAGGGATTTCATGAGGATCGTAATGAAGTTCGGAGGAGCCAGCGTAAAGGACGGGGAAAGTATTGCCCACTGTGCCAGTCTGGTGAAGAAGTACGCCAGAGACAACGAGGTAGTTGTTGTTGTCTCTGCAATGGCTGGAGTCACCGATTCGCTTCAGCATGCTGCCCAGAAATGCTTTTCCGAGCAGGCATCAGGCTTCATCAAGCTTTTCATAGCTGAGCTCACCAGAAAGCACTACGAAGCGGCCAAAATAGCCGTTAAAGACTCAACCGTTAGAGATAAGGTTTTGAATAAAATAGACAGGTTGCTGGATGAGCTGGAGAAGGTTCTGCTTGGCATAAGCTATTTAGGCGAGCTTACAAGGAGGAGTGAGGACTACATCCTTTCATTCGGTGAGCGCCTTCTGGCTCCAATCTTCAGCGGGGCCCTGATGAGCATGGGCATAGAGAGCGTTGCATTGAGCGGAGGAGATGCGGGCATCATTACCGACAGGAATTTCGGCAGGGCAAAGCCCCTTCCTGAAATCTACAGCATCATTCGAAGCAGGCTGGAGCCGTTAATTACCCTGAAAAAGATCGTGCCCGTTATAACTGGGTTCATCGGAGTTACCGAAGACGGTAATATTACAACTTTGGGCAGGGGAGGAAGCGATCTGACTGCCACGCTTCTGGCAGCGGCTCTGAGTGCTGATGAGGTCTGGCTCTGGAAGGAAGTCGATGGTGTGATGACGACAGATCCAAAAATTGTGCCTGAAGCCAGGCTTATACCGGAGATAAGCTATCAGGAGGCCATGGAGCTCTCCCACTTCGGTGCGAAGATTCTGCATCCCAGAGCTCTCGAGCCGGTGATGAGGAGGAGGATTCCGGTAAGGATAAAGAACACCTTCAACCCGGATGGTGAGGGAACTGTAATCAAGGAGAGTTCGAATTCCGTTGAAGATATAGTTAAAGCCCTCAGCCTGATTGAGAGGGTTGGGATTATCAACATAAGCGGTGCAGGTTTCGATTTCGCCGAGATAATGGCCGACGTTTTCGAGAGGCTTGCGGAGTACAAGGTGAACGTCATTATGGTGTCCCAGAGCTCATCAGAGCTCAACCTGAGCATAGTGGTTGATGAGTCCGACTTAGAGAAGGCTGAGAGAGTGTTGAAGTACCTAGAAAATGGGATCGTAAAGGTATCGAATGTCAGGGACGTTGCAGTCATCTCGGCAGTTGGGTCAGGAATGGCCGGAACGCCAGGCGTTGCAGGAAGAATTTTCTCGGCTCTTGGCAGAAACAAAATAAACGTCATAATGATAAGTCAGAGCTGCAGTGAGTACAATGTCAGCTTTGCAGTCTCAAAAACAGACGGGAGGAGAGCTGTGAAGATTCTGCATGACGAATTCGGACTGGGTAAAAAAGAAAGTGTGGATCAGGTGTCGGCCAGCCTGTCGTTCAGGTAATCGTCGTAAGCTGCCAGGTCAAAATAACCGTGTCCGCTCAGGTTGAAGAGAATAACCTTCTCCTCATTATTCTCCTTCGCCTTCAAGGCTTCGTCGATCACGACCCTTATGGCGTGGTTCGACTCTGGAGCTGGCACTATCCCTTCAGTTCTTGCAAAAATCATCCCTGCATCAAAGGTGGGGATTTGCTTCACAGCTCTTGCTTCAATCATCCCGTGCTTGTAGAGCAGACAGAGAGATGGCGCATCACCATGGTATCTCAACCCGCCAGCATGGATCGGTGGTGGAACGAAGTCGTGGCCGAGAGTGTACATTTTCAGGAGCGGTGTGAGGCCGGCGTTGTCTCCGAAGTCGTATTCGTACCTGCCGGCAGTGAGTGTTGGGCAGGCTGATGGTTCGACAGCTATCGCCTTAACATCCTTTCCGAGCCCGATGAACGGGTAAGCCAGTCCGGCAAAGTTGCTGCCACCGCCAACGCATCCCACGACGATGTCCGGCTCGTCCTCAGCGATCTCCATCTGCTTCATGGCTTCAAGACCTATCACCGTCTGATGCAGCAAAACGTGGTTCAGAACGCTTCCGAGACTGTATTTGGTGTCTTCATTCTTTGCGGCATCCTCCACAGCCTCGCTTATGGCTATTCCCAAGCTGCCGGGGCTGTTTGGATCCGCTTCCAGCACCCTCTTCCCGCTCTCAGTCCTGTTTGACGGGCTGGGGATCACCTCCCCTCCCCAGGTTTCCATCAGTATCCGCCTGTATGGCTTCTGGTTGTAGCTCACCTTGACCATGTAAACTGTGCACTTCATTCCGAAAAGGGCCGTTGCGTAGCATAACGCAGAGCCCCACTGTCCAGCGCCCGTTTCAGTGGTAAGTCTTTCAACACCCTCTTTCATGTTGTAAAACGCCTGAGGGATTGCAGTGTTGGGCTTATGACTCCCGGGCGGGCTGACACCTTCGTACTTGTAGTAGATTCTGGCAGGAGTCTTGAGATACTCCTCAAGCCTCGTGGCTCGTATCAGCGGAGTGGGGCGGTATGTTCTGTAAACATCCCTCACTTCCTCGGGAATCCGTATCCACCTCTCCTGACTTACTTCCTGCAAAATCAGCTCCTTTGGAAAGAGTGGCGCGAGGTCCTCAGGCTTTATCGGTTCCTTAGTGGCAGGATGCAGCGGTGGGGGCAGAGGCTCTGGAAGATCGGGCAGGATGTTGTACCAGCTTTTTGGGATGTCTTCTTCGTCAAGCACTATCTTTCGATTCATGAATTTTGGGAATCTTCCCACTATATAAGCTTTTTCTCAAAATGTGGGTAAATAAGTCGTCGAGAAAGTACTCAAACAAGGCACTCAAGTCCTGAGTATGAACAACAAAAAGCGACACAGTACCTAAAAAAGATGGGGTGCTGGTTCAGAATTCCATGGCGCTCTCCATTACCCTCTTCTTCAATAGCTTCGCGGTGGCCTTCATTGTCATCTCTGGGTAATACCTTATCTCGTCTCTGAAAACCAGGCTGACAAGCTCTTCATCACTGATGTCGCCCCTCTTAAGCCTGTTATATAGCTGAATCGTTTCTGAAAGGCTTTCTGAGATGAAATCGTCACATGCCCTTCCGGTGAAATAGGTGTTGTGGGAGAGGCCGAGAATGTATGGCTTCAACCCCTGAACTCGCTTTATGCTTTTCACGTAATCTTCGAAGTTGTAGAAGAACATCGGGAGTATTCCTCCAGATGAAAAAGCGAATCCAAGTGAGTCGTTCACAAATACTGCATTTTCCCTTCTCAGATAACCCGATATGCAATCCCTGGTGTGTCCGGGAGTTTCCATAATCTCCAGATCACCAACTTGACTCCCTTCAGTCACCTCAATGTCTATGCCGACGTTGAGTTCCCCCACGCCCTCTTTCTTGTAGTAGTTTTTACAGAGCTCTGCATCGTCCGTCCTCCAGGAATTGACCACCTTTTCCTTCCCGGCCAGCTCAGCCACTGCTGGGTGTGCGGCGATTTTCACATCAGGATAGACTTCCTTGAAGACTGCCACCCCGCCAACATGGTCAAAGTGTCCGTGGGGGACTATCACATAGTCGGGCTCCACGTCAAGCTCTTCAAGGAGCTTTTCTGCTGAGCAGCTTAAACCGGCCTCAAAAATCACAACTTCTTCACCCTTAACCACATAATAGTTTACAAGCCCGACCTTGTAGAGAGTAATGCTCTTAGTCAGCTCGATGACGTCTACCATGCATCTTCAGTGCTCTTTCTAATAAAAAAATGTGACGGTTTGTTCTTGAGACTCTATTCCTTGGCGAGGTAATCATAGAGGAAAGCTGCGATAAGCGCTCCCACTATTGGCCCTATAACGTAAATCGGGAAGAAGCTCCAGAGATTTATGCCGCCAAGCAGCATATCGGCAAGATACGGGCCAAAGGTTCTTGCTGGATTGAGCGATGAACCGGAGATGTTGCCAATTGTTATGATAATTCCTCCAACTGTCAGACCGATTATAAGACCTGCAAACTGTTGTGGAGCCTTTGAATCGACAGCAATACCCATGATGACAAACATCAACAGAAAAGTTCCTATGGTCTCTGCAAGCATGGCCTGTCCGTAACTTATTCCCGGAAACGGCGCTGTTGCCCCAAGCCCGCCAATTGTAACTGCGTCCATCCCCGCAGCTGCAGCGAAGGCAAGGCTGGCAAGAAAGGCTCCGGTGAGCTGGGCCAGAATGTAGGGTATGACCTCACTGGTTGGGAACCTCTTTGTAGCCCAGAGGGCAATCGTCACAGCAGGGTTGATGTGGCATCCCGAAATTCTTCCAACAGCATATATTGATGCCGTTATGGCAAAGGCGAAAGCAAAGCCAATTGCAAGCCAGTCACCGAGCCCTCCAAGGGCACCAATGCCGATGTTGAACTCGTTGGGTTTCGATGCACCGTTAGCAATCATAAGTGTTATTGCTGCAGCTCCTGGACCAAAGAAAACCAGAAGAAATGTCCCGACCAGTTCTGCTAAACTTCTCCTTACTAAATCCGTCATCTTTACTCCTCCATGGCCTCATGGCAGATGACGCACACGATTCTGGGGACCGTCCTCTTCAGCTTCCTGGCCGGGAACGGATAGCCACCTTCCCACAGCTCGGTCTCTTCCCTCACCAGATGCTCCATGCAAACTCCCATGCCGCAAACGATGCAGATTGCGACCGCATCAGTATCCTTTCCCTGCTCTTTGCAGATGTAGCACTTCATGATCATTCACCCGCTTAAAAAAGAAAAGTTGGAATTAAACTGCCTCTCTCCACTGGCAGTAGTCGTGTCTCACGTCAATGAGGGCTGCTGTGGCGCAGTCCTTGCACACTCTGGCCGGAGCGCCCGGTGTCTCCTTGTGCAGAGCAATCACGTTTGTCACCATCGTTGCCGTAACAGGCTCGCTGGTGAGCAGGCACGGGTAGTCGGCAAGCCTCATCAGTGCCGAGAACCTCACGCTTATTGCACAGCCCGGATACGCGTAGCGCTGCGGGTTCATGAGCACTTCATTCTCGTGTATTGGATCAAGGTTGACGTCAAAGCCGCCTACTTTGGGCACGAGCTTGTCTGCAGAACCGTTTCTGTTCCTTCTGGCCTTGTCTAGGTACTTCCATCCCCTGTAAATCATGTCCATGAAGTCGTGGTTGTGCAGCTCTGCAGCTCCACCTCTCGTCGGATAGAGCTGGACGTAGTTGTGGAAGCGCTTTGTCAGCAGGTCAACGATCATGGGTGCTGTAAATCCGTCGAGCTCCAGAATGTACTCCGTCGCTACTGCCGATGCTCCCGTTGCCAGCGACAGCGGCTGATACTCGTTCTTGAAGTCGTCAATGGCGTTTCTGAGCGTCGTATCCATAACCTCGCTGACCGCCTCTATCACCGCCATTATCACGTCGTCCTTGCACATGTTGAAGGTGGACTGGGCGATGTGGTGAGCTATGTCTCCGACGCAGTATGCCGGAACTGTCACGATGTTCCCGTAATGCACGCCATCGTCAATTGCCTCCTTGACGGCGCCTTCCATCTTCTTTCTGTACCTGCTCATGTACTCCCTCACATCGAAGGACGTGTGACCAAGCTCGTCCATCAGCTTCGCCTGCCCCTCTGTGGGCTGGTCGTAGATGAACTGGAGCATCTCGATCTCCTTCTTAACAGCGTCACTCAGCGTCGCTCCCTTCTCTATTTCGTTTCCAAAGACCTCGCCTATACCGTACGAGGTGTTCATGCCCCAGGACTTTGCAGCGAGAATAGCCTGCTTGTGGTGCTCAGGTATGTCCAGAGTTTTCAGAATCCTGTTCACCACGTTGCTGGTGCTTCCCGGTACTAGAGCGAAGTCGACAACACACGTTGGCCCGTAAAAGCCTCCATACCTCCTGACACACTCCAGCCCTATAAGCGATTCGCTCTTTCCGATAGCCTCAATAAATGCCTCCATACTCTTCCTGAAGCTCTCGTCCTCGTCATACAGGATCTCCAGAATTGCCGGAGTCTGATAATGCTCAACAAACGGGTCATCTTCGGGCCTGATGGTTTTCGTCAGGCTCTTCAGGATTTCGAAGTGGGCATTCACGCTGTCCACATGCAGTCTGAAAACAGCCTTGCTCTGGTTTCCAACCGCTTTCATTTTGTTAGCGGCCTCTACATAGGCCTTTACGTCATCTATTACGAACTCTCCTCCTCTCTTCTCCTTGACGGTTTTAACATCGGCCCACTGGGCCGCCATGGCTTCTTCAACCATTTTTTCAAAAATCTCTCTCACATCCGATCACCGTATTTTAATTCGATGCTTTCAAGAAATACACTTTGGCAGACATGTTTCAGCTTAGAAAGTGGACATGTCCAAAATTATCTATTAATAGTTGAAAGTGGACATATCCATATGTACGTTGCAAAAGTTAGGGTGAGTCAGCACACATGCTCGCTGGCCGTCGCGACGCAGGACGGCAGGATGAGCATGGACTTGCTTGAGTACATCATCCTCAACGACGAGGACGCGCTTTTTCTTGCGAGGATAACCAGACTGGATGGAAACCCTAAAAAATATTTCGATATTATCGAGAGCCATAAAAGCACCCGGTTCCTTCAGATACTGGAGAAGACTCCCACCACGCTTGATTTCCTGGCAGTAATCAGAGATGTGAGCGGAATAAAGGCCTTTGAAGACGCTTACTGCTTCATAAAACCGCCGATAAAAGTCCAGAATGGAGACAAGATATACACGGTTTTTGCACCCAGTCTCGCGATGCTGAAGCAGGCCTACGACCGGCTGAAAAGGATAGGCAACTGGAGGGTGGAGGAGGTGAAGAAAATAATGGACAGCAAACCCCTCCTGACCAGGAGTCAGATGAGGGTCGTCAAGACGGCATGCGAGATGGGATACTTCTCACCCAAGAGGAAGGCCACGATTAAAGATATTGCAGATGCGATGGGTATTGCAAAGAGCACAGCCCACAAGCACCTTCACGAGGCCATCTGCAGGATAGTGGAGCACTACATGGAGAGCGGGAAGAAGCTTGAAGACGTCGAAAACTTCTTCGTATAAAAACTGGAGGTAAAGGTTTATCTATGTTCATGGCCACCAGTAATATAGGCCCCGGTCGGGGAGGGGGTGGAGAAAGCTGAGCTTGCAGTGAAGCCCTCTGCAAGACCGGGGTTACACCATGTCGCTAGGTCCCCTGGCGAGCAGGAGCAAAAGCTCCAGCCATGAACCCGGGGCAACCCCGACATGGAACAGCCCCGCTAGGTCAGCCGCTGGAGACGGCGCAGCCAGCAATGAACTGCGGTGTTAGCTGCCGGGGCACAGTATCTATTCAAAAATATTTTTGAGCTAAAAGGGCTTCAACATTCGGTCGTTGCAGGGTTACAACATGCCCCTCTGGAACTTGTTGCAGCCTCAAAATTTTTTAATTATATATTAAAGTCGTGATTATTAAATATTTTAAAATATATAATACGTATAACGGAAAACTTTAAGTAATGTATTGTTTTTTAATAAACATTAAGAAATGATGATGACGAAAAAATTCCACGACATTGAAGTGAGGGTTCTGGAAATAATCGGAAGGCATGCGAAGAAAGATGCGAAACTTCTCCCCATTCTCCACGACATACAGGATGCGTTCGGTTGCATTCCTAAGGGTGCGATAGAAATCGTAGCACGTGAATTGAACAAGAGTCCGGGCGAGATTTATGATGCTGCGTCCTTTTACTCATTCTTTCGATTCGAGAAGCCCGCTAAACACGTGATTCGGGTGTGTTGCGGAGTTGTGTGCCACCTCAAGGGGAGCGAAGAGATAGTTAATGCAATAAGGGAAGAGTACGGTGTAGGGCCTGGAGATGTCTCGGAAGATGGCTTGTTTGCTCTAGAAGCTGTGGAATGCATCGGCCGATGCGAATCTCCACCAGCCATGCTCGTTGACGACGACTCCTACGGGAATCTCACTCCCGAAAAGGCTCTGGAGATTCTCAGGAGGTATGAGGAGTGAATCACCTGCTTAAGGATGCTAGAGACCTCGAATCTTACGTATCACAAGGGGGCTTCTCCGCCTTAGAGGAGGCGCTGAAGCAATCCCAAGCGAAAATAATTGAGGAGGTTGAAAAATCCGGCCTGGTCGGAAGAGGGGGTGCGGCGTTCCCCACGGGTCTGAAGATGAGGTTTGTCGCTCAAAATTCCTCCACGCCCAAATATGTCGTTGCGAATGCAGATGAGGGTGAGCCGGGGACGTTCAAGGATCGCGTCCTCATGGAGAGAAATCCCTATCAGATTCTGGAGGGGATGATAATCGCCGCCTACGCCGTCGGCGCATCGAAGGGCTTTTACTACATCCGCTACGAGTATCGAAAACTTGCAAGGGACCTGGAGAAAAAGATAGAAGAATTGAAGAGAGACGGAATTCTCGGAAGGAACATCTACGGCTCGGATTTTTCATTCGACATCGAGCTCGTGGTGGGGAGCGGCTCGTATGTCTGTGGTGAGGAGACGGCGCTGATGGAGAGCATAGAGGGGCGAAGGGGGTTTCCGAGAATCAAGCCTCCATATCCTGCTCAGAAAGGGCTGTGGAACAAGCCCACGCTTATCAACAACGTGGAGACGCTGGCTAACCTCCCCGTCATCCTGAATATTGGAGCGGAGAACTACGCCAAGCTGGGTACGAACCTATGTCCGGGTCCAAAGTTGTTCAGCGTGAGCGGATTTGTGAAAAAACCCGGAGTTTACGAGGCAAACCTCGGCGAAATAACTCTGGGCGAGATGATTGAGCGGGCAGGTGGAATTGATGGTAACTTCAAGGCGGCGATGATCGGCGGAGGTGCTGCGGGATGCATCGTGGATGAAAGCTTCTTGGACACGCCCCTCTGTTACCAGCACTTGAAGGATCGCGGAATTTTTCTGGGCACAGGAGACATCATAGTCTTCAGCACCGAAGTGAATCTCTGGGACGTCCTTCTCAGCATCGCTAAGTTCTTCGAACGAGAATCGTGCGGACAGTGCTTCTCCTGCAGGTACGGCACGAGAAACGTGAGGAGGATAATCGAAAAAATCGTCAGGGGAGATGGTCGATCGGAAGATATCGAAAACCTCGACAGAATAGCCAGGGCCATGAAAATCACAAGCCTCTGTCCTCTCGGCACGAGTGCAACGCTCGCCTACGAGTCAGCGATGCGATTCTTCCGCGATGAGCTCTTGGAGGTGATAGGATGAGGATCACGCTCAACGGAAGAGACATTGAGGTGGATGAGGGGAAGACAGTACTTCAGGTGGCCAGGGAGAACGGCATCGATATTCCGGCGATTTGCTATATGGATGGGGAGCATCCAATTGGATCTTGCGGCCTGTGCGTGGTCAAAATCGTTGCGAATGGGAGAATCTCTTACCTCCGTGCCTGTGCGACGAAGGTGTCTGATGGACTTGTAATAGAGACTCACGCTCCCGAAGTTGAGGAGGCGAGAAAGACGATCCTCGAAATGCTCGCCGGCGAGTTCTACGGTAAGGGTGGAGAGATTCGTAAACTGTTCTTGAATTATGGAGTACAGGGTGAAGCATTCAGGAGTGAGAAAAAACCCGTGGTCGATGATAACCCCTTTTTCATCCGTGATTATTCCTCGTGCATAAACTGCTTCCGCTGCGTTGTGGCATGCGATGTGGTAAAGGATAGCCGCGTGCTGGCTCGAGCTGGAAGAGGAGCAGATATAAGGATAGTTGCCGGAGCGAATGTGAGCTTAGTGGATGCGGATTGCCTGTTTTGCGGTGTGTGTATTGATTCATGCCCTGCTGAGGCACTCATGGAGAAAACTCGCCTCGCTGTCAGGGGTGGATTAAAGAAAGTGACAACGATCTGTCCCTATTGCGCTGTGGGATGCATGATAGACTACTTCGTCAAGGACGACCGTATAATTTACGCCAGAGCCTCCAGAGAGGGGGTGAATTCAGGAGATGCCTGCATAAAGGGGCGCTTCGGATGGCAGTTTGTGCACAGCGAAGATCGCCTTAAGAAGCCGCTGATTAAGAAAAATGGAGAGTTCGTTGAGGTATCCTGGGATGAGGCGCTGGATTACATTGCCACGCGCCTGAAAGAAATTCGGAGTAAGTATGGTGCAGACAGCATCGCAGGACTGTCCTCGGCAAAATGCACAAACGAGGAGAACTACCTCTTCCAGAAGTTCATGCGTACGGTAATCGGAACTAATAACGTGGATCACTGCGCCAGACTGTGTCATGCATCAACTATCACCGGGCTCATCAAGGTTTTTGGAAGCGGGGCGATGACGAACAGTATAGAGGACCTCATGACGGCGGAGCTGTTCTTTGTAATAGGTTCGAACACGACTCACGCGCATCCGGTGATTGGAACGATGATAAAAAAAGCCGTGCGCAAAGGTGCGAAGCTGATTGTGGCAGATCCCAGAGACATCGAGCTTGCAAAGTATGCAACAGTGCACGTGAAGCATAGACTCGGCACAGATATTGCATTACTGAATGGAATGATGAACGTCATAATTTCTTACGGACTATACGATGAAAAGTTCGTTCGAGAGCGCACCCTTGGATTTGAAGATTTGAGGCGTGTGGTTGAGAAGTACACCCCCGATTACGTCTCCAAAATTACAGGTGTTCCTAAGGATGATATAATTCGCGCTGCAGTTCTCTATGCCACGCACCGCTCTGCCATAGTCTATGCTATGGGCATAACGCAGCACACTTCCGGCACCGGAAACGTGGCATCTCTCGCAAACTTGGCACTCCTCACAGGAAATGTTGGGAAGGAAGGAACCGGAGTAAACCCCCTCCGCGGCCAGAACAATGTGCAGGGTGCCTGCGATATGGGTGCCCTACCGAACGTCCTTCCAGGGTACGTGAAACTCGGAAGCCCCAGGAAGGAGGAAATCGAGAGGGTTTGGGGTGTGAAAATCCCGGAGAAACCCGGTTTGACAGTTGTGGAGATGACGCAAGCGATCCTCGATGGAAAGATTAAAGCAATGTACATAATGGGCGAGAATCCTGCGGTGAGCGATCCTGACCAAAGGCGCGTAACTGAAGCGCTGAACTCCCTCGAGTTCCTGGTGGTGCAGGACTTATTCCTGAGCGAAACCGCTCGCTACGCTGATGTTGTTCTTCCCGCCGCCTCTTCGCTGGAGAAAGAGGGGACTTTCACCAACACGGAGCGCAGGGTACAGCTTATTCGCAAGGTTATTGAACCTCCCGGAGATGCAAAACCCGACTGGTGGATTATAACTCAGCTGGCGATGAAAATGGGACACGATTGGAACTATTCTTCTCCGAAGGAAGTATTCGAGGAGATTCGGCTCGTGGTCCCCCAGTACAGAGGCATTACATATGAACGCATAGAAAAATTCGGAATTCAGTGGCCATGCGATAGCGAGGAGCATCCTGGCACGAAGGTTCTATATCGCGAAAAATTCTCCACTTCGACGGGACTGGCCAGATTTGCTCCTTGCGAATACGCTCCGCCTGTCGAGGAACCGGATGATGAGTATCCCTTCGTTCTTACCACGGGTCGCACCTATGAACATTTCCATACTGGTACAATGACGAGGAGGATAGGGGGGTTTAACACCCTTGTGCCAGAGGCTTTTATCGAAATTAACGAGGAGGATGCGAAATCTCTTGGAATCAGGGAGGGAGATCTTGTCGAGGTCGAGTCACGTCGGGGAAAAATAAGAGTTCGCGCGAAAATAGGAGGTATAAAGAAGGGCACCGTCTTCATACCTTTCCACTTCGCCGAGAGCGCGGCCAATGCCCTCACGATAGATGCCCTTGACCCGGAGGCAAAGATTCCCGAGTTGAAGGTTGCAGCAGTTCGGTTGGTGAAGTGTGATAAAACTCATTGATAATTTTCTCTTGCCAGAATGTTCAGTTATTCAAGTGCTACCACAAGCGCGGTAAACCAGTTCATTCCTTCGGTCAGGTAGATATACAAACCCATGAGCGTAACGACTGCGGACATCGGGATAAATAAGGCGACGATCAGCATGAAAGATGCCTCTCTCTTTCTTAGACTCGAATCCGCGACCTTTAGCCTGTACTCTCCGAATCTTGTGGAGTACCAGAGCAAGAGAACGGCCAGAAGTAGAGCGGGGAGCGGCCTTTCTGACTCACTCACCTCATTTATGAAGCTTAATGCCTCCAATCGATTGACAAACGGAGTGAGGCGTTTTCCAACACCAAGGCAACGAAAGTCCACAGTTTGGACATGCCTGCATCGCTTTGTCAGCCATATCCATTCGTCTCGACAAGGTTTCAGAGCTCCATTAACTCCTCCAGTTCCTCAAGCCTCTTCTCAAGCTCTTTGATCTCTTTCCGCTTCCTCTCAACGACCTCGCTGACGATCTCCTTTAAAGGCCTCTTAAGCCTGTAAAGCTTGAAGGGCCTCCCCTTTCCCTTATTCTTGACCTGTCTTTCATCCACCCACCCCAGCTCTCTGAGCTCCTTCATTCCAAGGCTGACTTCCGGCTGCCTCAGGTTGGCTTCTCTTTCTATAGTCCTCGAACCCGCTTCACCAACGGCTGAAAGGAGAACAACGATTCTGGCCAGCTTCTCGCTGATTCCCATTTTGGCAAGAAGCTCCGCAATCCTCTCGTTCTTTTTAACTGCGTCGGCTTTCACGTTGGCTTTCATGCAGAACACCTTCGGGCAGTATAGCATGAAAAGACGAATTGGATATAAATTTTTTCTCATCAACTATTTGATAGTTCTCGATTCAATGTTCAAACGTTAGAATGCAAAAAAAGCTGACATCTCAGGATGAGTTCGGCGGGGCTGGCAGGGGCTGCCACCTATGTGAACCTTTGAGAGCAGCAAATCCACGTTCAGCGGGTGTTGTGCTGAAGGAGCTGAAAGGGACCCATAAAGGTGACAAGAGGCTCTCTGAAGCCAGAACTTGAACCAAGATTGGACGGGCCCGCCGGGAGTTGAACCCGGGTCCGGGGGTCCGAAGCCCCCGAGGATGTCCGCTACCCCACGAGCCCACGTTCAGTATGTGCCCAGTTGTGTCCAGTTTCCGAGTACATGGAAAATAAACATTCCGCTCTCGGATTCAACCTTCAATTCAAATTCGAAAGGTATTTATTACTTTTTAATGATGGTCTTTGTTGTAATCACTTTTACGGGGGAGGAGAGTGATGGAAAGGAAGATTAGAGTTCTTATAGCCAAGCCCGGACTGGATGGACACGACAGAGGGGCTAAAGTTGTGGCGAGGGCTTTGAGAGATGCCGGTTTTGAAGTTATATACTCCGGAATAAGGAGGGTGCCGGCTGAGATCGCCGAAACAGCACTGCAGGAAGATGTTGACGTCGTCGGACTCAGCATACTCAGCGGGGCTCACCTTGAGCTCACTCCTCTGGTTGTAGATGAGCTCAGGAAGAGGGGAATTGAGCCGAACAGAGATGTCCTGATACTGCTTGGAGGGATAATCCCACCTGAAGACGTTCCCAAGCTTAAAGAAATGGGTGTGGCAAAGGTGTTCGGCCCGGGCACCCCACTTCCGGAAATAATAGATTTCATTAAGGAGAACGTACCAAATCTTAAAAAGGAGGTGAAAGCCTGATGAGTTTGATTAAAAAAATTGATCACATCGGGATAGCTGTTAAAAATCTGGATGAGGCCGTTGAAACCTACAAAAAGCTCGGTTTCGAGCTTAAGGAGATTGAAGAGGTGGCTGAGCAGAAGGTTAAGGTTGCCATGCTTCCTGCTGGTGAATCCAAAATCGAGCTGCTTGAGGCGACTTCTGAGGACAGTGCAATTGCCAAATTCCTGGAGAAGAGGGGAGAGGGCATCCATCACATTGCCGTTGGTGTTGAGGACATTGAAAAAGCCCTCGAAAATGCGAAAAATAACGGTCTGCAGCTCATAGACGAGAAGCCAAGAATCGGTGCAGGGGGTAAAAAGGTCGCCTTCGTGCACCCAAAGAGCACCAGGGGAGTTTTGCTGGAGTTTGTTGAGGGCTGATGCGGTTTGACGATCAAGCTGAATCAGATTAGAAAAGTGGAGGGATAGGTTTGAGGAAAGAGCTTCTTGATGACCTTTACACCAGAAAGGAGAAGATCAGGCAGATGGGTGGAGACGAGAGGATAAAGAAGCAGCATGATCAGGGCAAGCTTACGGCAAGGGAGAGGATCGAGCTGCTTCTCGACCCCGGAAGTTTCGTCGAGGTAAACCCGTTTGTGGAGAAGAGGAACACGGATTTCGGGCTGGATAAGGTTTATCTCCCTGCTGACGGCGTTGTGACCGGATACGGTACGATTGATGGGAGGCCAGTTGCGGTCTTCGCCCAGGACTTCACGGTTATGGGTGGAAGCCTTGGCGAGATGCACGGGATGAAAATAGCCTACATCCTCGACTTCGCAATGAAGCTCGGGATTCCGGTTATAGGACTGAATGACAGTGGCGGTGCAAGAATTCAGGAAGGAGTCGATGCCCTGAAGGGCTACGGAGACATATTCTACCGCAATACTCTTGCAAGTGGCGTGATACCTCAGATAAGCGTTATCCTGGGTCCCTGCGCAGGTGGAGCCGTTTACAGCCCTGCAATCGGCGATTTCATAGTCATGACCAAAAACCCCGGATGCTACATGTTCATCACCGGCCCCGGCGTCATCAAAACCGTGACGGGAGAAGACGTTACTCCCCAGGAGCTGGGAGGCTGGCAGGCCCACGCAATGAAAAGCGGGAACTGCCATCTCGTTGCAGAGGATGACGAGGAGGCGATGCTGCTTGTCAGAAAGCTCATCAGCTACCTGCCCCTCAACAACCTGGAAGATCCGCCGGTTGTTGAGACAGGAGACGATCCAGCGAGAGCGACGCCGGAAATTTACGAGATACTCCCCGACGACCCCCAGAAGCCCTATGATGTCCGTGATATCATAACGGCCGTTGTTGACAACGGAGAGTTCTTTGAGATTCACGCCCATTACGCTCCTAACGCCGTTGTGGGCTTCGCCAGAATGGACGGGAAGACGGTCGGAATAGTTGCCAACAATCCAAAGTACTACGCGGGAACGCTGGATGTGGACAGCAGCGATAAGATCGCTCGCTTTGTGCGTTTCTGTGATGCTTTCAACATCCCCATAATTACCTTCGTTGACGTTCCCGGATACCTGCCGGGGGTTCAGCAGGAGTATGGAGGAATAATAAGGCACGGTGCCAAAATCCTCTACGCCTACAGCGAGGCCACGGTGCCGCTGGTGACGATTATAGTCAGGAAAGCCTACGGAGGAGCCTACCTTGCCATGGGCAGCAAGCATCTCGGGGCTGATGTCGTTTACGCATATCCGACGGCTGAGATAGCGGTCATGGGCCCGGAAGGAGCAGCGGAAATCGTGTTCAGAAAGGAGATTGCCAAGGCTGATGATCCGGAAGCTATGAGGGAGCAGAAGATTGCCGAGTACAGGGAGAAGTTCGCCAATCCCTACAGGGCGGCGGTGAGGGGATACGTGGATGACGTGATCGATCCAAAGTTCACCCGAAGCAAGATAATCACTGCCTTGAGAATTCTGGAGACCAAGAGGGAGAAGCTCCCGCCAAAGAAGCACGGCAACATACCCCTCTGAGGTGGGAAGATGCTGAGCGCCGAGGAATTTGCTGCGGCTATGGCTGCCATCCATAAATACCTGCTGGATACAGCCGAGAAGCCGATAGAGATTCGCAGGGAAGTCAGCTACTGGAAGATCGTGTCAAGGATGAGCCTGAGGTGATGTCATGAAATACCGGGTTGCTGTTCAGGGCAGGGTTTACGATGTGGATGTTGAAGAGGTGACCCCTTCAAAATTTCTGGTTGAGGTTAACGGCAAAAAGGCGGTAATCGAGCTGGAGGAAGAAAGGAAGGAGAAAAAAGTACTGACTCTCGCTGAAAGGAAGGCTGAATCCAGGGTTGAGGCTGCTGGAAGTGAGATTAAGGCAGAAATGTCGGGGAGCGTTGTTAGGGTTCTTGTTCAGGAAGGTGACGAAGTCGAAGCTGGACAGCCCGTGCTGGTGCTGGAGGCAATGAAGATGGAGAACGAAATACCCGCCCCCGTTTCAGGCAGGGTTGTGAGGCTGGCAGTCAGCGAAGGGGACAAGGTTGCTGCGGGGCAGCTTCTTCTTGTTATTGAGCCTTCAAGAGGCTCCGGGAAAGCAGAAGCTAAAGGTGGAGGCAAAGGAAACCCCAACCCGCAAGATCCGGAGAACGGAAAGGAAGTGAAGGTTGAGATGGCCGGAACTGTCGTTAGAATTCTGAAGAAGGCGGGAGAGAGCGTTAGGGCTGGTGAGCCGATTGCTGTCCTTGAGGCAATGAAGATGGAGAACGAAATCGTAAGCCCGGCGGATGGCGTTGTCGAGCTGCTCATCGAAGAAGGCGATAGGGTTGGTGCCGGGCAGGTTATTGCCTATGTGAGGTGATTTGAATGAAGAAGAGAGAGTGGGAGGAGAAGTACGTTGAGCCGCTCCTCCAGAAGTCTCCTGAGAGGAGGAAGGAGTTTAAGACCGCAAGCGGTTTTGTTGTGGACAGGCTCTACACGCCTGAAGATGTGGATATAGATTACGATGAAAAGCTGGGCTACCCCGGAACCTACCCGTTCACCCGCGGCGTTTATCCAACCATGTACCGCGGCCGGCTCTGGACGATGCGGCAGTACGCCGGATTCGGTACAGCAGAGGAGACCAACAGGCGATACAAGTACCTGCTCGAGCAGGGTCAGACGGGGTTGAGTGTGGCCTTTGACCTCCCAACCCAGATTGGATACGACAGCGACCACCCCATGGCTCTTGGCGAAGTGGGGAAGGTTGGCGTGGCAATAGACACGCTTGAGGACATGCAGATTCTGTTCGACGGCATCCCTCTCAGCAAGGTCTCAACCTCCATGACCATAAACTCCACCGCCGCCCAGGTTCTCAGCATGTACATCACCGTTGCGGAAATGCAGGGGGTTTCGAAGGAGCAGCTCCGCGGAACGGTTCAGAACGACATGCTGAAGGAGTACATAGCAAGAGGAACCTACATCTTCCCGCCTGAGCCTTCTCTAAGGCTGGCGACCGACATAATCATCTACTGTGCCAGAGAGGTTCCGAAGTGGAACTCCATCAGCATTTCGGGCTACCACATGGAAGAGGCTGGCGCCACGCCGGTTCAGGAAGTTGCATTCACGCTTGCAGACGGCATAACTTACGTTGAGAAAGTCATCGAGAGGGGAATGGATGTTGACGAGTTCGCTCCACGCCTGAGCTTTTTCTTCGCTGCCGGCAACAACCTGCTCGAGGAAGTGGCTAAGTTCAGGGCTGCCAGAAGGCTGTGGGCGAGGATAATGAAGGATCGCTTCAACGCAAAGAACCCCCGCTCCATGATGCTTCGATTCCACACGCAAACGGCAGGCTGCACCCTCACTGCCCAGCAGCCCGAGAACAACATAATCCGCGTCACGCTGCAAGCTCTGGCAGCGGTGCTTGGCGGCACGCAGAGCCTTCACACCAACAGCTTTGACGAAGCGCTATCGCTGCCCACAGAGAAAGCTGTGAGGATAGCGTTGAGAACCCAGCAGATAATAGCTGAGGAGAGCGGCGTGGCAGACGTCATAGACCCGCTGGGCGGCAGCTACTACGTTGAGTGGCTGACTGATAAGATTGAGGAGGAGGCCATGAAGTACATCGAGAAGATTGACGAGATGGGAGGAATGGTGAAGGCAATAGAAAGCGGGTTCGTGCAGAGAGAAATTCAGCGCTCGGCCTACGAAAAGCAGAAGGCAATTGACAGCGGGGAGCTGACAGTGGTTGGCGTCAACAAGTACCAGATTGAAGAGGACATCAGCGTCGAAATCCTCAGAATTGACGAGGAAATCGTGAGAAGGCAGATTGAGAGGCTTAAGAGGTTCAGGGAGAGCAGGGACAGGAGTAGAGTTGAGAAGGCCCTTGACGAGCTCAGAAGGGCTGCGGAGAAGGAAGATGAGAACCTGATGCCCTACATACTTGAAGCGGTTAAGGCAAGAGCCACGCTGGGTGAGATGACCCAGGCACTCAGAGAGGTCTTCGGAGAGTACGTTGCTCCACAAATCTTCTGAAAGTTTTTTATATCCTCTTTTTTATTTCCCTTTTCATGCTGATCTACCTGATACCTCCATTGCTGGGAGCTTTTATCGGATATCTCACCAATGTCATCGCCATTGAACTCCTCTTTCACCCCAGGAGGCCCATAAACATTCTGGGATTTAAAATCCAGGGTGTTATACCTTCAAGAAGCGAGGAGATAATAGAACGGTTGCTTGAGTCAGTGGGAAACTTCCTTAACGAAGAGGATTTTCAGTACGTTCTTGACAGAGCCATCCTCAGATCCTACGCTGAAAGCAGCATTAGGGAGAAGGTTGAAGGGTTATTCAACCTCCCGGTGCTGAATGGGATAGCGGCAAAATACGGCATAGCTGAAAAGATTGCTGCTACGATTGCGGATTCAGTGACTGGCCTGGTAAGGGATGCCTTCTCAAAGAAGGTTGCCAGCAACATAGACCTGAAGGATCTGATTATAAAGAAAGCTGAAGAGGTTACAGAAGAAGAAGTTGAAAATCTCTTCAAAACCATCGCCAAAAAAGAGCTCAAATTTATCGAGCTCTCTGGAGCTTTGCTGGGCTTCATAATAGGCTCCATACAGTCATTGGCTCTTTATTTCCTCCTATAGTCTTCTATTTATCAGAAAGGCGACCCTCTGGCAACCAGAAAATAATGGTGCGGGTATGCTCTTAACCTCTCAACTTCCAGCCCTGCGGACTCAAGCATCTTCACCATGTCTCTCTCATCAATTCTTTCGTTCAACGGCGGTCCGAATCCGGTCTCCACCTTTTTCCAGTCTATCACCACAACCACATCACTCTTCTCAGCAGCCCAGTTGAGATATTCCTGTGGCCGCTCCATCTCGTGCAGGACGTTTGAGAAAAGACACAAATTTATCCTGAAGTCAACATCAGGAGGCTTTTCGGTTACGATTATCCCTACATTCCTGATGCCCTGTTCATCCAGCTTTTCTCTCAGGAGCAGAGCCATTTCGCCGCTTATTTCAACGGCATAAACCTTCTCAAAGACTCGTGATAGCGGAGCTGTGTAATACCCTGTCCCGGCACCCACGTCAAAGGCCACATCCCGCATGCCTTCTGGCAGCCCTTTTACCAGGTCGATAAGGGGTTTCACTGGCATAATTTTTCTGCGACGCTCTGAATCAAGCTCATGGGCTTTACTGGGGTCGAAAATGTGAGGCATGAATGTTTAATCAACCAAGTTCTATTTAAAACAGTTCTCCGGCCTGGCTCAGAATTTTCACAACTACAACGAGGTGGAATTTTTTAAGGGTGGAGCCTTAACCACAGCAAAAGGCTCTCATGGGCGACCGTTCCAACCATTGGCACCATATCATCTTTTGGAGTTGTACAATAAATTTTGGAATGCTGATGCTGCTGTATCAATAAAGTGCTTAGAATGAGAAAAATATTTATATATTTTTAAAACAAGTAATCTATTCGATGAATTGGCGGAAAGGAATTTACTTGGGGCTGTTTCTGGTAGCCCTAACAGTGCTTTTTGCGGGCTGTGCAGGGGAAGAGAATAAAGCCTCGCCCACACCTTCACCAACGCCCACCCCAGAAGTAAAGGAAACGCCTGCAGTCAGAGAAACGCCAAACGTTGAGGAAATAGTGGGGAAAGCAGTAGAGTCCATGTTTGTGAAAGCCCTATCGCTGCACTACGACGATCCGAAAACCGACGAGATTGAAGGAGTGAACGTGAACCCCGAATTTGGATGTCGTGGCTGCCATTTCTCGGAAGAGTCTGCTGTGAGGATGGAACAGTGGGGCAAATCTGCTCACGGT
Source organism: uncultured archaeon (assembly GCA_964533255.1). Taxonomy (GTDB): domain Archaea; phylum Halobacteriota; class Archaeoglobi; order Archaeoglobales; family Archaeoglobaceae; genus JdFR-37. The sequence continues at coordinate 10,091 of CAZHKD010000006.1, read as the reverse complement.
GGCTATTTGCTTGAGGTAAAGGAGAAGGATTTAAGTGCAGCCGTAACAGAAGAGAAAGCTCCTGCATGGGCTCACTATGACTTCAAGAGTAGCAACAGGCTGCCATGCCAGAAATGCCACACCTCCACAGGCTTCAGAAACTTTGCTGCTGATCCCGAGAAATACAACCCGGAGAACAACACGTTCCTCTACGCCGGCAAGCAGAGGGAGCTGCTCTACTGCTGGGCCTGCCATAAAGTGGAGGACGGGAGTTTTGAGCTCAGAAATCCCGGGAAGTTCGAGAAAGTGGCAGAGTATTCCGTTCCGGCAGACAGAATTTCAGCGGTTCCTGACCTGGGCAAAGCGAACCTCTGCATGGTGTGCCACTCCGGAAGGAGCAGCGGAGAAGTTATAAAGCAGGCAGATGAGATCAAAGGAAAGCACTTTGGAGCTTTCAACTCCCACTATCTTGCTGCTGGAGGAATTATCTTCAGAACCATCGCCTACGAGTTTGAGGGCAGAGATTACACGTCTCTGAACCCGCATGCGAGCATTGAAAATCTCTGCGTCGCATGCCACATGAGCAATGCAGACCACACATTCGAGGCCGTCGAAAAGGAGAATGGAGAGGTTAAAGACGTAAAAGCCTATGAAGGGGTTTGCAGCAAATGCCACGCTGATAAAGAGGCATTGATAGATGAAATCAACAAAGACAGAAAAGGATTCGAAGCTTCGCTGAGAGTCATCGAAGACCTCCTTGCCCAGAAGGGAGTATACTACAACCCCTACGCCTACCCGTACTTCTACCCATCGCCCAATCCTGAGGAGCAGATATTCCCCAACGCCTACAAGGACTGGAGCAGCAAAGACGTTCTTGGCGCAGCGTTCAATCTGAACCTCCTCAAACGCGAGCCCGGAGCCTTTGTGCACAATCCAAGGTACACGAAGCAGATTATCTACGACACCATCGATTTCCTGGATGATGGGGAGTTGAACAACTCGGTTGAATCTACCGTAACAGGGGATGCTTTGGAGTTCATAAGTGGGGCGAGGTAGCAATATTAATTTTTAAAATTTTATTTTTTTAAATTTAAACTACAATTCGAATTTTTGGAACATTCAGGCTCTCCAATCCAAAACTGCACATATTGAAAAGGGTTAAATAGTTGGAAAAACAACTCTAATCAGTCATGGAAAGAGTAGCAGAAGTGTTTGGAGTATTTGCAGCCCCAAGTGTGGTTGGGTTCTCCCCCGTTGTGGTGCTGAGGGCAGATGACGGCAGACTTTTGCCGATCTACATAGGGATTGCTGAGGCAATAGCAATTCACTCAGCTCTGCGTGGCCAGGTTCCGCCTCGTCCAATGACCCACGATTTGATCAGCGAGATAATTCGAAAAGCCGGACTGCGGGTGGAGCGGGTGGTTATCGATGATCTGGTTGATAACACGTTTTACGCGAGAATTATAATCAGGAAAAACGATGAGGGTGCACTTGAGATCGATGCGCGGCCGAGCGACAGCATAGCTCTCGCTCTGAGAGTTGCTTGCCCCATATTTGTAGATAGCAGCGTTCTTGATGAAGCAGCAAATGAAGAGCTCCCTGAGAATTACGTAGAGTTCGACGAGATTGCCTGAGATAGTTTTTTAAAGCCAATTAGAGCCAGCTCTTCTGGAAAATCAGGAGGTGATAGTCATGGTCAGTGGCTTAAAAGAGCTTGTTAGATATGATTTCGAGGTTGTGGATGCGGATGATACAATATCCAGAATTTCTCACCTTATGGATAAGCTGGATCCTGAGAAGGCAAACGCCATACTCGTGAGGGATGGTAAGGAAATTCTGGGCGTTATCAGGGAAAAGGAGCTTATTCGAAGCAGCGTGATGAAAAATCCGCATGAAACCAAAATAAGGCATTTCGTTATAAAAACCGGGATACTCACACCAGATAAGCTGACAGTTGAGAACATTGTCAGGAGGTTCGTTGAGGACTCGACACCCTTTGTAATCATCAGGGAGGACGGAAAATCTGGGAGGTACGGAGTAATATACATAAACGACTTTCTCAGAACTGTCAAGGATGAGTTCAGGGACGTTAAGGTCAGGGAGGTAATGAACAGGGACGTTATAACAATCAGGGATCACGACACCATCGCAAAGGCTCTTTCGGTCATGAGAAACAACGGGATCGACAGGCTTGTTGTTGTAAACAACAGGAACAAGGTTGTCGGGATGATTACAGGCAAGGACATAATCGACAGAGTTCTCGTACCGAAAAAGAGGGCGAGAATGGGAGATGGAAAGGGCGAGAAGGAAAAAACCCTGTCAATAATGGTGGAGAGCATAATGAGCTACCCTGTAGTCACGGCGGAGAAAAATGACAGCGTTGCGGATCTTATCGAGCAGATGGTGGAACACAGAATATCAAGCGTTGTGATCACCCAGGATGATGTTCCGGAGGGTATCGTTATAAAGAAGGATATACTGGAGCATCTGATCAAGAAAAAAGCTCCGATGGAGTACAGCGTCCAGATAATCACACGGGATTTCACACTTGACGACTTCGACAGGCAGAAGATAGCTGATGACCTGGACAGATTTGTCAGGAAGTTTAGGGAGTTTCTGGGAGAGACAGTAATGTTTGTTTACATAAAGAGGCATAAGGAAAATTTCAGGGGGCTTCCGCTTATTCACGTACGCATAAAGCTGACCAGCGATAGGGGTACGTTCTTCGCCAGTGGCGAGAGCTGGGGAGTTGAATTTGCCGTCCATGCAACTCTCAAAAAGCTTGAGAGAGAAATACTCAAAGAGAAAGAACTCCTCATGGATCAGAGGATGGTTAAAAGGTTCTACGAGGAAGTATTTGAATTTTAGCAAAATTTATTATACTTTCATTTCGCATATACAGATATGGGCAGAGGGTTCGGAGTCTTTCTGGCACTGATACTGGGCATCCTTATGATGCTCATTCTGTATTTTGTGGGTGTACTTCTCTAAGTCCCGAATTTTAGATTCTCAGAAATCCGAGTACTCTGCTGAATGTCGAGAATCCGTATTCTTTTCTCAGAGGCTCAGGTCTCTCTCCGATAATATCGATCTCTTCAATTCTAGCTTCCCCAAATCCGCGCTCAAAGGCCTGTCTGAGGTACCCTATCTCCATTGGCTCGAGGCCCATGAGGTATGCTCCAACAGCATCACACGCAACCACGTCATCGCTGGCTATCATAATGCCATGCCTGACAGGCTTCGTATTTCCTTCGTAACCCTCTCCACCAATAATGCCATCAATAATTGTGAGCGCTGGCCTGAAAATGCTGAGCAGGTCTACAAGCTTGGTGTTTATCTTCGGATGCATGAATATGGCGGGCTTCTTCAGAAACCCCATGTTGTTTTTTATGCCCAGAGTGGCCTTCACAAGGTGGTGCACCTTCAGCTTTGGTAAGCTTATAAAGGGCTTTCCGGCTGCCAGCTCATAGGCGGGCCTGGAGACTTCAACACTTCTCAGGGCTCTCCCATTGACATCTGCCTTGAGAAATTCACACACATTCAGGTTTATGCACTCGGCCCACTTCCGCATATCAAATGCATCGAAAACTCTGTCAGCATCGTCCTTCCCGAACCCTCCCTCGGCAATTACTGGCGTTCCGCAATCCTTCAGAATTTCAACTGTCGCCTTTACGACAAGAGGGTGGGTTATGCACCCCTCTTCGGGGTTTGAGAACTTAAGAAAATTAGGCTTGATTATAAACTTCTCAGGTAGCTCAGGTTTAAACAGCTCCATTGCCTCCTCAATAAACCCCCTGACCATGCCGTAGTCCTCGACCTTCCTGAGAAGAACAGGCATGGAGCTAATATGTAGCGCTCTTATAAATAACTTGCCGCTAAAACCTCAGCGTTTGCCTCCCTCATTACCAGACCACCATTACTGCCGGTATTTATGCTCCGCATCTCCGTTCCCGTGCGCTGGACATCCAAGATAGTGCGCCGGCCGGGATTCGAACCCGGGGCAGGGGCGTGGCAGGCCCCTGTGTTAGCCAGGCTACACCACCGGCGCGTAAGGTAAGGCTTGAATTGTTGTTAATAACCCTTTCGCTTGGGGTTGGTTGCTTTGGTTGTTTTGGGTGTAGCACTTCGCCCCACATCACAGCCCAGTAAAGTGAGGTGTGGCAACCGGCAGACCTTTGCCAACAATTTTCGCCCTCTTTACGGCCTCGATCACGTACAGTCTTGCTTTTCTCGCAGCATCAATGAGCTGCTCCCCTCTCGCAAGAAAACACGTGAGGGCGGAGCTGTAGACGCAGCCGGTTCCGTGGATGGTTGTGCTTCCCATTTCAGCCTCGACAAAATGGGCCTTTCCATCATAAATGACATCGACCCCTCCAAGACTCCCACCTGTTACAACAACGCCCACGTTAGCCTCTTGGTACAGCCTCTCAGCAGCCATGATGGCGTCATCCACAGATTTCACGGCAATTCCGGAAAGAGCTGCAGCTTCATAGACATTGGGCGTCACAACGTCATAGGCTGCCAGTAAGTACCTGTAAACGTCTGTTCCGGACAGTCTCCCACCCACGCTGGCCTCAATAACTGGATCAAGCACTTTCACCGCATCCATGTCTTCAATACCTCTTTTAACCTCCTTTGCGGCATCCATGCTGTACACCATGCCCGTTTTTATCCCGGCTATCTTCAGGTCACCCTTGATGACTTCTATTTGCCTTTCAATGTTTCCGGCCAAATCAAAGACCCCCTCCAAACGCTGTGTATTCTGGAATGTTACTGCGGTTATTACCGCAGCTGGATGGAATCCCAGTGAGGCGATGGTTCGAACGTCTGCAACTATTCCGGCACCGCCGCTCTCGTCCAGTCCTGCAATAGCCATTATGGACGGCGTCATGTAGGGTTCCAGACCAGCACCCCCTTTGCAATCAGAAATACGGAGATGAAGATGAAAAATAAGTTTGCTGGAAGGCTGTCATATCTGATGTGTTTCGCCACCAAGGGAAGCGAGTACCTCTTTTTTGAAAGGGGATAGTAGAGGGGCACACCGCCTCTGGTGAGGGAGTCCAGAAACAGGTGGCTGAGAATCCCGATTGCCGCGGAGATCCACGCAAGCTCATATCCTTCAGGCGAGGCCACATACAGCATTAAAGAGACTGCGAAGGCAAAAGAGAGGGAATGGGTGAAGCCGCGGTGCCTTAGACCAATAACAGTATCCAGGTCGCTTAGAACGGCAAAAATGCCGGTCATCACTATGTATTCGTAGCTCCTGAAGCTCCTGAAAAACAATGACGCTACTGCCATACCGAAGAGCGCATGGGTTTTTTTGAGCATGATATATATTTGAACACTTTGCATTTAAAGCTTCTCGGTGGACTCCACGAACTCCCTGATGTTCTCTACCAGCCTCTCATTCTCAGCCCTGCTCCTCACAGCTATCCTGAAGTACTCTCCTCCGAGGCCTCTGAAATCCACGCAAGTCCTTATCAAAATCCCTCTGCTGTAAAGGAAATTGAAGAGCTCCCCAGCATCGAAGGATGCCTTTACAAGCAGAAAATTTGCAGTACCCCTGCAGTCGAGACTCATTTTGGCGAGTCGTTCAACCAGCCATTTTCTCTCCTTCGAGATAATCCTCCTTACCTTCCTGGAGAAATCTCTGAGGTCTGGAAGGTAGTGGAGGGCAACTTCCATTGCGATCACATTGACATGCCATGGGGATCTGGTGCATTCGAACTTTCTGGAGAAGCTCTCAGGAAACCTGCCGTAGCCAAAGCGCAGCCCCGGAATTGCCAGAATCTTGGTTAAGGACCTCACAATAAAGTTATTACCTTCGTTGGGGGCCTCGCAATCGTCAACAAATTCAATGAACGCCTCATCTATCAGAAAAGGCTTGTCAGCTCTGAAATCTTCGAGATTGATAAGATCGCCGGTCGGATTGTTGGGGTTGCATATAACCGACACGTCAGCACCTTCGCTGACCAAAATATCCGGGGAATAAGGGTGATGAAGAACTTTAAGGCCGTAGATGTACGCACACCTTTCGTACTCGGTGAAGGTGGGATATGGAATAAGTACGGTCTTTCCTTGGTTAAACCTGAAGAAAGCGTCTATGAGCTCTATTGAGCCGTTGCCTATCACCGCTTCCCTCTCGCCACATCCCAGATGCTCCGCAACCGCTCTTTTCAGCTCAATGTAGCTGCTCTCCGGGTAATACCGGACTCTTTTGGCTGCCCTGACAATGACCTCCTCAAGGTCGCCTGGCGGAAACGGGTTGATGTTGGAGGCAAAATCGAGTATCTCCTCAGGCTTCATCCCCAGGTCTTTTGCTGCCTTCAAGATGAAATCACCGTGCACGAAGATGGAAAGGATGGCGATTAGAAATAATTTACTCTACTCCGCTATTTTCCAGTTTTTCCAAAATTTGCAAAGCTCCACGATCTACTCCATAATTTCGCCCTGAATGAGTTTCTCAACAAGCTCCGCAGTGACAATGCTGTGGTGAACCAGCCCGCTTTTTTCAACATCCATACCCATTGCAATGGCCAGAAGCTGGATGTAGTGTATGGCAGGGACATCGTAATCCTCTCCTCTCTGCTCTCTCAGCTCCACCTGCCCTACATCGAACTGGTGGAGGCAGAGCGGGCATATTACGACGATGGCATCCACCTCTGCTGCGCTTATTGCATCCATCTTCAGATTCAGAATGTCGTTGGCAACCTCTGTTGCTGCAGCCCTTACGCCTCCGCCTCCACCGCAGCACACAAACTTATGTCTGTAGCTCACACTCTCCGCCCCTATTACCTCCACAAGCTCATCGAGCATTACCGGCTTTCCGGAACCCATGCCCTTGCTCTTGCTGGGTCTGAAGAAATGGCAGCCGTAGTGAACTGCCACTCTTATTGGCAGTCTCTTGACGACCTTCTTTTTTATTTCTTCAGTGCCAACGTCTCTGTAAAGGAATTCCGCAACGTGTCTTACGTCTACACCGTTTATCTTGGAGCTGACCTCAACAAGGGTTGTAAAACATCCGTTACAGGCTGTCAGGATATCCTCGTTACTCAGGCTTAGATTTCTGCTGGCAAGCTCCAGCCAAAGCTCTTCACTTACGGACTTCACCACTCCAGGAGCTGGACAGCATGATGAACCCTCGAGGGGTGAGATGTTTATCCCGAGCTTGTCAAAAACGTAGTAGAGTGACGCTTCAATTCCCGGATATCTGTTGTGGATCATGCATCCGGGGAAAAACTTCATATCAGCCCTCCGATGTATTTCTCAACGATTCTGCTTACCTCCTTCCCGGCATCCTCCTTGAACTGAGAGGTGTACGGCGTGAGCCCGAGCTCTTCCCTCAGTCTCGCATGCTCCTCCTTTGCCGGAACCAAGTGACCCGTCTTTATGAGGGCTTTGAATGCCCTGTCAAGCCTTCCTGGCAGCCCCTTCTCCCTCACAAGCTCTCTTCTGGCTTTGAGAAGGATGTCTGTGAGAGGGATTCCGCGAGGACACCTTTCGGTGCATGCGTAGCAGGATGTGCAAAACCATATTGCATCATTCTTTTCAACGGGCTTACCCTTTGCAATGAATTCCATGAGGATTTTGCGTGTATTCAGAGCGGTAAACCTGCCAGAATAGCAGCTCCCAATACACGTCCCGCACTGGATGCAGGTGCTGAGCGCCTTTATGTCATCGCTGGTAATCATACACCAATGCTTTTTTTGACACGTAATTAAAACTATCGTCATTGTGTTATGAAAACACAAATCTCTTCTGGGGTTGTGGAGTGGGGCATGAACATATGCCGCCAGTATTACATCCGAGTCATTTTTATATGCGAAAGTGAAAGTTGGTGGGGCAGAGGATGAGAAGATTGAGGAGATGCGCCAGTTGCGGAAGCGAGACGGAATGGGATGTTTGTGGAAGGTGTTACATGAGGAGGCACCCAGTCATTCAGTTAGATGACGTAATCAAACTAAAAATCTGCCCGAAATGCGGTTTTTACCAGATTCAGGGAAAGTGGAGAAATACTGGATTCAATGAAGCCCTCAACTCTGAGCTTGAGAGGTCTCTGCGCGTTCATGAAGATTTTTCGGTTGAGGATATTGAGATCTCGCATCTCAGCGAGAGCACTTACTCCATAACTCTCCATGGAACCTTCAGAGACGCCTCAGCTAAAATCAGCAAGTCATTTGAAGTCAGAATTGCGAAGGAGACGTGCTACAGGTGCAGCAGGATCTCGGGGGGCTATTATGAGTCGATTCTGCAGCTCAGGGCTGATGGGAGGAATCTAGAAGAGTTGGAGGTTCAGGAAGCGAAGAGGATCGTGGAGGCAGTGCTCCAGAAAGAGATAGAGAATCCCAAAGCGTTTGTGAGCAAAATTGTTGAAAAGAAAAACGGCCTCGACATTTACTTCGGCGACAGGAATCTCGGCAGAAAAATATCAAGGATGGTTGCTAAAGAACTTGGCGGTACAATGAGTGAGAGCAAGAAGATAGCCGGCAGAAAAGATGGTGTGGACTTCTACCGCTTTACGTACTCTGTAAGGCTCCCCTGCTACAGAGCTGGCGATATTGTTGAAGCGGGTGGCAGGATTGTGCTGGTAACCAACAGAAAGGCAAGAAAGGGGGTCGATATACGAACTGGGGAGAGCGTTACAATAGAAAATGCAAGGTTGCTGGCCAGGAAGGAGGACATCAGAGAGAGCGTTGTTATTTCAGGAGATGAGTTCGTCATCGACATACTGCATCCTGAAAGCGGTAAAGTCATCACCACAAGGAAGCCGGCTGCGAACCTCAAGCCTGGAGATGAGGTTCTGGTTTTCATTTCCGGAGACGAGGTTATTGCCATCCCCAGGGGACTGGTATGAAGGCCGTGAGGGTTCCCAGAGTCGAAGCTGAGAAGGTCAGAAGGCTCGCTGAGAAAACCGGAGCCAAAGATAAGAACAGGCTGATTGTAGCAAGGGGAGAATTTGTTGAAATACCCATTTACGACGGTTATGAAGAGCTCTTCAGTCAGTATGAGATAATTCAACAGGAGAGCCCAGTTTTCAAGAAAAAGGCCGATCTGCTTCACGTTCTCAAACCACTGATCCCGGAAAATCTGCACCACCTTATCCCGAGAAGCTACAAAATAGTTGGGGATATTGCACTGGTTAAAATACCTCGTGAGCTGGAAAGCTTCGCAGAACTGATAGCCGGGAAGATAATGGAGATCCATCCCCGCCTCAAGGCAGTATGGAGGGATTTTGGTAAAGAGGGGATGCTCAGAAGGCCACATCTTCAGCTCCTCGCTGGCGAGGGAAGCGAAACTCTGCACAGGGAGTTCGGGTGCGTTTACAGGCTTGACGTCACGAGGGTGATGTTCAGCCCCGGCAACCTTGGAGAGAAGATGAGGCTCGTCAGGCTCGTAAGGGATGGTGAGACGATTGTGGACATGTTTGCGGGAATTGGCTACTTCACCATCCCGCTTGCAGTGCATACAAAGGCCAGGAGAATTTACTCCATAGAAATCAATCCAGACTCCTACCACTACCTGCTGGAAAACATCAGGCTTAACAGAGCAAAGAATGTGGTACCAATCCTGGGCGACTCCATGAAGGTAACTCCTGAAGGTGTTGCAGACAGGGTTGTGATGGGACACATCTTCTGCCACGAGTTTCTTGAAGTGGCCATGAACGCTCTGAAGCCTGAGGGGGGCGTCATCCACTACCACGAGTCTGTTCCGGAAGCCGTCATTCAGAGGCCGGTGGAAAGGGTGAGGAAGGCTGCCGAAAAGGCTGGAAAGGAAGTTGAGGTTACTGGATTCCGGAAGGTCAAGAATTACTCTCCGGGCGTGGTTCACGTTGTTGTGGACGCCAGAATTTCTTAGCTGGATGCTCTTTATGTTCTTTCTTTGCAGAACTCTTTTTTATCCCCCACCCGTCCACAAAGCTTCAGATTTATATTTTAATCCAGTAAGCAATTAAAATGAAGCTGCTGGATGGCGGAGGGGCAGGGTGGGCGGGTCACAGTAAGAGAATAAACAATAATTGAAGGAAAAGAAGATAAAAATTGATAACTGTCACATTCTGGACTCCACAACCTCGTAGTAGCTCTTTTCAACCTCTCTCAGAAACTCCTCGCCAC
>CAZHKD010000005.1:0-42506 GCA_964533255.1 uncultured archaeon | reverse complement strand
CAAAATACGTCATGGATGTTTTTGCCAGCAGGATAATGCCGGCTTTCAGGGGTTAGTGTTTTTGAGTGTTAAAAAAGGAGGAGATAGGATGATGAACGGAAAGGAGTATATTGAGAGCCTGAGGAAATACAAGCCAACAATCTACTTCATGGGCAGGAAAATCGAAAGCGTTGCTGATGAGCCGATGTTCCGTCCCCACATCCATGCTGCCGCCATGACCTACGAGCTCGCCCACGATGCGAGATATGAAGACGTCATGACCGCAACATCGCACCTGACCGGGGAGAAGATAAACAGGTTCACCCACATCCACCAGAGCGTTGACGACCTGGTTAAGAAGGTAAGGATGATGAGATTGCTGGGCCAGAAGACTGCAACGTGCTTCCAGCGCTGCGTTGGCTTCGACGCTCTGAATGCCCTCTACATAACAACCTACGACATCGACAAAAAACACCGCACAGATTATCACGAGAGGTTTCTGGAATTCCTCAGATACGTCCAGAAGAACGACCTGATGTGTGTTGGTGCAATGACCGATGTAAAGGGCGATCGCAGCAAGAGACCGCACCAGCAGAAAGATCCCGACTTGTACGTGCACGTCGTGGAGAAAAGAGAAGACGGAATCGTCGTCAGAGGTGCTAAAGCCCATCAGACCGGCGCCGCAAACTCTCACGAGGTCATTGTGATGCCGACGCGAGCTTTAGGGCCAGAGGATAAGGACTATGCTGTGTCCTTTGCCGTGCCCATAGACGCTGAAGGACTCGTCAACATATTCTCAAGGCAGACCAACGATACCAGAAGGCTGGATGGGGACATAGACTGCGGAAATGCGAAGTACGGCATAGTGGGCGGAGAAACCCTGATGGTCTTCAACGACGTCTTCGTTCCCTGGGAGAGGGTGTTCATGTGCGGCGAGTACGACTTTGCAGGACAGCTTGTCGAGACCTTCGCAACCTTCCACAGGCAGAACTACGGTGGCTGTAAGGTCGGCGTTGCTGATGTGCTGATAGGCGCAACGGCAAATCTTGCGGAATACAACGGAGTTGCGAAAGCGTCGCACATCGTGGACAAGCTGACGGAGATGATTCATCTGGCTGAGACATGCTGGTGCTGCTCATTAGCATGCTCTTACGAAGGCTACAGAACGCCCTCAGGCGCTTACGTTCCCAACCCGATGCTGGCAAACGTGACGAAGCTGAATGTAACCAGGTTCCCCTACGAGTGGTCGAGACTGGCGCAAGACATCGCCGGAGGCTTCGTTATCACAACTCCCTCTGAGAAAGATTTGAAGAATCCCGAAACGAGAGAGCTGATTGAGAAGTACATGAAGGGCGTTGATGGCGTTGAAACTGAACACAGGCTGAGGATGTTCAGGCTTGTGGAGAACCTGGCAATTGGAGCTCAACTGCCGGAATCCATGCACGGAGCCGGCTCTCCGCAGGCCCAGAAGATAATGATATGGCGGAGGGGCGGCGTGGACATGAAGAAGGAGCTCGCCAGGATTATTGCGGGGATTAGCGAAGACGAGCACTTCAGGAAGATTGTCGGGAAGGGCGAGGAGGAGTTTTTCAGGGAGATGCTGGAAAAACGCAAAGAATCATGAAGGTTGGAATCAAGTACTGCGGAGGGTGCAACCCGTTATACAGACGTGAGGAGGTAGAGGATGTTCTCAGGAAAGCTTTTCCTGAGGCTCGTTTTTTCTATATTTCTTCCGGGGGTCTGGGGAATCTGAAGGCTGATGTTGTGGTGTGCATAAGTGGCTGTAAGCGAGGGTGTGCGGTGGAGTCAATAGACTCAATGATTCCAACAACGCAGAATTCTGGTGGAACGGTTAGAACGATTATATCAGTAGATGAGAGAAGAGATAGGGAAAATCTTGTTGCTGAATTCAAAAGGGTGCTTGAGAGGCCATGGTGAAACGTCGAGGTGAAAATTATTTCACTCTTCAGGGTGTCAACATCAACGTGTGTGGATTTTGACGGTAGATTTTTGACGGCAAAATGTTTTAACCTGCCCAACAATTTAGAGTAATGGGTTTGGGATTTCTCAAAAAGAAGAAGTATGAGGAAATTTCTCTTGAAGAGGCAGCACTGAGGGTTTCGAATCGGATTGAGGCCGCTGAAAAGGATCTTGAGGTCTTTGTTTCAAAAAAGCATCCGGAGTTGAAAGATGCAATTGAGAACCTCACACACCTGCTTGAAAATTTTAATTTCCGAGAATTGCATCCGAGACTCAAAAATCCAGCACAGAACTTTGTTTCAGTGATGTTAAACCTCTGGAAAGATATTGACGACGAGAGCAGTGCTACGATTTTTGATGAAACGTCAAGAAGGCTGGAGAAGGTGGCAATCATGAAAGTCAAGCGCTTCAGAATACTCTTTGGTTCCAGCCATCCAGAAGTCGAGCAGGTTGACCAGTGTTTGAGGGACATTGCGGGTATTATCGGTGTCGTTGAAGCCAAGAAAAAGGAATTGAAACTTGATGATTTAAAGGCAACTCTGGGGATGATCGAAAGGTTGAAAGAGCTCGTCAAGGAAAAAGAGGCTATAGCGAAAAAGTCTGAAGAGATAATTTCAGAGATTGAGATATTGAACTCGGAAGGGGAAAATGGCGAAAGTGGAGAGGAAGTGGATGAAGTCCTCTCTAGCTTGAGAAGGAAAGAGGATCAGATAAGCGCCGAGATCCGGAAGCGGGAGGCTGATCTTCAAAGGAAGATCGCGTATGCCAGAAAACCTCTCAAGATGTATGCCCACATGGTGGGTAGCAGAATAAACCTGGATTCACACCATTTTCTGGAGGAGGTCAGAATTGAATCGCTGGCATCCGGGGCAGCCTCCGAAATCATGAAAGGCAACATAAAGCTGAAGGAGAAGAAGCTTGACGCCGTCATCGACTCATTGAACGAAATAGCAAGTGGAAAGCTGAGAAAAGACCTTGAGAAAATTAAAGAGCTGAAAAAAGAGCTCGTAGCTATTAGGGGTGAGATGAAGAAAATTCGGACGGTAGAGAATTCCAATCAAACCACTAAACGGCAAAAGGCCCTCAGGAAAAAACTCATGTCAATGGACGAGATGAGAGGGGAAGTTGAGAGGGAAATGGTGGGACTTAAGGAGGTGCTGGAGGACAGGCTGTCTGAGCTTTTTGGGGGGTCTGTGAAGCTGTCGATATAATGCCGATACGTGCACGGGGCAGATGAGTTGGGCGGATGGTTGCGCAACCCGCAATTGAATCGAGCTACTCCTCACTCCGGTAGCCTTCAGAGACGTTCACGTTCTCTTCACCCCCAGCCGGGAAGTAGATAACCTCTATACCTGCCTCTTCCAGAAATTCCAGGCCTCTACCATCTGCATACTCTCTGCCGTACACCACCCTCTTTATCTTGGCGTTAATTATCATCTTCGCACACATTATGCAGGGCTGGTGGGTTGTGTAGAGCGTCGCACCCTCAATACTAACGCCATGCACCGCTGCCTGAATTATGGCGTTCTGCTCCGCATGCACGGCTCTGCAGAGCTCGTGCCTTTCTCCTGATGGGACATTAAGCTGCTCCCTGAGGCACCCGATATCGAGACAGTGGGGGAGCCCGGAAGGTGCTCCATTGTAACCTGTTGCCAGAATCCTCTTATCCTTGACGATAACAGCCCCCACGTTCTGGCGGAGGCATGTGGAGCGTCTGGCAACAACCTTGGCAATTTCCATGAAGTACTCATCCATCGTGGGCCTTTCAGATTTTCCAGCCTTCACGCTATCCGACATAATGTTGATAGGCATACGACAAATGGTTTTAAGCTTTTCCGGGATAACGCTCAGGGCCGGCAGGAAGGGGTTCGCAGAGAGGGCTGAGTAAAAACGAGTATCGCATCTATTAACCCCCCAACTTCTGCCGAATCGCTTTAAGGATTCGAGTCCAGTCGAAATAATACCGGGCATAGAAAACTAAAAATATCGTGCCCAACAACATAGATTGCACGGATTCTCAATCATGACGGTCAGGGTGATGATATGGTAAAAAGGGCGAAGCTTGTGAATGACCTAGCAGAACTTGTTCCAATCCTTCAGATCTTTTCAACTGAAACCTACAGGAGCGTTTACGAATCGCTATTGGATGGGTGGTACACTCTCGACGAGCTAAAGGAGAGGTTTGGTGATGGAGTTGAGGAGGCACTGAAGGTACTCAAACATGCGGGAATGCTGGAAGCAAAGTGGAGAATGCCGTCTGACCCGAAAGAGAAGCCAGCAAAGGAGTACCACGTCAGCTACACCCACATCAGTGCGAACTTCTATTCATCACTGAAAGAGCTCAATGAAATCTTGAATGTCGTATTCATGCCCGATGACGAATTTGAGGAGATCGTTGATAGGGTAATCTCGGAGATCAGGGCTGGTAGGAGCTCAGTTCAGTACATAAGTAAAGGGCTCGGCTACAGCCAGCTTTTCGTCAGGGCAGTGGCGAAGAGATCCAACAGATTGGCTCTTAAAGGTCAGCTTGTTGAGATGGCAAAGGATGAAGAGATATAGTGGAAGCGGCGAGGGCAGCAAGAGGTTAAGCATAAGAGACATTCTCAACAAATTTAAGTGGCATCCAGATTTCGATTTTGAGCTGGTGGAGGTAACATATATCCATCGCCCGGAGGGCTTTGCTAAAATAAGCGGCACAGAGATTGAAGACATCGGGCATAAGTTCATATATCTTGTATCCGGTAATGCAATACCCACACACCGGATTGTGGAGATAAAATACGCCGGAGAAGTGGTCTGGAGGAGATGGGATGAAAGTCGTGAGGAGCAGGCTGAAAAAGGGGATGAGTGAAATCGCCTTGAGGCTCACCTCTTCACTTCATCACGATTACAGCATTTTTCATTACGACATCCTTGTTGATTTCGCCCACGTCCTGAATCTTTTAAAAAATGGCCATATTTCGAAAGACGAGGCAGTGAAGATACTTGCAGCCCTTCTCGAGATCAGAGATGCGGGCTATAATGCTTTAAACAAAGAATACGAGGATGTTCATGAGGCTATTGAGGCGAAGGTTATAGAAATAGCCGGAGAGGCTGGGAGAAAAATGCACACCGGCAGGAGCAGGAATGATGAGGTTGTCACGTGTCTCAGGCTGTTTGCAAGGGACAGGCTCCTCTCCATCGCTCAGGCGCTTCTTCGCCTGCGTGAAGTGCTGCTGGAAAGGGCTGAGGCAGAGGATACTGTGATGCCGGGCTTCACCCACCTGCAGTATGCTCAGCCCACCCGGCTCTCCCATCACCTCATTGCCTACCACGACATGCTGGAAAGGGACTATCAGCGGGCTATTGATGCTTTTAAAAGGGTGAATCTGTCCCCTCTCGGCTCTGCAGCGTTCGCATCCACGGGCTTCAGGCTGGATAGATTTTACGCTGCCAGATTGCTGGGTTTCAGCGGCGTAGTTGAGAACAGCATGGATGCTGTGGCAACAAGGGATTTCGCAGTCGAATCCATCTTTGTCTCATGTAGCCTCATGCTCTCTCTCAGCAGGATTGCCGAGGAGCTAGTACTCTGGAGCTCCGAGTTCAACTTTGTTGAGCTGCCTGATGAGTACGCGTCTTCTTCCAGCATCATGCCTCAGAAGAAGAATCCCGACGTCGCAGAGCTTATAAGAGCCAAAGCTGGGAAGCTAATAGGGAATCTCGTAGCAGCAGCTTCCATATACAAGGCCATGCCATACGCTTACAACAGGGATTTTCAGGAGATCAACCCGCTGCTATACGAGAGCCTCGAAATTGCTGAGCTTTCAACGCTTGCAGTGGCTGAGATGATGGAGAAGCTGAAGTTCAGAAAAGACGTCATGGAGGAGAAGGCCGGAAAGGGGTTTTCATGTGCCACCGAGCTGGCGGACACTCTTGTCAGGAAGTGCAAACTGCCTTTCAGGACTGCCCACGCCATAGTTGGCAAGGTAACCATGGAGAGCGAAAGCAACTCCATCACCCTCGAGCAGCTTGACAGGATAGCCCTCGAAGTGGCTGGTGTGAAGGTCTCGGATAAAATAACCCGGGATGAGCTTAATCAAATTCTTGACCCTAAACAGGTCGTGGAGATGCGGGCTAACACGGGTGGCACGTCATCCCAGGAGATCAAGCACATGCTGGAAGAAAGGAAGAGGAGAATTGAACAGGATGCCGAAATGCTGGAGAAAATTATTGAAGAGGTGTCGGATGGGCTTGAGATGATGTACGACGAAGTGGAGAGGGTCATAAATGCTTGAAGGTAAGAGAGTCAGGATAAAGGCGAAGGGCAGGATTTTTGAGGGGCTGGTGATGCCATCAGCCACAGACGCTCTTGTTATCAAGCTGGACAGCGGATACAATGTTGGATTTAAAGAGTACGAGCTTATCGAAGTTATTGAGGATGAGAGGGCAGTGGTAAAAAGCCCCGAGCTTGAGAGAAAAGCGGGGTTGCCTGAGATAAAGATAATCTCGACTGGTGGAACAATAGCATCCAAGGTAGATTACAAGACCGGCGCTGTAACAAGTCAGTTCTCAGCAGAAGAGATCGTCAGCGAGGTGCCAGAGCTGGCTGAAATCTGCAATGTTGATGCGGAGCTCCTTTACAACATCCTCAGCGAGAACATGAAACCAGCATACTGGGTGGAGCTGGCCAGGGGGGTTTACAGGGCTCTGAAAAAGGACTATGATGGAGTAATCGTCACACACGGAACAGACACGATGTCCTACACGGCTTCAGCCCTAGCATTCATGCTCTCAACACCCAAACCCGTCATATTCGTGGGGGCGCAGCGAAGCAGCGACAGGCCTTCAAGCGATGCGGCTATGAACCTGATATGCGCCGCCCGGGCAGCAACTGCCGATCTGGGTGAGGTGGCTGTTGTGATGCACGCCACCACCAGCGACGACTTCTGCTACATACACCGCGGCGTAAAGGTAAGAAAGCTCCACACTTCGAGGCGTGACGCCTTCCAGTCTGTAAATTACCCGCCTATTGGCAGGGTTGAGTACCCATCGGGCAAAATCACGTGGCTGGCGGAGCGTTTCAGGAGGGGAGAAAGGGAGCTGGAGCTCAGGGATAAGCTGGAGGAGAAGGTTGTTCTGATAAAGTTCTTCCCCGGGCTCAAACCGGATGTGCTGGACTACTATCATCAGAAGGGATACAGAGGCTTCGTCATCGAGGGAACTGGCCTGGGACACGTTTCATCAGACTGGGTTGATACCGTAAAGAGAATATGCGAGGACAGCGTGGTGGTGATGACATCTCAGTGCCTCTGGGGCAGGGTCTGCGACAGGGTTTACGATACGGGCAGGTACCTGCTTAAGGCAGGAGTTGTCGAGGGTGAAGACATGCTCCCCGAAGTTGCCCTTGTTAAGCTGATGTGGCTTTTAGGTAACTGCGATGTGGAGGAGGCGAGGAAAAAAGTGAAAGAGAACCTGGTTGGGGAGATAACTCCCACTACCGGCTATGAAAGCGTTTACAAAAATATAAAAATATAAAAAAGCTAACTCTCTCCAAACTCCTTCAGAATGTCCCTCAGGTAAATCCTGTGCTGCCCCAGCTTTCCGCCGTAGTTCCCGCTGGAAATCTTGACGACGCCGTCAATTTTGCTTGCAACGTCCATGCAAACATACATTGCCTTTTTCAGCACTTCGAGATTTATTCCGTTGATGACGATTTCAGGGATGCTCTTTACGCCGTCGGGCACAAGGGAGTCGGGAATCTTGCCCTTCAGAGTGGGGCAGTAATAGTGGTTTGTCGTTGGACCGATTTCAGGGTACTTGGTTTCGGGCTTGCTTCCTGCAGAGCATATGTCGAAGGAAGTTATGACACCATCTATCTCCTTCAGCGCCTCAACGGCAGCCTCTCCAGCCTCTAAAGCTGCATCTTCGCTCTCGCAGAAGTACCAGATGTTTCCTCCCGCTATACCCTCAGCGTAACCGATATGTCTCTCGATGATGAACTCGCCAAACATTATCGGGACTCTTATAACCCTCCTGCCCCACATCTCCTCTTCCCACTCGTAACCGTCTCCGCACCTTCCCACGTTAAGCTCGGCGTCAAAGTAGGTTTCGCTGTCCGTGGCGTTGAACACCCTTGTTGTGGGGACTACCAGCACGCCCTGCCTGATTCTCTTGCTCATCTCCCTCATCAGCACGTCCATGAACTTCTTGCTCTTCTGCACCCATACCTGAGCGATGACGCCGAGCCTGCCGTCGGGAGTTTCCTCGGGAGAGAGCCACCTGTCTATGCCTCCTTCAGACTCGCCGAAAACCGTTGATGGCAGGGCAGTTGCACCGTAAGCAGCCTTCTCCAAGAGCCACCTGTGCTTTGCAGTAATCACAAACCTCGAATATATGCCGTCAAAGGCTTCGCAGTAGGTATCCTCCACAGGCACACCATTTATTTCAAGCCTCTCCATCCAATCACCGGCTGGTATTCAGAAAGGGAGGATAAAAATGTTCTGCTGAGCCGTGGCAGACCACCATATATCCTGCAGTGTAGAACAATTAGGGCAAAATCTTGGCGCGCTACTTGACACTATGTAAAGTGTAAGCGGGTTTGAAATTATTTTATACCAGAGATAAACATTATATAGCGGTAACACAGGCTAATTTCTCGTTCACACAAAAGATGAACCAAGAATTAGGAGGTGTTACGTTGGGTCTGGAGTCTGAACTTGTTCTTATAGCTCTTGCGCTAGTGGTCGGGATGAGACACGGAGTTGATTGGGATCATATAGCGGCAATATCTGACATCACCAGCACTCAGACCAGCAAAAAGAGGGGGATCCTTCAGAGCTTCCTTTACGCAGTTGGTCATGCCAGTGTGGTAACCAGCATAGCCCTTTCCGCTCTCCTGATAGGTCTGTCTTTTCCCGAGAGCCTCGACGCCATCATGGAGAAAGTTGTAGGGTTTACGCTACTTGTTCTCGGACTGTATGTATTCTACTCCCTCTATAAACACGGCGACAGTCTGAGGCTGCTACCAAGGTGGGCAATTATTTTCTACGGCATCCTGAGAACGTTCGACTGGATAACCGCAAAGTTTACAGGTAAGCCCGTGAAAGAGCGAAGGTTGGTTCTCAACTATGGGAACGCCTCAGCATACACCATAGGAATGATACACGGCGTCGGTGCCGAGACGCCGTCGCAGATGTACATGTTCGCACTGGCACTCACGGCAGGGATGAGGAGCAGTGAGGTTGCAGTCATTGTCATAATTGCCTTCGCATTAGGGCTGGTCATCACAAACACCCTCATGGGAGTTCTCGGAGCGTATGGATACGTGAGTGCGGGTAAGTCCCTCTACAAGTACCTGGCAGTGTTTACCGCAGTCTTCAGCATAGTTCTCGGGTTGTTCTTCGTGGCTGGGGCAGAGCTTCCCGACCCTCTCAGCATATTCCAGATCGACAGTGTTCAGTAGGTTCTTGGGGGAATGTGTCCAGTTTTTAATTTATTGATTAAATATAATTTAAAAATAGTTTAAATCCCAAGCGCTGCCCTCTTCTCCATTATAACACTCTCTATCAGCTCGGCAGCCTTCACGGGATCTTCTTCAACCAGCAGCTTTCCACCTGTAAGAGCCTCAACATCTTCAGTCAGAAGCTTAACAACTTCCGGTGAGCCGGTTACTGGTGGTACTGGAGACACGTGCGTTGTTACGCCGTACGCCACTGCAAATATGGCGTCAATGGTTGCCTTCTGCTCCATGTACTCCGGAGCGGTTGCTGCAATTGGGAGCTGTGGGATGTCGACGCCCAGATAGTCTGCTATGGCCTTAACGAGCAGCGCAAGCCTTCCAGTGTCTGTGCACGTTCCGAAGCTCAGGACGGGTGGTATGCCGAGGGCCCTGCAGACCTCCTGCAGCCTCTCACCTGCCATGTCTATGGCCTCCAGAGACGTCAGCCCGGCAACCTGCAGTGCAGCGTTTCCGCACCCCATGCTGAGAACCAGAATGTCCCTCTTTATCAGCTCCTCAGCAATCTTAACTGTGTGCTGGTCGTGGGGCGAGTTGCGGAGTGTTGTGCAGCTTACAAGCGCCACAACTCCTTTGACGTCTCCGTTTTTGATGGCGTTGATGAGAGTTCCCAGGTCTCCCCCAAGAGCCTCCAGTATCGCTTCCGTTGAAAATCCGGCAGTTACCGACTGAACCCTTTCGGGAACGTACGCTTCGACCTTCTCTCTCCTCTCCCTGAAATTCTCGATTGCGAGATCGATGAGCTTCATGGCAATCTCTTCAACCCTCTCCGGCTCGTAGTCGAAGCCTTCGTCAATGCCCTTCAGCCTCACAAGCTTGCTGACCGGCACAATCTTCACGCCGTACTTCTGGTATTCCGCGAGGGTCGGGACGGTGCAGTTCATGTCGACGGCAAAGACGTCGATAGCACCGGTAGCGAGCACGTACTCCTGGGCTATCCAGTTCCCGGTGAGCCCAGCAAGGACATCAGTTTCAAACCTCTGAATGAGCTCCTGACCCGTTTCGATGGAGCCTATAATTCTCAGTCCCTTTGCTCCGGCCTCTCTGGCCTTTTTCTGAATTTCTTCCCTCTCTGCAAGCTTTATAAGGGCCGCTCCCACGAAGGGCTCGTGTCCGTTAACGGCTATGTTGACGTAATCCGGGTCTATGATGCCCAGGTCAACGTTGCTCTCATGCGGCTTAGGAGTGCCGAAGAGGATGTCGTGTATGGTCTCTATCACCAGCTGTGCACCAAGACACGTCACAATTCCCATCCTCATCGCTTTCTTGGCTAAGGAAACGTAATTGGAGTCCACGTTGGTCATGCTGGAGGAGCCGACTGTAAGCAACTCCTGAAAAACGCCGTCGGGCATGATGCCAAGCTTCTTCCACACCTCTTTTCTCTTCTCAGGAGCAAGAGCTTCCACCAGCCTGCTGGGCTCGTGGCTGCTCAGATCCCTGATGGCAAATTCTGCTACATCAACTGCGACTTCCCGGATGTCTCTCCCCTCAGTCTCAATTCCCAGCTGCTCTGCAAACCAGATGAGCTTCTTCTCGTCCTTTATCTCGAAGGGCGTTTTGCCCTCAGCCGTGGCTTTCAGCGTTTTCGCCGCCTCAATTGCGTGGTACGTATAGGCTTCGGTTCCGAGCATGTTGAGGTGTACGAGGTTCCTCATCACCATTCCGGCAGCATCTATTCCGCAGACACCTGTCTGGACGCCCGGCTTTATTCTGCACGGCCCCATGCTGCAGAGCTGGCAGCTCACGCCCATTTCACAGAACCTGCACCTGCCGTTCTGCTCATCAAACCTGTCAAGAACGCTGCTGACCCCGTCCTTCCTTACCCGTTCATGCATCTCGTTTACTGAACTGTGGATGCTTTTCATACTACCACCATCTGCCGTGAAAATACTGCGTGATTTCGTTATTTTCCCTAAAATATTCGATTCTGGAAAAGAAATCATTGATTAATAATCATGAATTTATTGAATCATATATCACATATTAAATAATTAAATTCAAAAATAAAAGTGGGGGAGGAGAGGAGCTATAAGTTGTGAAACCCACATCCCCTGAATTTTATCCTTCCCTTCTTGAAGTCTTCTTTCCATCCTGGAAAGGTTCTGGCTATTCTAACGTCAAACCAGATGCAGTGGTACTCCCCACCATGAAAATTGTAATTCCTGCAGCCCTCGCAGCTTCTGTGCCCCATGTAAATCAAATTAAGTTGATTACTATTTAAGTTTTTTGGAT
Source organism: uncultured archaeon (assembly GCA_964533255.1). Taxonomy (GTDB): domain Archaea; phylum Halobacteriota; class Archaeoglobi; order Archaeoglobales; family Archaeoglobaceae; genus JdFR-37. Next base: position 30,820 of record CAZHKD010000005.1, on the reverse strand, counting down.
TAAAGCGGCGAGTACTGCAACAGCATAACAGCAAGTATTATATACGCAATTATGCGTATAAATGGTGAATGATGCTGGACGAACTGGAAAAAGAGATTCTGGATGTGCTGGAGGAGCTGGGGAGCGCGGACATCAAAACTATCCACAACCGTTTGAAGCACCACCCGTACACGACCATCGCTTCAGCCCTTGAGAGGCTCTTCAAAGACGGCATAGTGCGAAGAAAGGAAGTGAAATCCAGAGGAAAGCTTGGCAGGAAGTACGTTTACTGGATTAGCGACCCAAAAGAGGCCGTGGCAAGAAAGCTCGTTGAGAGCTTCATCAAGCTCTTCGGTGAGGACTTGAGACCACTTGAGAGGGAGCTTGAGGGGTTTCTTGCCAGGAGCGTTGAGAACTCCGTGGCGTTCGTTGACTACGAGAACAGAATAAGGTTTCTTTTCGTAAATGGCAGGGTTATTGAAGAGGTTGTTGGCCGTGACCTCTTCGACTTCCATTCCGGAATGGATGCTGAGAAGGTCAAGCAACTGCTGGATGAGGTGAGGAATGGACGCAAAATGGCTCTCAGAAAGGTTGAGCTTGCAGACCGAACGTTTCACAAGTTTTACTGCAGGCTGGACGACAGCAAGGGTAATTTCCTTGGCGTGCTGATAATAACTCTGGAGAGCGCCACTCTAGAGAAGGAAAGGGAACAGGTTATAAATCCCTTCTAAATCATTAAGCTGAATGAGGATAGCAGTAGTGGGTGGGGGGCTCACCGGCCTTACGGCAGCACGAGAGCTGGAGGAATTCTGTGAAGTTACGATTTTCGAGCCCTGCTGGCCCGGTGGGCTGGCGTCCTCGTTCTGTACCGGAGAGTACTGCATCGAGAAATTCTACCACCACTGCTTCAGGGGCGATGAGCAGCTATTGGGGCTCATCAGAGAGCTCAAACTGGCTTCCAGACTTGAGTGGAGAGTAGCCAGAGTCGGTTGCGAATTCAACGGCCATATCTACCCCCTCAACACGCCCCTCGAGATACTCAGGTACCCCGGCATGACGTTCTCGGATAAACTCAGGTTATCCCTATTTACGCTCAGGAGCAGAAATAGAGACTACGAGAAATTTGACGATGTTGGAGTTGTTGAGGGAATAAGCAGGGAGCTTGGAGAGGGATTGTACCGGAGATTTTTCCACCCTCTGCTTCGTGGGAAATTTGGAGAGAACTATAAGCATATCAGCTACGCATGGCTTCTGGCCAGAGTTGCAATACGGAGTAACAGAACCATGAAGGGTGAGGAGCTGGGATACATCAGGGGCGGGTTCCACCAGCTGATAGACAGGCTGGCAGAGGGTCTGGATATAAGGAGGGAGAGGGCAGAAATTCGAAAGAATGGCAGATGGATCGTCAATGGCGATGTTTACGATGCCATCATCTACACGGCCCCGCTACCAGAGCTTGAGGATAGCATAAGGGCGGAAGCGGGTATTCAGAACATCAGGTACCAGAGCTCGATATGCTGTCTGGTGGGGAGTGAGAGCGCAATCACAGAGGACATATACTGGACAAACCTGAACAGTGAAGCAATTTTTGGTGCGATTATCGAGCACACACATTTCATGCCCTTTGAAGACTACGGAGAGCATATACTCTATTTTGCCGGATATACGATGCCGGACAGTCCCCTGATGAGCATGGAGGAAAACGAAGTGGCAAGGGCGGTTCTTAAGGATGCCGAGAAATTTGGACTTAAAAGGGAAGACATCAAATGGGTAAAGGTGTTCAGAGCAAAATACAGCGGGCCGATTTACGAAAAAGGATACGTGAAGAAAATAACACCATACAGAACCTCTCTGCCTGGACTATACATTGCGGGAATGACGTCAAGGCCTAATTATCCTGAGAGGAGCATGAACGGCAGCATAGCTGCTGGGAAAAGTGTAGCAAAATGTGTCATTCAGGATTATTTTACCTGATTTCCCTGATCTTTATTTCCTGATCTTTTCCGGGCCATTTCCTCAGCAAGCTCAACCTCCAAGTCATACTCGGTCTTTATGCCAATCTCATTTAACCTCCTGCTGGCCTCCTCAATGCTTTCAGCATCGCTAACTGCCCTCGCCAGGGGGCTGCTATTGTAGAGACGCTTCGCATCAATGTAGAAAATGAGGGAATTTAGAAACCCGATATGCAGTTCACGCTCTCCCCAGAAATTGTATCTCCCGCGATAGCCGAGGGCCGCAGCGAGGGGTATTTTGGAGGCTTCGGTCTCTACAGAATACACGAACTCCTTCAGCTTCTCGGCGACATCGTAACCGATTACGCTAACTCCCACAACAGCGCTGTTGAGTTCAGACAGCCTTGCTTCAATCTCATTTCTGGTGAGTTCCCCATCGCTTCCAAAGCCAACAACGGCGACTAACGAGTTTAAATCCCTGATGGCCGCAAGCATTATGGCGTCAGCAAGAGGGCTTACCAGGTTCTCCTCATTCCCTCTTGCCAGAACATCTCCACCAGCATCCACCCCAACCACCATATCTATTCGCTCCAGCCTGACAAATTCACGCAAACTTTCTCTGAGCTTTTTGACTCCCTTCGTTATGTCCACACCTAAAACTCTACCGGCAATTTCGGATGTTCTCGAAGTAATTGGGGTGATTTCACCTATTTTCTCATCACCATCAAGCCAGGCCAGGCATTCGTTTATTCGCTCAGCTCCGGTCATTTCATCAATGCTTCTCGGTCCGGGCTTTGGATCCCGTTTAAATCTCTCCCAGACGACTCCTCCAAGAACACACCTAATACCGAAGCGGGAGAAGAATTCCCTCACGTAAAGTGTACTGATGGCATCCCCTCCTCCACCCATCCCGATGAGCAGCGCGCTTCTGGAGGCCCTCAGAATCTCTATAACTTTCACCTTGGATTGTTTCGTTGTGTTTAAAATAACCGTTTTGGTTATTTGCGAGCCCGGATTAACCCGGCACCAGTTTATCCAAGAACTATCATGAAAAATTGTTGAGTTAATTTTATCGGATCTCGTATAACAATTATGGTTTGTACGTCAAAACGCTTAAATATGTTTGTGTCGGACAAATGTGCGACATTGTCGGACAAGTGGGGGACGACTGGATGGCAGAGGGATGGCGGACGTGAGGCGCGCCTGCATATGGAGATGTGATGATGAGAAAGATATCCATCAGGCTCACTGAATCGCATTTCGAAGCGCTCGAAGCTTTGGTGACGGCGGGAGAGTACGCCTCGGTTAGCGAGGCTATCAGAGACGCCATAAGGCGTCTCCTCGAATCGAAAAAGGAAATTCTGGAAAGGTCCCAGTCAATGGGGCCTTTCCGGTAAAATGTTCGGGGGAAAATGTATGAAATCCATATTGAGTAGGGCACAGGAGTTTTATCTGAAAGAGAGGCAGAGGGGAGACAACTTTGACATATCCGAGTTCGTTACGCCACGCATAGCTGTTGTGGGATGCGGCGGCTCCGGAAACAATACCGTGACCAGGCTGACCAATCTGGGCGTTACCGGTGTAACGACGATAGCTGTTAACACAGACTATCAGCATCTCAAAATGACGAAGGCCGACAAGAAGGTACTAATCGGAAAGAGTATCACCAAGGGTCTGGGAGCTGGAGGGAGTCCTGAAATCGGCAGAAAAGCTGCAGAACTTGCAAGAGGGACGCTTGAGGAGCTCTTGAGGGACATGGACATGGTTTTCATCTGTGCCGGAATGGGTGGTGGTACAGGCACCGGAAGTGCTCCGGTTATTGCGGAGATTGCAAAGAAGCAGGGGGCAATAGTGATCGGAATGGTGCAGACTCCCTTCAGAATAGAGAGGGCGAGGCTGATAAAGGCTGAAGAGGGGTTGAGCGAGCTCAAAGACCACTGCGACACCGTCGTTGTCCTTGACAACAACAAGCTCCTGGAATACGTGCCGAACCTGCCAATAAACCAGGCTTTCAGCGTCATGGATCAAATTGTCTCGGAGACAATAAAGGGGATCTCGGACACCATCACAACTCCAAGCCTGATGAACATCGACTTTGCAGACGTCAAGGCAATCATGGGACACGGCGGCATTGCAGCGATGCTGGTTGGAGAGGCGAAGGGTCAGAACAAGGCGAAAGAAGTCGTGAGGGACTGCCTGAACCACCCGCTTCTTGATATTGATTACAGGGGTGCAACCGGAGCTTTAATCCACATAACCGGCGGATACGACTTAACGCTTAAGGAGGCTGAGGAAATCGTCCAGAACCTGACCTTCGAGATTGACTCCAACGCACTGGTCATCTGGGGCGCAAGGATTGATGAAACGATGGAGGGCAGCGTCAGGGTGATGGCCATAATGACCGGCGTCGCATCGCCTCAGATGCTCTCCAAGAAGGAAGAGCTGGTGGACGTCAAAAATGATTTCAGGGTGAAGTCAAGAGCTAAAGGTGTGATCACCAGCACAGTAATCGACATCCTCTGACGGATTCTGGCTGGTAACCCTTCCACCCCCTCAAAATTTTTTAATATTTTTTGATTGGTTTCCCACCCATGATTGCTGAGCTGTCAGTTGTACCCATAGGTGTTGGAGAATCCCTGAGCAGCTATGTTGCCAAAGCCGTTGATGTTTTGAGGAGGAGGAACGTGAGACACCAGATTGGCCCCATGGGAACCGCTTTTGAAGTCGAAACCTTTCATGAGCTCGGGGAGATCCTGGATGACGTCAAGAGAGAACTTGAAAATGCTGATGTTCCCAGAATCTATTTCGTGATCAAGGTAGATTGCAGAAAAAAAGCCACGAGCATGGAACACAAAGTTGAGGTAGTGGAAAACATTCTGAAAGAATAGGGCTCGGCTAATTTTCAGTGCAGATCTCCAACAAAAACCTCATTAATCATTCCAGCAACATGGGTTTATGGCAATTTACATCTTCGGCGAAATGCAGGACGGGAGAGCAAGGAGAATCTACGCATCCACCCGGTATCCATCAAAGCAGTCCGGTGTGACGTTTTACGATGCCGACGCACCCATAAAGGCTACCGACACTACACCCATCGATTTCAGAGGATTTTACAGCGTCGTATCCTTCAAACCATCATACGTTATCGCCTCAAGGGATGTTATAGGGGGTAGGCCCCTTTACTACTCCCACAACCTCGCCTTCTCTTCCTTCAAATGGTATTTTGATGAGGAGCCTGTAGAGATCGAGCCGGGCGAGGTTCTCAAGATGGACTACAACGGAATGGTATTAGAAAGGAGGAAGTTCCACTTCGGAGATGTTTTCAAGCTTGAGCCTTCAGACCCCTCTGAGCTTTTGGAGAGGATTGAAAGGGCGCTCCACTCATTTAAAGCGGGACATTCATGCATAGCCTTTTCCGGGGGAGTGGATAGCTCTCTTCTCGCAGCGCTGTATGATGTTCAGCTTATAACTGTAACTTCCAGCGATAAGGAGGAAGAATGGGTGAAGAAGGTAGCCAGAGACCTTGGAAAGAGCATAGAGGTCTTCAAGTTCGATGAGGGTTATGTGAGGGACGTGCTTCCAGAAGTCATCTCTACAATCGAGACTGTCAACCCTCTCCACATAGCCATATCCATTCCTGTGTACGCATGCTTGGAATTTGCGAAAAGCCTCGGTTACTCAAGCGTTATTTTTGGACAGGGAGCCGATGAGCTGTTTGGAGGATACAGGAGGTACGAGACGATGGATAAATTCCAGCTTGAGGATGCAATGCTTAACGATGTGCGTAATCTTGGCAGGGATAATCTGACGAGAGATTGCAAGCTGGCATACCGCAAGGAAATGAAGCTTCTTCTCCCCTACCTCCAGTGGGATGTGATTCAGGCAGCCATAAACCTGCCTGCTGAAATGAAGATCAGGAAGGTGAATGGCAGGATCGTCAGAAAATACGCGCTGCGGGAGCTGGCGTCAAAGTACCTGCCAGAGGAGGTAGCATACAGGGATAAGAAGGCACTGCAGTACTCAACAAAGACACAGGATATCCTTATGAAGTTCGCCAAGCGGGAGGGGCTGAAGCTTGAGGAGTACCTCAGAAAGGTCAGAAGTGAGAGCTGAAACCAGAGTAAATTGTGAGGTCGATTCCAAACTTTTTTGCGGACTGTGCTGTTTTGAGACTGAAATGCCGCTGAGTGAGGATGATGTCAGAAGGCTTGAGGGGATGGGTTACAGGAAAGAGGACTTTTCGATTGTGGTAGATGGCATCAGGAGGCTTAGAAACATTAACGGAAGGTGTTTCTTTCTCTCCTCAGATAACAGGTGCACAGTATACGGCGAGAGGCCTGAAGGCTGCAGGCTCTACCCGGCAGTTCTTAATCCCGAAACCATGGAAGTTGAGGTTGATGATACCTGCCCCAAGGCCAGCAGCATAATAATCGGAGAGGACGTCAAACGGGCATTAGCTGCCCTGTTCAGCAGAATATACGGTAGAAACAGCAAGGTGTTGAGATACGGGAAAAAAGTTTGACTTAGGGTCAGAAGAGCTGAACGAGGAATTCCGACAGCCTGATCGCATCTTCCTTGCTCTTCATCATGATGTCCGTGGCCACGACCTCATAGGTCTCACTTTCAGGGCGTTCATCACTGCTATCCACCACAAGAATGTCCAGAAAGCCCCCGTAAACATCTCCAACCCCTTTAGGAGAAACTTCGAAACCTTTGGCCCTCATTAATTTCGCAGCCGGACCGCTCACTGCAGACTTTCCAATGATCGGACTTACTGCAACCACCTTCTTCTTTTCGAGAAGCCTCTTGATCCCGTTGAGAGAGAGGATGGGGGATATGCTGGTTATTGGGTTGCTGGGCCCGATTATGACTCCTTTAGCTTTCTCAAGGGCCTTCACAACGTTTTCAGTAGGCCTGGCATCCTCTATCCCTCTGAAATAGACATCAGTTACCTCAGGTTCGCCTTTCCGCATCACCCAGAACTCCTGAAAGTGCATGTCGCCCTCATCAGTAACAATCCTAGTCTCCACCTCCTCCTCGCACATGGGCAGAACTTCGCTCTCCACGCCATAAGCCTCAGCAACTTTCTTTGTCGCCTCTGTCAGGCTCATGCCCCGCCTCAACAGCTCACTCCTCATGATGTGTGTCGCTCTGTCAGCGTCGCCTATCATCAGAACCTCGTCGAATCCCAGCTCTTTGAGCCTGAAGTGAGTCATAAAGGTGTCGTGTCTGATTCCCCACCATTTAGTTTCATCTATGAGTTCTGCAAGGGCATATATCACCGAGTCTATATCCGGACACACCTTATTGCCAGAAACCCACACATCCTCGGCAGTATTGACGATGACTGAGAAATCCGCGACTTCTTTCATACCTCTCAGGAGCTTCGGAGTCCCCGTTCCCCCTGAGAGAACCGCTAGCATGATTGTGGCTGAACGAATCGCTATTTAAACTGAGCGATTTCGTAATGCACGTTAGATGTGCAGCTGGAGTGTACAGTTATACGCAATTAACAGGAGGCAGAGAACTCTCCCACAGCTTGAACTCGTTGTAAAGCCCCTTTTTCTCCAGATACGTTCTGGAGATTATGTATTCATCCTCTACTTCCCTCCTCGTTCCCACAACCAGGTACTTTTTACCACCTATGATCTCGATGTCCCCTCTTGCCTCCAAAACCTCCCCTTTACGAGCCTGACCCACGAAGGTGTGGGTGAAGCACAGAATGGCTGCTACTTTTTCATGCTTTACAGGGTAGAAGGCAGGATAATCGAATACGAGGGAGTCGTCAAGCAACTCTGCCACTATCTTCGCTTTGCCAGTCTTTACACCCTTCTCCTCGGGGATATTCACTGGCTGCAGGAGCTGAGAATAGTCTCTGACAAACAAAAGATCGAAGTACGTACCGCAGCCCATGACCGCTCTGTGGTACTTTCTCTGCTCGTGGGTCAGAAATACATGAAAGGGCAGTGTAACCTTCCTTTTCCTGTATATAAAATCCCACATGTCGCTGTCAGGCTCCTGAATTTCTCCCCTGCGGATCCCCCTTTTTATCATCTCTCTTCCTCTGAACCACCAGTCACCATACATCACGAAATCCACGTCACTTTCGTCTCCTGCAAGCCCTATGAGCCTGCTGCCGGTAACACCCATTTTGTCAAGAGGTATACCCTGAAAAAAGCTGACTATCTTCAGAACATGCTCGTCTGCCTCCATTACCCCTTCCTCTGGTTTGTAAACTCTAACCACTCTTTCGTGAGGGATCAGGAAAATTCCAAGCTCACTGCTGTAATACTCAATGCCCTTCTGCTCGGCGAACTCTATGGCCTCATGGTGACTCAGCTTTCGATACCTGACGCCACCTTTCACCCTGTCCCCCCTGTCATCCTGTATGTAGCGCAGAAAAGCCCTGATTCTGCCTTCGTTTCTGTAGCCCACTACAGAAAAGAACATTCCGTCTGCTTCAACAAAGTCTCTGAGCCTGACTGGCTTAGCGACCCTCATACATTGCGTAAATCCTTTTTATCTCTTTGGCTTTTGCCACCGCTCCGCTCTTCTTGAGCAGCTTACCGTTCACGAGCTTCATCCTCGTTATTCTGAATTTTCTTCCCTGGATGTTGAGCAGCTCCCCAATCCTGAACTCAGTCTCACCCGAGGTGTGGAGAACGTAAGGCGTCGTTACAGCCCCCTTGTGCAGGCTAAACTTCACGTCAACCTCGCCAACATCCCTGAGCCAGACGGTCTCGACATCCTTGACCTCCGCTATCTCACTCCTCTTACCGTTCTTGAGCTCAAGGGATGTGATTTCGCCAATCTTGAAGCCCTCCTCAACCTCCACTATCACCTCGTCCCCCACTTCAAGAGTATCCGACTCCTTTATGCTGAGCCTACCTACTTCTGAAGTGGAGCCGCTGCTTATTACTGCCCTCAGCTCAACCTCCCTTTCCGGAATGAAGCGTGTGACCGTGCTGCACTCCTGACACTGGTAGAGGCCGTCTTTCAGGAGCACGTGCTCCGTTTCATCCCTGCATGAATCGCAATAGATGTATTTTTTCATGCCCTTGGCTTGGAGAAATGGTATAAAATCTTTCTCGAGGGGAAATTTTATAAGCAAATTTGGAGGCCGAAGCCCCGGGATCAACTCAGATAATCAGGAGAGGAGGTGAATGCATGAAAAAGAGTGTAAAAGAAGGACTTTTAATGATACCCGGCCCGGTACACCTTCATGAGAGGATAATAATGGCTATGGCAAGGCAGATGATCAGCCACAGAAGCGGCGATTTTGAGGAGGTTTTCGGCTACTGCATCGAAGCTTTAAAACCCCTCTTTGGCACAAAGGGAGATGTGGCAATCATTTCGGGCTCGGGCACTGCAGGAATGGAGGCAGCCATAGCCTCATTTTCGTCCGTCAGGCGGTTCACCTGCATAGACAACGGCAAGTTTGGCGAGAGATTTGCCAGAATTGCATCGAGATATGCCGAAGTGGACCATCTTCGCTTCGAGTGGGGGAGGTCAATTGACCTGGAGGCCGTCGAAGAATCTCTTGCTGAAGGGAGCGAAGCCGTAGCCTTTGTCCACAACGAGACTTCAACTGGAATCCTGAACCCCGCTGAGGAGATAGCCAGGATTGCAAGGAAGTATGATGCACTGGTTATAATGGACGGCATCACAAGCGTGGGCGGTGATGAGGTAAGGATGGATGAGTGGGGCATCGATGTCGCCATTGTCGGCTCCCAGAAGTGCATCGGCGCTCCACCAGGTCTGGCTGCTGTTGCAATCGGCAAAAAGGCCTGGGACTACTACAGCGAGAAAGCTCCATTCTACCTCGACCTGAGGAGCTACGTGAAGAAGGCTGAGAGCAATCAGACTCCCTACACTCCGGCAGTCCCCCTCTTTCTGGCATTTGCCGAAGCGCTGAAAATAATTGAAGAAGAAGGTCTGGAAGAGCGGATAAGGAGACACAGGATTTTATCCAGGGCTGTCAGAACCTGGGCAAGTGAGGCAGGCCTCAGGCTGTTTCCAGAGCTGAATGAGTACAGCGATTACTCCAACACCGTCACAGCTATAAGGATGCCGGAAGGTGTAACGGACAAGGAACTCAGGGGGATGCTGCGTAAGGAGTTCGGGATAACTATTTCAGGCGGGCAAGAGCATTTGAAGGGCAAGATTTTCAGGATAGGTACAATGGGTAACATTACCAAGTTCCACGTACTTGCCACCCTTTCTGCCATCGAGAGCATCCTGATCAAGAAAAATGCTATAAAACCTGCCCTGCACGCTGCAGTGGAGGTTATGGAAGAGCTATGAAGGTGGGTATAGCTGACACCACGTTCTCCAGGATAGACCTGGGCAAAATTGCCATCGACGAACTCAGGCGATACGCTGGCCTGAAGTACGAGCGATATACCGTTCCGGGCATAAAGGACCTACCCATTGCTGCCAAAAAGCTCATCGAAGAGAGGGGGTGCGACATCGTCGTAACGCTCGGCTGGGTTGGCGGGACGCAGAAGGACATGCTCAGCTATGTTGTGCTCTCAATGGGTCTCGTCATGCTACAGCTCATGACCAACAGACACATCATCGACGTCACGATCCATGAGGATGAAGCTGAAGATGAAAAGGAGCTTTTCAGAATGGCTGAGAACAGAGTAAGGGAGCACGTCAGAAACGCTGTGGATCTCCTTCTCAATCCAAAAAAGCTCCAGAAGCTTGCCGGAACCGGTCAGAGGCAGGGTTATGAGGATGTAGGACCGATTTTCAAGTAACTCTTTCTTTTTAACATTTTTGCCCTCGACCCGATTTTCCGGCAATCCTTCACGGATTTGATAGAGGAGCCCGTGTCAAGCTCATAGCAGAACATCGGTAAGCTAATAAACCATTGGCAATTTGTCACACGAAGGTGGTAGGATGGATAAGATAAAGCTCGGTCTTGTTGTAGCTGAGTTTAACCGGGACATTACCTACATGATGGAGGTTCTCGCAAAAGAGCATGCAGAGTTTCTGAATGCTGAAGTTGCCGAGATTCTCCGGGTTCCCGGCACCTTCGATATACCCATAGCCGTCAAGAAAATGCTTGAGAGGGGGAAGGTTGATGCCATTGCAGCAATAGGCTGCGTCATCGAAGGAGAAACCGAGCACGATGAAGTGGTTGCGCAGCACGCGGCCCGAAAGATCATGGATTTGAGCATCGAATACGGCAAGCCTGTAACCCTTGGCATCAGCGGGCCGGGAATGGGCAGAATTGCTGCCCATGAGAGGGTAGATTACGCCAGAAGGGCCGTTGAAGCGGCGGTAAAGCTGGTGAGGAGGCTTAAGGAATATGAGGGAGAGGGTTAAGGCCGTTCAGCCTTCAGCAACATTCGCGATTTCAGAGCTGGCAAAAAAGCTGAGGGCTGAGGGAAAGCCGGTTATAGACATGGGAGTCGGTGAGCCCGACTTCGTGACTCCACAGCATATTATTGACGCTGCCATGAAAGCTCTGCGTGAGGGGAAAACATTTTACACGCCAGCCCGCGGCATCCCTGAGCTTTTGCAGGCAATAGTGGAAAAGCTGAAGGTTGAGAACGGTCTTGAGTACGGGGTGGAGAACGTCATCGTCACGCCCGGCGCAAAGCATGCGGTTTATGAGGCGATGATGGCCACCGTCGATTCGGGAGATGAGGTAATTCTTCTGGACCCTTCATGGGTGACGTATGAGGCTTGCATACTGATGGCCGGAGGCAGACCGGTATGGGTCCCTCACAGCGAGGATTTCAGCGATGCGGCCATAGAAGATTACGTAACTGAAAAAACCAGAATGATCGTCATAAACTCCCCCAGCAACCCCCTGGGTGTCGTTTACGGTAGAGAATTCCTGAAAAAAGTGAGGGACATAGCAGTTGACCACGATATTCTCGTAATGTCCGACGAGATTTACGAAAAGATAGTATTCGAGGGTGAGCACATAAGCATTGCCTCTCTGGACGGCATGAAGGAGAGAACCATAATAATAAACGGCTTCTCAAAAACCTATGCCATGACCGGGTGGCGTCTTGGCTATGCTGTGGCTCCAAAGGAAATCGTCTCAACCATGGCAAAAATCCAGTCCCACTCAGTAAGCTGCGCCACCAGCTTCGTCCAGTATGCTGGAATCGCTGCCCTAAAAGGCGATCAGAGCTTCGTAGAGCAGATGAGGGAGGAGTTCCGGCAGAGAAGGGATTTGCTGATGAAGGGGCTTGACGAGCTGGGAATCAGATATGCTCCACCCAGGGGAGCATTCTACATGTTCATTGACGTGGAAACGGATGCCCAGACCTTCTGCCAGGAGTTTCTGAGTAAAGAGTATGTGGCCACCACACCCGGGAATGCTTTTGGGCGGAGCTTCACCACATGGGTGAGGCTCAGCTATGCCACGTCAAAGCAGAACATTTCGGAGATGCTGGAGAGGCTAAGACGGTTTAGAAGGTCTGTGCAGTAAAATTTAAAAACAACCGAAAACTTTTTGTTTTGATGAGTGTAACTGTAATTAAGATGATGATAATGAGAGAGGGTGAGTATGGGGAACATCCTTGTTATCGGTGATCCCGGAAGCGGCAAGACCCGCCTCATATTCAAGTACATCTCCGATTACGACAAGATCGTCTGGGTCACAACCATAAAGAGTGCTGAGAGAGTCAGAAAAGAGCTTAGCCACTTCAAGTTCAGGGAGCTGTGGGTTGTGGATACCCACACTTGGCAGCGAAGAGCAACACATACGAAGTATGACGTGGTGGTCAGCAACCCGCTGAACCTGAATGAGGTGAGCCTTTCAGTAGGAAAGGTGCTCGACAACGTGAAGGAGGATTACTTTCTTGCCTTCGACTCCATAAGTGGTCTACTGCTGTACCACCACGCGCCGAAAGTAATCCAGTTCCTCAGAAACCTCGTGGTAAGGCTGGAAAGTGAGGGGGGGCACGGCATATTCACCCTTGTTAAAAACGCCCACGACATGCACACCGAAACTTCGGTCAGCCTCATCTTCAACAACATCATACAGCTGGAACGAATTTTTGACGGAGATTCTGTCAGGAGGCTTGTCAAGGTTGTTAGAGCCAGCAAGTATATTGAGCCCGAGATTTCCGAGTTTAAAATCACTTCTAATGGAATCGAGCTGGATCCAAGCTTAGACGCATTTATAAAAGATGAGTTGAAAAAGTAATCTGAAAACGGGGAAGAGAATTAAATGGTTTGGGGGACGATAATATACCATGCTGGTTTATCTGGCGGTTTTCTTCGCAGGGGTCGTTTCAATAATCTCCCCATGTGTTCTTCCCGTCATCCCCGTTATATTTGCAGGTTCCATGGGTGAGCCAAAGAAGGGTCTGCTCATTGTCTTGGGCATGATTCTGACCTTCACCCTTCTTGGAGCTCTTTTCGGCACCCTCGGCACCATAATACCCTTCAGAGAGATTGGATACCTGCTTCTAATTGGTTTCGCCCTCATTCTGGCCTCTGACAGGATATACATGCGCTACACAGCCCTCGCCTCAAGGCACACCCTGGTTTACAGCGGCGCATCACCCCTTGTACTGGGTGCCGCACTTGGACTGATATGGTCGCCGTGCATAGGTCCTATCATGGGCTCTGTGCTGAGTCTGGCCATGATTGAGGGTTCACCCCTGAAAGGCTCTCTTTTTATGCTGGTATACGGCATAGGCCTTGCAGTCTCTATCGCAGCAATCCTGAAAGCGTCTTCTAAAATCAGGATGTCGGAACGGATCGAGAGCTTTCAGAAGAGCTTCCGGATGCTGGCAGCCGTCATAATCCTAATTTACGTGTTTCTTGAGATTTCGGGAATCATGACTCCCCTCCAGATTATCATATCTCAGCACACATACAGAATAGAGGAGAGACTAGCAGAACTCCTGAAGTTCTAGATTCTTGTTGCAAGGTTAGGCGAGCGAAGATCGGAAAAAAATGTTCAATCATTAAACTCAACTTCAAAGCTCATGAAGTCCTCCGCAACCACCACATTTTTGAAGACTGCTGTTGCGTCATCCAGGAGTGGTCGTGAGTCCTTGGAATATCTGGCACTGATGTGGGTGAGAACTAGCCGTCTCACTCCTGCAAGTCGGGCAATTTCGGCAGCTTCCCTGGCAGTAGAATGCTTTGTCTCCTCAGCCCAGTCCTGGAGTTCGGACGTGAAGCTGGCGTCATGAATGAGCACATCTGCATTCCTGGCCATCTCCACCGTTCTCTCACACGGCCTTGTGTCGCCGGTGTACACTATTTTCCTCCCCCTTCTTGCAGCTCCGAGAACCATTTCAGGAGAGATCACTTTACCATCCCACACAATGCTCTCTCCAGAAGCAAGCTTTGCGTACAGGGGGCCCGGGGGGATGCCCAGCTCTTCGGCCTTCCTCCTGTCAAATTTACCCCTCCTGTCCTTCTCTATTAACGCGTAACCAAGACTTTTAACTATGTGGTCTGTTTCAAAGGCAACCACCCTGAAGTCTCCGAAATCCACTACATCTCCATCTCTGAGCTCTACGACCCTCACCGGGAAGCCGAGGTGCTCGTAACCAAACATGCTGAACAGGTTCCTTAAAAAGTCTGCATTGGGGGTGTAAAACGTTATGGGTTCCTCCCTTCCATTCAGAGACATTGTTTCAAGAAGCCCAAAGCTACCTACGAAGTGGTCAGTGTGAAGGTGTGTTATGAACACGCTGCTGATCTTGAAGCCACTTTTTGCTCTCATCATCTGTCTCTGAGTGCCCTCGCCGCAGTCAAAGAGAATCCTCACCCCTTCACGCTGTATGAGTATAGAAGATGGATTTCGCTCAATACTTGGAACCGTACCGGCAGTGCCGAGGAACGTGATTTTTAATAGCATGGACGTAGAAAACAGAGCTCGATTTTAAAGTTTTTTAGGGTTGGAGAGGTGTTAAGCACGGCGTTTGAAGAGTGCAGTCAAATCGGGCGAAGTATAGCAGGCGAAACGATTGAACAATAAAACAGAATGTAGAAAAGAAAGGCTGGGGATTCCTGCTTCCACTCCTTTTAGCTCTCAAGCACAATCTCGATGTTCACGTCCTTGGGCACCTGTATCCTCATTATCTGGCGGAGCGTCCTCTCGTCGGCAGCAATGTCTATCAGCCTTTTGTGAACCCTCATCTCCCAGTGATCCCAGGTTTCGCTACCCTCGCCATCGGGAGCCTTTCTGACCGGTACCACCATCCTCTTGGTTGGCAGGGGCACCGGCCCGCTTATTTCAACCCCGGTCTTCTGGGCTATTTCCTTGATCTGACTGCAAATCCTGTCCAGATTCTTTGGATCAAGACCTGAAAGCCTTATTCTGGCTCTGTATCCCTTTATTGCCATCCTCAACACCCTTCAACGTTTAAATAGACATAAAATGAACTAAAAAATTAAATAATTACTTCCTTGGGGTCAGGTCGAGAACCATTCCGGCAGCAACGGTCATACCCATGTCTCTGATAGCAAACCTGCCGAGCGGTGGGATTTCCTTGACTTTCTCGATGACCATGGGCCTCGTTGGCTCCATCTTGACCACCGCAGCGTCACCGGTCTTCAGGAACTGCGGGTTCTCCTCCTTCACCTGACCCGTTCTGGGGTCGAGCTTCTTCTGGAGCTCAACGAACCTGCATGCCACCTGGGCTGTGTGGGCATGCACAACCGGGGTGTAGCCCACCGTAATGGCAGTGGGGTGCTGCAGAACGACGATCTGGGCTGTGAAGTCCCTGACGACTGTGGGCGGGTTGTCGGTGTGTCCGCACACATCACCGCGCCTCACATCGTTCTTGCTGACACCTCTCACATTGAAACCGATGTTGTCACCCGGCTCTGCCTGGGGTATCGCCTCGTGGTGCATTTCGATGCTCTTGACCTCTCCAGTCACGCCTGGGGGCTCGAAAATGACCTTGTCACCAACCTTCAGCACACCGGTCTCTACCCTGCCAACCGGAACAGTACCGACACCGCTGATGGAGTAAACGTCCTGAATCGGAATGCGGAGCGGCTTGTCAACGGGCTTCTCTGGCGGCTTAAGCATGTCAAGAGCCTCAAATATCGTAACGCCGTTGTACCAGGGCGTCTTGTCGCTCTTCTTCAGGACATTGTCACCGTTGTATGCAGATGTTGGGATGAACGGAACCTGATCAGGCTTGTAACCCACCATCTGGATGAGCTTTGCAACCTGCTCCTTGACCTCCTCGTACCTCTTCTGGTCGTAATTGACTCTGTCCATCTTGTTGATGGCCACTATGAGCTGGTTGATGCCGAGGGTCCTTGCAAGGAATACGTGCTCCTTTGTCTGTGCCTGCACGCCGTCGTTGGCGTCAACGACAAGGATGGCTGCATCGGCCTGGGATGCGCCGGTGATCATGTTCTTGATGAAGTCCTTGTGTCCCGGGCAGTCCACTATAGTAACCTCGTACTTCTGGGTCTGGAACTTCCTGTGTGCAACGTCGATTGTAATACCTCTCTCCCTCTCCTCCTTGAGCCTGTCCATGACCCATGCAAACTCGAAAGTAGCCTTACCCTTCTCCTGCGCCTCTTTCCTGTATTTCTCAATAATATGCTCCGGAATTTCTCCAGCCTCGTAAAGCAACCTGCCAATAAGGGTCGACTTTCCGTGGTCTACGTGCCCGATCATGGCAACGTTAATGTGCTCCTTCTCCTTTGCCATATCACATCATCCTCCCTTTTTCTTCTTTTAGAGGGGCTAAAAATTTGTGGGTATATAAAACTTTCACCCTACAAAGTCCTCAGGCTTTGGAAGCTCGAGCTTCAAGCCTTTCCTTTTTCTTACCTCCATTACAAAGTTTTCAAGCAATCCCTGCGGGATTGGTTCGAATCCTGCGTGTTCAACGCTCCACAAAGCCTTGCCTGACGTTGCGCTCCTTATGGCTCCTGCAAATCCGAACATCTCCTTGACCGGGGCTTTCGCAACCACTGTCACCATGTCTCCCTCCGTGCGCATCTCCAGAATCTGGCCCCTCCTCCCCTGAATCTCCTTGGTAACGTTGCCCAGCATGTCCTGGGGGACTGTTATGAACACCTTCTGATACGGCTCGAGCAGCGTCGGCTGGGCCTGCAGCACAGCAGCGAAAATGGCGGACCTGACAGCGGGAATCACCTGAGCCGGGCCCCTGTGGACGGCATCCTCGTGAAGCTTGCAGTCCACAAGCTTAACCTTGAGTCCCATCATGGGCTCCCTCGCCAGCGGCCCTGCTCTAACAGCCTCTCTGAAACCCTCAAGTATCAGCTCCATGGTCTCGTTCAGGTACTGAATGCCCTTCGTGACGTCGCAGAACACGTTGCCCTCGTAGTACTCCTGAATCCCCGCAGCTTCCTCCTTTGCCAGCCCCGCCTCCTCGAGAATCCTCCTGCGCTCCTTCTTGTCCATCTTCATGTCCACCTCGCCTTCCTTGAACTTCCTGATTACTTCTGGCGGAAGAGGTTCCACGGTTATGTAGAACCTGTTGTGCTTGTTGGGGGACTTGCCCTCAACGACAGGCGAAACTGCCGTTACAGTCTCTCTGAAGACCACAATGGGCGGAGAGGTGACAACGTCAATACCAAAATCCCTTCTTATCCTCTCAACCCTCACCTCAAGGTGGAGCTCGCCCATTCCGCTCATCAGGTGCTCTCCCGTCTCCTCATTGAGGGTGACCTGTAGAGTAGGATCTTCCTTTGCCAGCTTCCTCAGCACCTCAATCAGCTTCGGAAGGTCCCTCGGGTTCTTTGCCTCGATGGCCATCGTAACCACGGGTTCGCTGATGTGCTTGATGGACTCAAAGGGCACGAAGTTCTCCAGATTGCTGCAGGTCGAACCGGCAACGGCATCCTTTAAACCAACAACTGCCACAATGTTGCCGGCAGGTATTTCTGGCACCTCTACACGCCTCGGGCCCATGAAGAGACCGATGGTCTGGACTCTGTTCTTGGTCTTCCTGTCGATCAGAAAGAGCTCGAGACCGGGCTTCATTGTCCCGCTGTAAAGGCGCCCAACTGCAACTTCGCCTGCATGGGGGTCTGAAACGATTTTTGTGATCATGAGTGCGATTGGGCCGTTTGGATCACAGTCGACCATTGCCTGACCTTCCTTGCTGCTGGCATCGCCCTTCCAGATTACCGGTATTCTCTCCTTCTGAGCTTCAATTGGTGACGGGAGGTGCTTTATGACCATGTCGAGAACGACCCTGTGCAGGGGCGTTTTTCTGGCAAGCTCTCTAACGTTATCAGCTTTCAAATAGTCGTAAACCTCTTTAAAGCCCACACCCGTCTCTTTCATTGCCGGAACGCTTACCGCCCACTTGTAGAGGGCGCTGCCAAAGGCCACGCTTCCATTGGCAACATCTACCTTCCACTTATCGTACTTCTCAGGCCTGAGGGCCTTTATAAGCTTGTTTACCTCGCCAATAACCTTGATGAGCTTGTTCTGCATCTCCTCTGGCCCCAGCTCAAGCTCCTTGATGAGCCTGTCCACCTTGTTCACGAAAAGAACGGGCTTGACGTTCTCCCTCAAAGCTTGTCTGAGAACTGTTTCAGTTTGAGGCATCACCCCCTCAACCGCATCCACGACCACGATGACTCCATCCACTGCCCTCATTGCTCTCGTAACGTCTCCTCCGAAGTCAACGTGTCCGGGGGTGTCTATCAGGTTGATGAGGTACTCCTCCCCACCGTACTCGTGAACCATGGAAACGTTGGCTGCGTTGATCGTGATGCCCCTCTCCTGCTCCTGCTCGTCAAAATCCAGATAGAGCTGCTGACCCGCAAGCTCCTCACTGATCATCCCTGCCCCTGCAAGCAGGTTGTCGCTCAGGGTTGTCTTGCCGTGGTCGATGTGGGCGATGATACCCATGTTCCTTATCTTCTCCGGCTTCCACATCAGCTCTTTTATCTTATCAACCATTTTCTTTGCTCTGGTCATTCATACCACCTTTTTGCTCTCGTCACCTTGCAGACTTGGCAACCCTCTCAACTTCCTCCTTCTTGGCAACCGCATAGCTCCTGCTCTCGTTATTGGCAGCAGCAATGATTTCCTCCGCAAGACAGGCTGCAATGCTCCTCTTGGACTTGAACGCAGCCCTTCTTGCCCCCTCAGCAATGTTTCTCAGGGCAATATCCAGCCTTCTCAGGCTTGAGGTGTCAACGGAACGGGGGACTGCTATACCACCATACTTGAGCCTGACGACCTCTTCCCGGGGCCCGGCATTGATTATGGCATCAACAAGAACCTGAATGGGATTCTTCTTCGTCTTCCTCTCAATAATCTCGAAGGCCTCCTTAACGATGTTGTAGGCCAGAATCTTCTTCCCCGTGTTGTGCTCCTTCCTCATCACCTTGTTTATGAGCCTCTCCACTATGAACACCCTCTGCTTCCCGAAAGGCACTCTCGCATGCCTCCCGTGGACATGAGGAACATAGCGGGGCTCAAGGCAGATGTAGTTCTTCAAAGCCGGATCGCTGACCTCTACCTCACTCACGTCGTACTTTCCGAAAACAAGCAGCTCTTCTTTGGTAAATCCGTATTTCATCCCATCACCTCAGTGGTTTCTCCTTTCTGCCCTTCCAGAGCTCCTTAAGGCTGGTGTTGTTCACCTTGATAACCTTGAACCTGACGCCGGGAATGTCTCCCATGCTCCTTCCCATTCTCCCGCCTATCCTCTCCACGATGACCTCGTCGTGCTCGTCAATGAAGTTGATCGAGCCGTCTCCGGGCGTGAATGCGGTAATCTGCTTTCCGTTCTTTATCAGCTGAACCCTGACAGCCTTTCTTATCCCTGAGTTCGGCTGCCTCGCCTCTATCCCCAGCTTCTCCAGCACTATTCCCCTCGCCATCGGCGCACCTTCCAGCGGGTCAGCCTTCACGTTGAGCTCCAGCGTCCTGCGTACGAACCTCTTATCGCTCCACCTGAACTTCTTCCTGTTCTCGATAAGCTTTCTTGCAGCAAACAATCCTCTGCCCATCCTTACCACCTTATCTTATCCCTTTTATCCTATTTCACGACGATATCCTCAATATCGTGATGCCTCCTCACCAACTCTTTGGCTTTATTTATATTTTTCCCGCCCTTTCCTATGACGAGCCCCTTGTACTGGGGATTGACACTAACCACAGCCACTTTCTTGCCATCCTTCTCTACCAACTTTGCAGTGACGCGGATCGGTTTAAAAATATTGGTGATGAATTCCACAGCGTCGTCGCTGTGCTCTACAACTTCTATTTTCTTGCCAATAAGCTCCTTGGCTTTCTCGATGTTGATGCCGCCCTTGCCAATGGCAAGGCCCATATCGCCCTTCTTTACCACAAAAATTACCCTGTCGTCTTCAACTATGCAGTCCTTAACGCTCGCTCCCGTGAGGCTCTCAAAAAGAGTTAAGAACCTGATACTTTCCGTCGATAGCTTTACTCCCATACTCCTCTCCTCTCAAAATAAAATTATTGTTCAGCAGCAGCAAGAATTTCCGATTCGCCTGCATCAACTATTGCAATGGCTGCAACGCTGAAAGGTTTTCCGCATATGGCTCCGAGATCCATGTTGGTTCCCTCAAACATGACCACCGGCACGTTGAAGCTTTTTATCTTCTCAAAGAACTCTTCGGGACAGTTGCTGGCAACAACAACCATTCTTGCTTCTCCATTCCTGAGGGCCTTTATCGTTCTTTTACTCCCAAGGTATACCTTCCCGGTCTTTATCGCCCTTCTGAGAGCTCTCTCCAGATTCACTTTCATTTGCTATCCCCTCCCATATTTATTCTGGCTATAAGCTCCACATCTCCTGTTCCCAGCCTGATGGGCTGTCCAACTATTATGTTTTCGGTTATACCGCTGAGATTGTCTATATCTCCCCTCACAGCAGCCTCCAGCAGGTTGTTTACAGTCATTTCGAAGGCTGCCCTGGCCAGGATGCTCTGCTTTTCCCCGGCCACACCGTGTCTTCCAACCTGTTTAAGCTCGCCATCCACAGTCATCACATCGGCTACAAGCATCAGGTGCCTCATGTCAACCTCAAGACCCTGCTCTTCAAGGGTTGACACCGCTTCCCTTATCAGGGCACTTCTGGCAGCTTCAATGCCCAGAACCTCATAGATTTCATAAATGTTGTTGGTCGTCGTTCTTGAGAAATCAACCCCCTTCACTTTCATGACCTTCTTCAGGTTTGAGCCTTCGGTGTAGAGGACGTATTCGTCACCTTCCTTCCTGATGATAACCCTCTTGATTTCCTTGATGCCCATCAGAACCAGTTTCCTGAGCTTTTCAAAGGTATCCATGAGCGTCTTGAAGGATGGCTCCGCAATCTGAACCACGAGCCTGTTTCCTTCCTCAACGACCTCCGTCTTGAGCCCCTTCTCAACCTTCTTCTTGAGCTCCTCAAAGGTGAGACCCTTCCTCTCAAGGGCTCTCTCGTCAGGAGTAATCACTATCCTCATGTTTCGGATGTCGGTGGCAACGTCGGCAATGTCGGTTATGTACGTTGCTTCAATCCTGTTGGCGACCTCCTTTGCCTTGTTTCTGTCCCTGGCATACTCCTCAGTGAGCCTTATGGTCATCATGGGTGTTGACGGGTTCTTTCTCACGTCAAGAATCTCGATGAGCCTTGGGAGGCCAAGGGTAACGTTGATTTCAGCAACACCAGCATAGTGGAACGTCCTCATGGTCATCTGCGTTCCGGGCTCACCTATGGACTGGGCTGCAACTATGCCTGCTGCTTCTCCGGGCTCAACCAGATTGCTGAGATACGCCTGATAGCACCTCTCCACTATCTTCCTGGCAATCTTCTTTGTGGGCTTTATCCTTTCCAGCTCTTCAAGAATTTCCTTCCTGAGAGCCTCAGGAAAGGGATAAGGATCAACAATGTCTTCATATCCCATGATCATACCTCCATTCTCACTCCAAATCGCCTACACTTCCTTACCTTCCTCTGCCATGACTTCTCTGATTATTCTTCTGACGTCAACCGCTTTCCCTCTGAAGCTCTTCATGGGGTCAACACCATCCTCGCCGTACCTGAACTGAACCAGCATGTTGGAGGTCTGCTCCCTGATTGTGCCATCGTAGTCCACCTTCAAGTCCTGCAGGGCGTTAATCAAACGGCGCTGCAGATAGCCTGACTGGGATGTTCTGACGGCAGTATCAACCAGACCCTCTCTCCCTCCAACGGCATGGAAGAAGAACTCCACAGGCGTTAGACCATCCTTGTAGCTGCTCTTGACGAAGCCCCTCGCTTCAGCTCCCAGGTCTCCGGGTCTGAAGTGGGGCAGAGTCCTGTGCGAATACGTATAGCCCCTGCTTATGCGCTCACCTCTAACAGACTGCTGGCCTATGCAGGCCGCCATCTGGGTGAGGTTCAGCATCGAGCCTCTGGCTCCGCTGACAGCCATGATGACTGCGGGATTGTCCATGCCCAGGAACTGGCTGGCGATCTTACCCGCCTGGTCTCTCGCCCTGCCGAGAACCTGCATTATCCTCATTTCAAGCGTTTCCTCAACAGTTCTGCCGGGCATCGGCTCGAGATTTCCTTCTCTGTAGGCCTGAATCAGCTCGTCAACCTTCCTCTCAGCCTCCACGATGAGGTCTCTGATCTGCTTCTTGGCATCCTCGGGAATGTCTTCATCGCTTATGCCGAAGGAGAAGCCAGTATTCATTATTGCTCTGATGGCGAGCTGGGTCATGTTGTCTATGAACCTCCTCGTCTCTTCACTTCCGAACTTCCTCATGATTTCGTCGATTATTATGCCCTTGAAGGCTCCAACAGCCTTTTCATCAATGGTGCCGGTTACAAGCTCTCCATCCCTTATGACAACGTAAGCGTCATTCTCGCACTGCTCCCCCTTGCACTCCTCGCAGTTCTGGCAGATTTCAGCCTTGAACTCAATGGTTATGTCCGGCAGTATCATGCTGAAAATCTGCTTGCCCGTCCACATGCCATCGTACTTCGGTTCGGGAAGCCTGGTTATGTCGAGGGGGCGGATCAGGGACATTACCTCCTCCTTCGTGAACTTCTTCTCACCCCTCGTCAGCAGATACAGCCCGCTTATGTGGTCGTGGATGCCGCCAATGATGGGGCCGCCGAAGCGCGGGGAGAGGATCTGTTCCTGAACCGTCATCAGAATCTTCGCCTCAGCCTGAGCCTCGAGGCTCTGGGGGACGTGGAGGTTCATCTCATCCCCATCAAAGTCAGCGTTGTAGGGCGGGCAGACCGCAGGATTCAGCCTGAAGGTCTTGTAGGGTAAAACCCTCACGTAGTGGGCCATGATGCTCATTCTGTGGAGAGAAGGCTGCCTGTTGAAGAGAACGATGTCTCCATCCTTGAGCTGCCTTTCCACAATCCAGCCGGGCTCCAGCTTCTCTGCAAGCTCTTCCCTGTTGGAGTCCATCACCCTGATTCTCCTGCCATCGGGCCTTATGACGTAATTTGCCTTTGGATGCTCCGTCCGCATTATGTACTCCCTCGCCTCCTCGATGTTCTTGTCCGTCACGTAGATGGGAACCGTGAGCTCCTCAGCAACTACCAGCGGGACGCCTACCTCATTTATGCTGAGGTTTGGGTCAGGAGAGATGACGGTTCGGGCAGAGAAGTTAACACGCTTGCCTGACAGCGAGCCCCTGAATCGCCCCTCCTTGCCCTTCAAACGCTGTGCAAGGGTTTTGAGTGGCCTGCCGCTTCTGTGCCTTGCAGGCGGTATCCCGCTGACCTCGTTGTCAAGGTAAGTTGTCACGTGGTACTGCAGGAGCTCCCAGAGGTCTTCGAGGATGAGCTGTGGGGCTCCAGCCTCCTTGTTCTCCATAAACCTCTGGTTGATCCTGATTATGTCTACAAGCTTATGAGTCAGGTCATCCTCACTCCTCTGACCGGTCTCAAGGATGATGGATGGTCTCACAGTTACCGGCGGGACAGGCAAAACTGTGAGAACAAGCCATTCGGGGCGTACAGCCTTAGGCTCCATGCCGAAAGCAGGCAGGTCTTCGTCAGGTATCTTCTCAAGCCTCTCCCTCACGTCCTTGGGCGTTAAGCGGTGCTCGTTCTCGTAGAAAAACGTCGGCTTTTCGAATTTCACCTCCATCTGCTCTGCACCGCAGTGAGGGCACTTCTTCACACCCTTCGTTACCCTGAAGACCTCCTTCACTATTTCCTCGAAATCCTGGCCGAGTTCTCTGCTTTTCTCTATCTCCGCTATAAACCTGTCCCTCTTGTCGTCTTTCAGCAGAATCCTTCCACATTCTCTGCACGTGGCATTCAGGAGCTTCCCGATGAGCTTGGCGTATCCCACGTGGATGACCGGGGCTGCCAGCTCGATGTGTCCGAAGTGTCCCGGGCATTCTCCTGCCTTGGCCCCGCACGTCCTGCACTTCAGGCCGGGGTCAATTACGCCAAGCCTTGTGTCCATCAGCCCCCCTTCAATGGGGAAACCGTCATCGTCGTAGGTTTCAGGAGTGATGATCTTTGCAACACTCATGCGCCTTATTTCCTGGGGGCTCAAAACCTCAAACTTGATTGATGACACTCTTTTGGGGATCATAAACTCACCTCGTTAGGCTTTATCTCCCAGCACAAGGCGGGGAGCGATCATCATGGATTTCAGCTCGTCAAGCAGAAGCTTGAAGGCGTAGCTCATCTCAACGCGGTGTATGTTGGCATCGTCGTCGCACACATGGCAGTAGGCTGTGTTGCGCCGGTAGTCATAAGTTGCAACCTGTCCGCAGTTGGCGCAGACGTAGACTTCCACCTTGTCTGACTCCTCAAGCAGCCTGTCCTTCAGCAGCAGAGCAGCACCATGGCCGATGAGCACGTCCCTCTCCATCTCTCCGAACCTCAGACCGCCTTTTCTCGCCCTTCCTTCCGTCGGCTGCCTGGTAAGCACCTGAACCGGCCCTCTGCTTCTGGCATGCATCTTGCCCGAAACCATGTGGTAGAGCTTCTGGTAGTAAATCACGCCGACAAATATGTCCACAACAAACTTCTTGCCGGTGATTCCGTCATACATTACCTCTTTGCCAGTATAGCTGAATCCGAACTTTTTAAGGGCAGCTCTGAGATCATCTTCCTTCTCACCGTGGAAAGGCGTTCCGTCAATCCTCCTCGCCTCAAGGCATCCAACCTTGCCACCTATCATCTCCAGGACGTGCCCTACGGTCATCCTCGAAGGAATTGCGTGGGGGTTGACGATCATGTCAGGCACGATGCCGCTTTCCGTGAAGGGCATGTCTTCTTCAGGCACAATAAGGCCGATGACGCCCTTCTGGCCGTGCCTCGAAGCGAATTTGTCGCCAAGCTCTGGAATCCTGAAGTCCCTCACCCTCACCTTCGCAAGCTTCGAGCCGTTTTCGGACAGCGTAAGAAATACCGCGTCAACTATTCCGCTCTCATTGGAGCGCATGGTTATGGACGTCTCCCTCCTCTTCTGGGGCGATACGCCGAGCTCTGTGGGCTCCTCAAGGAACCTTGGCGGAGAGGTCTTGCCTATGAGGACGTCATCAGGCCCAACCTCGGTTTCCGGAAACACCAGCCCATCTTCATCCAGGTGGGCGTAGGCCTCGACTCCCCTGTAGCCATTGACATCGCTGGGAGGGATTCCAAACTTGTCCTCCTGCCCTCCGGGGTACCTCATCTCCTCCGTCTCGTAGGTTCTGAAGAAGTGGCTTCTGCCGAGGCCCCTCTCAATGCTCCCCCTGTTGAAGATGAGGGCGTCCTCAATGTTGTACCCCTCGTAGCTCAGAACGGCAACGACGAAGTTCTGGCCTGCAGGTCTCTCATCGAACTTTATCTCCTTCTGGGTGTCGGTTGTTACGATGGGGATTTGCGGGTAGTGGAGGAGGTGTCCTCTCGTGTCAGCCCTCCAGCCCAGGTTAGCGTAGGGCAGCCCAAGGCTCTGCTTGATCATCGCCGCCCCCATGGTGTTCCTGGGGCTTGCGTTGTGCTCCGGGTAAGGAATAGAGCCGGTACAGATGCCCACTATAAGCGATGCGTCGAGCTCAAGGTGCGTGTGCTCTGGAGTCAGCTCCTCCTCACTTATGGCGATGTATGCGTTTTCTTCCTCCTCAGCGTCCAGATACTCTATCAGACCCTGCCTGACGAGGTCGTCGAACTCAATCTCGCCGTTCTTCAGCTTCTCGATGTGCTCCTCGGTAACCAGGGGCTTGCCGTTCTTCACCACGATGAGAGGTCTTCTTGTCCTGCCAGGGTCAGTGTTGATTCTTACCTCATTGCTGTCCGGGTAGTAAACCACATTAACCTGATCGCTTATCTTGCCCTTCCTTCTCAGCTCCCTCAGCTGATTTGCCAGCTTCTCTCCATCATCATGAAACCCGATGAGGGCACCGTTAACGTAAACTCTGGTCTTCACAAAAATCACCTCACTACCTCACTATCTCGCCACCGGCTCCACACCAAGTCCAAACAGGACTTCCTGAACCTCTTTCTCGTCGCATCCAACACTAACTTCAGCATACTGGGCGAAGTTCTTGACAAGGCCACAGTTTGGCCCTTCAGGGGTCTCACTTGGGCAAATTCTTCCCCACTGCGTAGGATGCAAATCTCTTGCCTCGAAGTGGGGCTGTGAGCGTGAAAGGGGTGAGATCACTCTCCTCAGATGAGACAGGACGCTGATGTAGTTGTGCCTGTCAATAAGCTGGGAAACCCCCGTTCTGCCGCCAACCCAGTTTCCTGTGGCCATGGGGTGCATTATCCTGTCGGTCAGCACGTCGCTCCTCACCGCAGTGGACATCTTGAGCTGCCTGCCCCTCACCTTCGCCCTCTCAAGCTGGTACTTCACGTCCTTTATCAGCCTGAGGAAGGCCACGCGGAATATCTCCTCCATCAGGTCGCCGGCAAGCTTGAGACGCTTATTGGCGTAGTGATCCTTGTCGTCCTCCCTCCTCATTCCGAGGGTCAGCTCCAGCACAGCCTCAGCCATTCTCGCCAAGAAGAAGGCCTTTGCCCTCCTCGCTTCCCTCTCAACACCTATGTGGGGCAGGAAGTACTGATCAAGAACCTGATTCGCCCTGTCAATGCGGTACTCCTTGCTCTGTCCCGGTGCAACCCTCCTGCCAAGGTACTCTATGGCCTCCTCTTGAGTGTCAACCTCAGCAACTTCCACATTCTCAAGCATGAACTTCATGATTTCCGGATTCTCGCTTACCATCGTGACAATTTCCTGATCCGTTTCGACGCCGAGGGCCTTCATGAGAACAACGAACTGCACGGGCTTCGGAAGCTGGGGGAATGTGACTTCGAGGATGTTGTTCCTGTTCCTCTCAACCACCACAAGCGCCCTGTAGCCCGAGCGCTGGCTGAAGACCTTTGCAACCTCGATTGGCTCTCCGTAGCGCTCCTCCCTCTCAAGCAGTATCTTGTTTGGTGCCAAGTCTTCCAGAGTCATCAGGGCTCTTTCGCTGCCGTTAATTATGAAATAGCCACCCGGGTCGAGAGGGTCTTCGCCGTATTTGGTGACATCATCCACGTCATTAAGATTGCACACCTTGGACTTCACCATGATGGGGAGCATTCCTATCTCTACCCACTCCTCATCGAGCTCCTTTCCGGCGTCGATGACCTGGCACTGGAGATAAACAGGAGCAGCGTATGTCAGGTTTCTCAGCCTGGCCATTGCCGGGTAAAGGGGCAGCCTGCTCCCCTCAGCCTCCTTAACAATGGGTCTCCCAACCTCAACCTTCCCCAGCTTCACGTAGGTGTCCGGTATGTCCAGCTCTATCCTTCCCTGCTCGTCGATAACCCTCTGAAGACCCTCATCCAGAAACCGATTGAATGAGTCTATCTGGTGCTTCACCAGCCTCTCGTGAGTGAAATACTTCCTGGCAAGAACCCTTCTGTCTAACGGCATTTAACCATACCTCCCTCTAAGTAGAAAAAATTCCGTTTCAATTTCCCAAAACTCTCCACACATTTCATATAACAAGCCTGTAAACCACACTCTTTCCGGCTGTTGGGCTGTCACGTACGATCCTTACTATATCACCGGGTTTCGCCCCAATTTCCTTTGCAATGGGGTCATCTGCCCTGATCTTCGGAAGCTGCTCTTTCCTTACGTTCAATACCTTCAAAACCTCTTCAGCCTCTTCTTTACTCAACAACTCGTGTTTTGGAACCAGCATGTGATCCTGCAGCTTCATCTTCATCTCCTTCACCCAATTGAGGGGAGTTACGGGCTCGACGGGATTTGAACCCGCGACCGACGGGTTAAAAGCCCGTCGCTCTGCCTGGCTGAGCTACGAGCCCATGTTCAGCATGCGGAGTTGCGGGATATATATCTTTTTCCCCGGGGCTTTTTGTGGCAGGTCTTGAAAGGTCTCCTGCTATCATTTCCTTACTGTATTTGAAGTTTTAGGTTGAGTGCTGCCGGTTGAGCGCTACCGGTGGAGTGACTGAATACACTTTACCCCCAACACCCACCATACCACTCCAGCCAGCACCAGCATAACCAGCATGACCGCAAATTTTCTATCCTGATTGGCAGAAGATATAAGGTGCTCTGTGCCAGATGCAAGGGGAACCTGCTGTGCGGGCGAATAAAGTGCCCTCTGCTGGAAAAGTTTGGATACCTGAAGAGGGTTGAGGTGGGAGAGGGCAGCATTGAAAAGCCAACCCCGCCGTCAGCCTTCATAGGCAGAGTGGGCTACCCAAAGGTTTACGCCGGGCCGCTGATAGCCGTTGAGGGCGATGCAGCTTTTCTCGATTCCCCATGGCTCTGGAGAGGGGATGTTAGCGATGTCATCAGGCTCAGGATGTCTCTGCTGAGGGGGATGAAGAGAATGGAGGTTCACGCTGCTGCAAATCCCGACAGATACCTCTCCGACATCCAAGAGGCCACAGCGTCGGTGAAGCCCCTTGAGCTGGAGACTGAGGTAGAGAAGGTCATTAAAAGGCCGGTTTTCGATGACACCGTCCAGCCAGTCGGAGTTTCAGCACGAATCCAGGATTTGAAGCTGACAGAGAATCCAAAAATCCCTGACAGGGTTGAAAAGGTCTACTATGACGATGCAAAGGCTGTTGAGGCTGTGAAGTTCCTCTTTGACCACGGTTTCTCGACTTACTACCTCCAGAAAATCTTCAGCGTGGGGATGCTGGGGGAGACGAGGAGCAGAAAGCTTGTTCCAACGAGATGGAGCATAACCGCCATTCACGATATCCTGGGAGAGGAAATAAAAAAGGGAATAGCGTGCTGTGAGTCCGTGGACAAGGTTATGCTGTTCAGCTTCGAGCACTTCGGCAATCACTTCGAGATCATACTTTGTCCGGGCAGTTACTCCTTCCAGCTTGTGGAAATATGGTTGAAAAAGAGCTTCTGGAGCCCTGACACGACCTGGATAGGCTACGACAGAGAGGACATTTCCAGAAAAAGGGAGTACTCTGTTCTTTCCGGCGGGTATTACGCTGCCCGCCTTCCCGTTCTCGAGTACCTCAGGAAAATAAGGAGGGTTGCGTCAATTATCGTTCTGAGGGAAATCAGGCCAGAATACTACGCTCCCCTCGGCGTTTGGGTTGTGGAAGAGGGCGTCAGGAAAGCCATGCAGGGCAAGCCGGAGATGTTTGAAGGCCTGGAAGAGGCGCTGAACAGAGCAGCCAGCAGGCTGAGGACTGAAAGAAAGAAGTGGGAGGTTCACCTGAGACAGCATCATCAGAGCAGTCTGGGCAGGTTTTTCGAGGTGTAGTTCTGCACTGCATTGCTCTGATCAAAATGCAGGGGTATTCCGTTCCAAATGAATCGAACCAGCCCGGCTTAAATTCCACAATCAAGACCTCTCAATCTGTCTGATGTCTATCTCCACAAGGTCTCCCACTTTAAGGTCTTTCAGATTGTACTCCTCGTAATCAATAGGAATGTAGGCATCGAACTGAGTCAGCTCTTCCAGCTTCTTCGCAACGTTCATACCCATGTGCATGCTGAACTCGATGAGCTTCACGGGGTCAGAGAGGTCAGCTTTCGGAATAACACTTGCACCGCTTCCAACCTTTTTGAGAAAGAGGATAACCGTGTTATCGTCCTTCAGCTCAATTCTCACGATTTTGTACTTCATCTTTCTCCAGTATCCGGGTAGGGGTTTAAAAGTTATCGTGCAGATTTGGGCTGAGAACTCAACCAGGCTTCAAAGTTTTATCTGACCACTCGCTCCCCATCACTTTCAGAAAGATTTAAATATTGCTACTGTGTCACATAATGTCAAATGATAGCGAAGGGCTTGCTGATTCGGCCATACCGGCACGAAGAGGACAAGGAGAAGCTGGTGGAGATGTATCTGTCTTTCGACCCTTCTGAGCGGACTCTGGGTCTACCACCAGCTACACGAAGTGATTTAGAGAGCTGGCTTGACTTTTTCGCTCCAAGTGGTTTGTCTGTGGTCGCTGAATGTAATGGGGACATAGTCGGGCACGTGGCAGGAGCACCGGTTGGTGAGGAGGTACACATGATTTCGTTCATCCACAGGGATTACAGAAACATGGGGCTGGGACAGAGGATGATTTCGAGAGTTATTGAGAAGTGCAGGGAGGCCGGGTACGGGAGGATCGTTGTGGTTACAGATGAGCGGAATACGAGAGCCATACACGTGTTCATGAAGCTCGGATTTCAGGTTGTATCGGCCGGGTTTGAGTATGAGATGCACCTGCCTTTGTATTAAACCATTTATAATCAGACTATTTTCGCTAATTGAGTGAGTGACCCGATAAATGTTTTTTTATCCCGCTCACCCTCGCCGTCACCTCTCTGGAGCTCCATTTTTAAATAGAAGCCATGAAACCTGATCGAGGAACTAAAAAGACTTTCCAGCCTCCTTATTTTTGAGAAAAGAGGAAGTGATTTAAAGGTCGGGATAATCCGAACCTCAGTTCCGGACGCCGCCGGCAGGATTCGAACCTGCGACCATCGGCTTAACAGGCCGACGCTCT
>CAZHKD010000004.1:44545-46972 GCA_964533255.1 uncultured archaeon | reverse complement strand
CATGTACCATCAGAATGATATACACATCCTCCTCATCCTTCGACGTCTACTTAATATGGAACAACCCGTCCAGCAGCCTCACCTTAACGCTTTACTCTCCAGATGGAAGCGTGTACGGCCCCTTCAGAGATTGGACAGGAGCCGAACGGCGTTGTGCTGAGGTCTGAAAGAAAAAAGGAGATACTGGAAATTTTGAGGAGAAACGAGATGACCGCAAGAGAAATTGCTGAGGCCTTGAATATGGATTTAAAGGCTGTATACCACCACGCTTTGGGATGGTGGAGGGGCCGGGTGGGCGGGATAAAAAGATGAAAACAGGTTCCAAATAAAGTTCGATGTTATGCTCACTTCTGTTCGCACTGGAGAAGTACCGATACAGAAAGGTATTAAACCCCGATTTTACACTTGGGGGCAA
Organism: uncultured archaeon; assembly: GCA_964533255.1. GTDB lineage: Archaea > Halobacteriota > Archaeoglobi > Archaeoglobales > Archaeoglobaceae > JdFR-37. Next base: position 46,557 of record CAZHKD010000004.1, on the reverse strand, counting down.
TGGATGGATGCTGGCTCATAATAACCGAGAAGGACAATACTGCACGCAGAATAGCTTCGATCCTTTTTAAGGACGTTAAGAGGGAGAGGAAATACGGCATAAACGTCTATCACTCTCCATCAGATAACGCCTACGTTCTCGGCCTTAAAGGTCATATCGTCGAGCTCGACTTCCCGAAGGAGTACCGGAGCTGGCAGAAGGTGCCGCTTCAGTCCCTCCTGAAAGCCGAGCTGGTCAAGGAGGTGAAGGAGAAGGGGATAGCCAGGCTGCTGAAAGAGCTCGGCAGGAAGGCTTCGAAGGTAACAATAGCAACGGACTACGACAGGGAGGGAGAGCTCATCGGCTTTGAGGCCCTTGAAATCATCAAAGAGGTGAACCCGGCAGTCAAGGTTGATAGAGCAAAGTATTCAGCAATAACTCCTGCTGACATCAAAAACGCCTTTTCAAACCGCACCAGCGTCGACATCAACCTGGCGAAGGCGGCAGAGACTAGGCAGATCATAGACCTGATATGGGGCTCCGTCCTCACCAGAATGATTTCCCTGTCGTCAGGCAGACTTGGAAAGGATTTTCTGAGTGTTGGAAGGGTTCAGTCGCCTACCCTCCGCCTCATAGTTGAAAGGGAGAAGGAAATCCAGAGCTTCGTGCCCACGCCCTACTGGGAGATTTTTGCAAGATTCAAGCATCAGAACGGCGAGTTTGAAGCGAAGCACGTTAAGCGATTCGAGGTGAAGGAAGAGGCGCAGAAAGCCTTTGAAAGAATGGGGAAGACTGCAAGGGTAACGAAGTTCGTCAAATCAACCAGAGAGGAGGCGAAGCCCATCCCGTTCAACACAACCGAGTTCCTGAGGGAGGCAAGCAAGTTCATGAGCCCCGATAGAGCAATGAGCGTTGCAGAGAACCTCTACATGAACGGCTACATCTCATACCCGAGAACAGACAACACCGTCTATCCAAAAACCCTCAACGTTATCGGAATAGCAAAGCAGTTCCTGGCACCTAACAGCCCCTTTAAAAAGGAGGCTGAAATCGTGCTTGCTCAGGAAAAGATCGTGCCTTCAAGGGGTAAAAGGGAAACGCAGGATCACCCGCCAATTTATCCTACCGCTGTCGCAACCCAAAATGACCTTGGAAAGGACGAGTGGAGGATATACGAGCTTGTCGTGAGAAGGTTCCTGGCAACCCTCGCTCCCACTGCTGTATGGGACGTCAAGACGGCTGAAATAGATGCGAATGGCGAGAAGTTCAGGGCTTCAGGCAGAAAGCTGGTTAGAGCGGGCTGGAGAGCCATTTACATTTACTCCAAGGCTGAAGAGTCATTCCTTCCCGACATGGCCGAGGGCGACGCCCTCGAGGTTCTGAAGAAGGAGCTGGCTGAGAAAGAAACGAAGCCTCCTGGCAGGTACTCAACGGGAAACCTCATCAGAATAATGGAGAGGCTTGGCCTCGGCACGAAATCCACAAGGCACGAAATCATCAAGAAGCTCTACAGCCGGAAGTACGTTTACGGTAATCCTCTCCGTCCAACTCAGACGGCCTTCGCCGTGATTGAGGCGCTTAAAAACAATGCCGAGACCATAACGCTGCCTGACATGACCGCAAAGCTTGAGAAGGACATGGACGCGATAGCTGAGGGTAAAATTCAGCAGGATTACGTTGTGGAGGAGTCCGTGAGGTTTCTGGAGGAGATTCTGAAGAGCACGAACCTGGCGGAGCTGTCAAAGAACCTCAAAGAGGGGGTCAGAAAGGACAGCGTAATCGGCAAATGCCCTGAGTGCGGCAGAGAGCTTGTGGTGAGGAGGACGAAGGGCAAAAAGAGGTTCATCGGCTGCAGCGGCTTTCCCGACTGCAGGTTCACTCTGCCTCTGCCGCAAAACGGCAGCCTCTACGTTACTGCGAAGAAGTGCAAGGAGCACGAGATAAACATGGTGAAGATAAAGACAAAGAAGGGCTACTGGGACCTTGGCTGCCCCTACTGCAACTATCTGGAGTGGAAGGCCAAGCAGAGCTGA
>CAZHKD010000004.1:0-44445 GCA_964533255.1 uncultured archaeon | reverse complement strand
GGACCTTGGCTGCCCCTACTGCAACTATCTGGAGTGGAAGGCCAAGCAGAGCTGAACGTTACTTAATCGTTTATGCAGAGCATGTGCCCCATCTTGTCCTTCTTCGCCTTCAGATAACCCAGGTTCTCGCTGCAGGGCTCCACCTCGATGGGCTCCCTCTCAACATCCAGCCCGTACATCCTGAGCTCTTCAAGCTTCAGGGGGTTGTTGGTCATCAGCCTTACCCTCTTCACACCCAGATCAAGCAAAATCTGGGCTGCAATGCCGTAGCTCCTCATGTCGGGCGGAAAACCGAGCTCTATGTTGGCCTCAACGGTGTCCTTCCCCTCTTCCTGGAGCCTGTAGGCCATCAGCTTGTTTATCAGCCCGATTCCCCGGCCCTCGTGCCCCTTCATGTAAATCACAACGCCCTTTCCTTCCTCGTCAATTTTCTTCAGGGCTTTTTCCAGCTGATCACCGCAATCGCATCGCAGTGAATGGAACACATCTCCCGTCAGGCATTCTGAGTGTATTCTGACCAGCACATCTCCTTCGCTGACGTCTCCCTTAACAGCCACCATTATCTCGCCCAGGGGGGTTTTGTATCCGACAGCCCTGAGCTCTCCGTAGAACTTGGTGGGGAGCGAAGCCTCAACGACTCTCTCCACCAGCTTCTCGTTTCTCAGTCTGTAGGAGATCAGCTCTTCGATGGAAATTGCGGGAATATCATTTTCCGCTGCAAAATTCAGCGCATACTCCTTTCCTGCCACCTCACCCTCGGGAGTAATAAGATAGGCGTAAACTGCTGAGTGGCTCAGCCCGGCCATCCTGGCAACGTCAATGGCTGCCTCGCCAAACCCGGGCCTCTCCAGAACCCCGCCTTCCTTGACCTCCTCCACGAAAATCCTCCCGGGGTAAATTATGTTGCCAGCATCGATTTCACCCCTCACAAGGTCTTTGATGAACCTCGCCCTCTCCTCAGCGGAAAATCCGTTGGTCTTGATGTCGATGGGGATGAAGTTCCCTCCGTAGAAGCGGAACCTGTTAAGGCCGAGCCCCTCGATGGTTTTCCACGGCAGGGCAACTCTCAGCTCATCGCAGTTCCGCATGAGGAATGCAACGGCTGAAGGAGACGCCACATCAGCCGGAAACGTCAGAACAGATTTGGATTCGTCATAGATTACAGAAACTCCCCCTTTCCTGGCGTGGAGAATGAATTTTTCCATGAAGATGTTGCACCGATTCGGTATAAATAGCTTGTGAAATTTTTGAGAAGCATCTCACTTATGCGAATCTCTGCGCATTTCCTCCTCTCCCTCCATCATCTCCCTGTATTCGCCTTCCGTCATCTCCAGCACGTAGCTTCCCACGTAGCCACACTTCTTGCAGTAGTATTTGCCGGTGTAACCTCCAGCATCAAGCTCTATCTCGGTGGAGTTGCATACCGGACAGACCAGGATTCTCCTCATGCTTTCTTAATTTTATAATTTTGTATTAAACCTTTCCGGTATCAAGAAAACCAAATAAAGTGTTAATGGATGTTAAAACTCTCCGAAAATTTGATAAGTAAATTTTATATATTTGCTCCGCAGCTAATCTGTGGGTGATATGCATGAAAGTGAGAAAGGTTGAAAGGAGAGTTGTTGGAGTCTGCAAGTGCCACGTTTCGTGCTGATGACGGCTGACGAGTGCGAGTGCTGATGGCTATGGCGGGAGCGAGCTATATAGAGCTGATATGCTACCACTGCGAGTTTTACAAACCCAGTGATGTGGGCTTGGAGTGCGCAGCCTTCAAGATACTCAGGCACCTTATTGAGGCAGGAAAAGTTACAGAGGAGGACGTGAAGCTTGCCGCATCTACGTCTTGCGGACAGAGTATTGTTAAGAGTGTTCGATAAGCCCTACGCCTACAGTGCTGCCAGTGACGAGCTCTACGAACTGGATGATGAAGCTCTTGATTTTTTAAAGAGCTGTGATGGAAGGTTTGTCGGGGACGACGAGGTAGATAAAGATTTTCTCAATTTTTTGATTTCTGAAGGGCTTTTGGTTGAGAGTGGAGAGGGAAGCGAGAGGCGGAAGGTTGAAGTAATCTCTGCTGAAGAGCCGTCGCTTCGCTACTTGCTTGTAAATGTAACCTGGCTCTGCAATTTGAAGTGTGAGCACTGCTATGTGCATCAGAGAAGGGAATTTATGAGTTTTGAGACGTTTAAAAAGACTGTTGACGACTTCTACGCCATTGGCGGTTTGAAGCTGATGATTTCTGGGGGAGAGCCGCTCCTCCATCCGCAGATATGGGAGTTCCTGGAGTATGCCAGAAAGAAGCCATTCAGAACTGTTCTGCTGACAAACGGACTTCTGATTGGAGAGAAGGAGGCTGAGAGGCTGAAAAATCTGGTGGATGAAGTTCAGGTCAGCATTGATGGGATTGAGGGGCACAAAAGGCTGAGGGGTGTTGAGTTCGAGGCGGCGGTGAAGTCTGTGAAAACGCTTGTTAAAGCTGGGATTGCCGTTTCCATTTCCACAATGGTAACAAAGTACAACCTCGGAGAATTTGAAAATCTCGGCACCATACTTTCAGACTGCGGCGTTATAAGGTGGGCGATAGACTATCCAACGACTATGGAAGATGTGGTCCCTGATTTTGACGTCGCTGCCAGAATAATGTCGAAATACGGCTTCGGAGAGCTTGGGCACGAAGGCAGCGGTAACTTCGCATGCGGCGCACATTTTGCTTCTGTCTCTCCTTCAGGAATGGTCTCGAAATGCGGGTTCTTTGAGGACGAAGCTGTCGGAAGCGTTGATGAAGGGCTGAAGACATGCTGGGAGAGGCTGAAGGAGAAGTACATCTGGACAGTTGACGAGCTGCAGTGTGAATGCGAGTTCAGGCAGGATTGCAGAGGGGGCTGCAGGTACAGGGCTTTAGTTTACTCCGGCAACCTTTTTGGAGAAGACCCCGTGATGTGCAGGATTTTCGGGAAATGAGCGTGAGTGTGTAGCCAAACATAGTCGAACCTTTGAAGGGCTACTCAAAAAGCTCCAGAGTAATTGTGCTCTTCAGGCTCTTCTCGATGCTGTTGAGAATTTCCATTCTGTAGTCCTCCAGCAGAACCTCCTTCAGGGATGAAGGATCGACGTCTATCCTTATCTCTCTGGTTCTGCCATACCTGCCCTTGGAGATTATGATGGAGTTTATTATGCCCATCATGTCGAGCTCGCTTATGAGGTCGCTAACCCTCCTCTGGGTTAGCACATCGAGCCCCACCTTCTTGCAGAGGGAGCGGTAGACCGCATAGACCTCGCCGGTGGTGAACTTCCTCTTCCCTATCTCGTTCAGCAGAATCATGCTGTAGAGCAAGACCTTGTTCTGGGTCGGAAGGGTTCTTACAACCTCGATGACGTGATCCATCTCAATTTTCTTGACAGCCCTCTTCACGTGCTCCCTGGTAACCTTATCTGCTTCTTCCTTCTCTGCTATCTCGCCGCTCACCCTGAGCAGATCCAGAGCTTTTCTGGCGTCTCCGTGCTCCTGGGCTGCTAAAGCGGCGCAGTAGGGGATAACCTCCTCATCCAGCGCACCCTCGTAAAAAGCGAGCTCGGCTCTCTGCATGAGTATGTCCTGAAGCTGCTCAGCGTTGTAGGGTGGGAATATGAGCTCCTCTTCGCTGAGAGAGCTCACGACTCGTGGATCAAGAAAGCTCTTGAACTTCAGGTCGTTGCTTATCCCTATCAGACTGACCCTTGCGTTTTCCAGCTCGTAGTTTATCCTCGAAAGGTTATAGAGAACCTCGTCTCCTTTTCTGACGAGTTTGTCTATTTCATCCAGAACGATTATAACGGTTTGGTCTCTCGCATCTATTGCTCTCCTGACCTCCTCGTAAACCTGATCTGTGGGCCAGCCGGTCATGGGGACGTTCTTGCCAAGAGCCTTCGCCAGGGTTGCCAGAACTCTATACTGAGTATCGATAACCTCGCAGTTGAGGTAGTGGATGCAGCAGTGAACCCCCATCTTAATGCTGGCCTGTTCAAGCTGCTTTCCCACGAACTTTACGGTTGCTGTCTTCCCTGTCCCGGTTTTTCCGTAGATGAGGACGTTGGATGGAGTTTCACCCTGAAGGGCGGGAACGAGTATGGAAGCAAGGGCATTAATCTGCTCGTTCCTGTGGGGCAGGTGCTCAGGCGTATAAGAATGTCTCAGCACATCCCTGTTTATGAAGATCCTGGTCTTTTTTAACATTTTTTCGAAAATATTACCGTCATTGTACATAAGCCGACACCCTGAGAAGTGAATGGTGAAGGAGTGCATCCTTTAAGAGCTTTACCCTAAGTTCACCTGACCCCCTTTATTTCCACTGGAGATTCTCTATAAAAATATATAAACGATTTCGTGCTTTTATTGTGCGTATAATGTCACATAATTGCGTTAGAGTGCAATTGAAAACCATAGCTCCGGATTTTTGAACTGGATGCCGAGAACTTCTTTCAGCTCATCCAGACTCCTGAAGGGTCTTTTGGCGACGATCCTTGCCGCCAGACTCCTGCCTATCCCCGGTATGGCCTCAAGCTGCTTCAGAGTTGCACTGTTAACGTCAAGCGGAGTCGCAACTGCAGTTATGGAGCGCTGCCCGTATCCAACGACCCTCGCATCCAGCCAGGTGTTTCTGTCGTATTCGCCAACGATGCCAATCAGGAGGGGATAGGTTGCAAGCTGCCTTGCAAAGGTTATCCTGCCCTCTCTGACCTCGCACCTGAGGGACGTAATCCTTCTACCTACGGGCACAACCTTTTTCAGCATCTCCGTGTCGATCTCCCGTCTAACCCTCTCCTTGAACCTCCTGAAGTACTTCTTATGTCTCCTGACGTTTCTGTCTCCAAAGCTCTCCATGGGCGTGCCCTTCAGAATCTTCACCTGCCTTATGTTTATCCTCCTGAGGAGTAGCCCCTTCTCCACTACCTCCTCCAGAAACTGGAAGTTCTTCTCGAAGGTCTCCTTCGTCTCGCCTCTCAAACCTGTGACGAAGTTGATGCCGGGAAGGAAATACGGAAGCCCGTTATAGCCGGTATACCTGCCGTACCTGTTCACCAGCTCGATTGCTGCCATGACCTCGTCAGGCGTTGCGGCCAGGCTGTTCGCCTCAACGACCCTCTCATCAGCGCTCTCAAGCCCCATGGCTGCCACGTTGCCTGGCGACTGGTACATCACGATGGTTTTGATGACTTCAGCGCTTTCTTCAGGATATTCAGCGATGGTTTTTGGATTGACGTTGTCAAGATGGAGCGTTTTGATGCCCGGACAGCGCCGCCAGATTTCGCGGTGAAATGCCAGCATGAATTCCGGGTTGGGCTTTGGGAACTCCTTCGAGAAGTCTCCGCCATAGCTCAGGAAGTCGGTCTGGTTTCCAAGCCTGAAGTGGCGTATTCCGTTTCTGTAAAGGCTCTCTATCTCCTCAATCACCGCCTTTGGGTCCCTCATCTGGGGAGCGCCGTGGATTCTCTCGATGCAGAAGCTGCACCCCCTCCAGTAGCAGCCCTTGTAGGTTTCGATCTCGCAGATCAGGTTCGGGAACTCTGGATGCTGCCTTACAACTTCACTTCCAAGAACTGCGAAGCGGTTCACGAAGTCTCTCGTGCTTGGTTCTTCGCTTCTAACTCCGGCAATCCGGCAGAGGAGCCTGAAGAGGTGACGCTCGAAGGGGAAGGGGAGGACTTCATAGCCCAAACTCTGAAGGTCTCTGATACCAGTCTCCAGAACAATGGGGCCCACAAGAATCCTCTTCTCAGCCTTTATCTCCAGCCTGCCGAGCTCTGCAAGAGAGAGGGGCTTGCCACCAAGGTACCTGCCGGGAACAGCAATTCCAGCTATGATAACAGCAACATCGGCACTGTTGAATTGCTCTCTTGCCTCCCTGCTCCTCCTGAAGTGGTCTATTGTTGTGTAGTATGCAGGGATGCCAAGCTCCTTCAGCATCCCGTAAATGTAGCGGGGGTAGGGGGAGATGTAGGGAGGAACGCCCAGGCAGGAGGGCTCGTCAACGTAGCCGTCCAGGATTGCAGCCTTCATTCTGGTGCTCATTCCCCGCGCTGAATCTTTGCGTGCCCGCCGATGATTGAGCTGTTCAGCTCCAGGTTCCTGATTTCGCACCGCTCGTCAATTATGCTCCTCCACATCTTCACCTTCTTCAGCACCACCTCGTCGAAGATGACCGAATCGCTTATGTCAGAATTTTCAATGACGCAGTCTCTCCCCATGTAAACGTAGGGGCCGATGAGGCACCTCCCCCTTATCTGGCAGCCCTCCTCTATCACCACGGGTTCGATTATCTTCGATGTGCGGTCAATCTGGATGTCGTTTGCAACGCTGTGCCGGATGTAGAAGCGGAAGGCCTCAAGATAGGAGTCGGGATTTCCAACGTCGTACCAGTTTCCGTTTTCGAAGCGGTAGCCGTAGACTTCCACTCTGCTGCAGAGCCAGCTCAGAAAGTCTCCGAGGTTGTCCCTCTTCTCCTCGCTCTCTCCGTATTCAACAAGAAGCCTCGTCGCCTCCTTTGTGAAAGCGTAGATGCCTATGCCCACCAGAGTGGATGGCGGCTTTTCTGGCTTCTCGAGAAACTTCAGAATCCTCTCCCCGTTGAGCTCAGCAACACCGTAGCGCTTAGCAAGCTCGTAGTCGCCCACGTCGTACAGCGCAGTAACAACAGCCTTCCTGCCCCTGTAGTACTCCATGAAGCCGTCCAGGCTGAAGGAGAAGAGGTTGTCCCCTGCAAGGACAAGTAATTCGTCGTCTAACGTTCTGGCTATGTCTGAAAGGGCCTTCACAGCTCCTGGCTTCTCCTCCTCCTTTGTGGAGTCCTCAACGATAATCTCAACGTCCTTCCCCTCAGCCCACTGCCTGAAGTCATCTTCAAAGCGTTTGTTGGTGGAGAGTACGATGGGGAAGCCAAAATTGACAACTTTATCGTAAATGTAGTCCACAATCCTCTTTTTGCCCACAGGCAGCAGGGGCTTGGCTTTTGTTTTGGTAATGGGCCAGAGTCTTGTCGCATAACCCCCTGCCATTATCACTATCTTCATTAAATCACCAATCAGGATTTTTCATCTCCATTTTAAACTTTTTTGGATGGATATAAGTTAGCATGTTGTGGAATGGGGAAGCCAAGAAAAGCCGGGAGCCTGTAGCAGCGCTGAACCCGAACCGGTGTTCCCGCGAGCCCGTGTAAGTCCTTCTGTGGTAACATTTTTATCCATATGCGAGAAGTTAGCTTGATGAGCGAAACTGTTGAACTCCTCCGCAGAATTGAGAGCAAGCTTGAAGAAATTGACAGAAGGCTGAGAAGGATTGAGGAGGAGCTTTTTGATGAGCTGAGTGAGGAAGAGCTGAAAGAACTTGAAGAGGATCTCAAAGCCTACAAAGAGGGAAAACTGGAGCTGGTTGACCTTGAACAAGTTTAGGGTTGTGTTTTACGTTGACCGGGACAATAAAATCGTAGCCGTTTTTAGAATTGATAAGCGGGAAAGGATTTACGATCGCTTATAGCTTCATGACAAATTGAGTTGGGGACAGCTTATCCATTTTGTCGTCATTGTAGGGGTTTGTTGGAGTGGGAAATAACTTCGGGAAAAGACAGCTGAACCGAACCGGGATAAAAAATTTAAACGAATGCTGCTCATTTCTGCTGAAGGTGGTAAAATGGATGAAAAGGCTCTTGAAATCCTCAGGATACTCGAGGGCAATTCGAAGCTCACACCCTCAGAAATCTCCGAAATGACCGGCATGCTGAGGGAGGATGTTGAGGAGATCATCAGGAAGCTTGAGGATGAAGGCATAATCCTGAAGTACAAGACAATTGTGGACTGGGAGAAGGCAGGGGTGGAGGAGGTTTACGCCATAATTGACGTTCGCGTCTCCCTCACCCGTGAGAAGGGTTATGATGACATTGCAAAGAGGATTGCCAAGTTTCCCGAGGTTCACGCCATCAGGCTCGTCAGCGGGGAGTACGACTTTCAGGTGGTGGTGAAGGGAAAGACGCTGAAGGACGTGGCCTTCTTCGTGGCGGAAAAAATATCAACCATTCCGGAAGTTCGCGATACTGTCACTCACTTCGTCCTGAGAACCTACAAGGAGGAGGGTGTGCTGCTCTTCGCCGATGAGGAGGACAGGAGGCTCGCAATTGTCCCGTGAACCCAGAATATCGAAAAAAGTTCTGGAAATAAAGCCGTCCGGAATAAGGAGGTTCTTCGACTTAATCATAGGAAGAGACGACGTCATCAGCCTCGGAGTAGGTGAGCCGGACTTTCCCGTTCCATGGAGGATAAGGGAGGAGATGATTTACAGCCTCGAGAAGGGCATAACCAGCTACACCTCCAACCAGGGCCTGCCACAGCTCAGGGAGGCAATAGTTGATTACTACAGGAAATTCGGCGTTGAAAGCCATCCCGACAACGTCGTCATAACCACCGGCGTTAGCGAGGGCGTCGACATAGCTTTGAGGGCTCTCGTGGAGCAGGGCGATGCAGTAATCGTTCCCGAGCCCGCCTACGTCTCCTACAAGCCCCTCGCCTACCTTGCCGGAGCAGATGTGGTCGAGATTCCAACAACTCCAGACTTCAGGCTGGGCTACGAAGACCTTGTTAATGCTGGGAAGGGGAAGAGGGTCAAAGCAATCATACTCTGCTACCCAAACAATCCAACGGGGGTCAGCTTCTCAAAAAAGGAGCTTGAGGAGATAGCGGATGCCGCAGTAGAAATGGACGCAGTGGTGCTTTCTGACGAAATTTACGCAGAGCTGACCTACGAAGGCACCCACACCTCCATAGCATCCCTCAGCGGAATGGAGGACAGAACAGTCATCCTGAGCGGCTTCTCAAAGGCCTTTGCCATGACCGGGCTGAGGGTAGGCTACATCATAGCCCCCGACGACATTCTCGATGCGGTTCTGAAGATTCACCAGTACTGCATGCTCTGCGCCCCCGTCACAGCCCAGATAGGAGCCATAGAGGCTTTGAAAAACGGTGAAGATGAGCTTGAGCGGATGAGGGCGGAGTATCTGAGGAGGAGAAACTTCTTCGTGAGGAGGCTCTCGAAGATTCTGGATGTCAGAATGCCGGAAGGAGCCTTCTACGTCTTCCCAAGCATAAAGGAGACGGGGTTGGGCAGCGAGGAGTTTGCGGAAAGGCTGCTCTTCGAGAAAAACGTGGCTGTTGTTCCCGGAAACGCCTTCGGAGATTGCGGAGAGGGCTACATAAGGTGCGCCTACGCAGTCCACATGGAGAAGCTCAGGGAGGCTGCCGACAGGATAGAGGATTTCGTGAATTCGCTGAAGTAATCTTAACGGCTCAAATCCTTTTTATCATCCTTATCCACTTTCCCCACTTGTCCACCTCTTTGAATCCAAGACTTCTGTAAAATTCTTTGGCCTTCTCGTTCCTGTCGCCAACCCAGAGCTCACAGATTTCTCTGCCCTGCTTCCTGGAATACTCGATGCCCTTCTCAACAAGCTTCTTCCCTATTCCGAGACCTCTGAACTGCGGGTGGACTATGATCTCGTGGATCTCCCCCACCTCCACGCCCTCCACATGGCTTATCCATCTGGTATCGCATGCCATGAATCCAACAATTATGTCGCCTATCCTGGCCTTGAAGAACCCGTTCTGGTCTCTCTTGAGAAGCCACCTGAAATAGCTCTTTATGTCCCTGGTGGTGGTGTATGCGTACTCCTCCAGCCCTTTGTAGGCCAGGCGGTAAATCTCCACGAAATCCTGAAGGTCAGAAGCAACAACGTTTGCAATCTCAACAGTCTCCACCGCACCCATCTCACCGCACCTGCAAGGTTAGTTTTATATTCGGTGTTTTTAAACCCTGTGACATGGCTTCATATCACCAGGAAGAGCACCTTGTAGAACTTCTTAGAAGATTGGTGGAAACACCGTCACCGTCTGGAAATGAAGAGAATATTCTCTCCCTGATTTCAGATTATCTGGATAATAACGGTGTTGATTATAAAATCAGAGGCAGAGAAGTAAAAAACCTGATAATTGAGGGCAATACGGACTTCTGGGTCATAACCCATCTGGACACCTTCCCGAGCAATCACCCATTCAGGTATGACGGGGTTTACGCTTACGGGACAGGCGTGTGTGACGCAAAGGCGTCGATTGCAGCCATTATGGCTGCGCTGGAGGAAATCAAGGATCTCAATCTGGGGATTGCTCTGCTCTCCGATGAAGAAGAAGGTGGAAAGGGCAGTCAGGAGTTCTCAGGGCAGTACAACGGAAGGGCAGTGGTGATGGAACCCACTGACATGAAAGTAGCCATAAGCCATTACGGGTGCATCGAATTTGCTGTGAGGGTGAAGGGAAAGGCTGCCCACGGTTCGTATCCGGAGTATGGGCTGAATGCGATAGACAGGGCTTTTGAGATGGTAAGCAGGCTGAGAAACCTCCAGCTCCCGGGGAAAATGGTTCTCATGGAAATAAGGGGTGGAGACAGCAGGCATGTAATACCGGATGAATGCTATTTGCGGGTGGACTTCACCATACCCTCCTCACTGAAGGTTGAAAAAGTAATGGAGGCGGCTGAATCTATCCTGAAGGAATACGGAGAATTTGAGGCAAGAGAAATATATGATGGCTTTGAGGAGGAGCCATTCCAGACTTTCGAAAAAGCTCTTCAGTTAAGTGGTGTCAAGGTGGAATACGGGGAGATGCACTCCTGGACGGATGCAATAAATTTGAAGAGAGCTGGCTGGAAGGCAGTTGTGTGGGGCCCTGGTAGCCTACACCTCTGCCACACCTCTCTGGAGAGAGTGAAGGTGGAGGATGTTGCCAAGGCTGCAAGGGTGCTTGTTAAGCTCAATGAGCTCCTGAATGGGGGCTGACGTTGAACTACAGCCTCCGCCTGAAATAGATGAAGAGTATGATGAGAATTGCACCGAGTGCCATAAGCACGTAAGCAGGTTCAATAGCTGGTTTTACTACATCGAATTCAGGTTTAATGGGGGCTTTTTCAACGTCTCCGGCAACTTCAGGCAACGGCTTTTCCCGCAGCTTTGTTATGAGCATTCCGATGCCTGACAGAAACGTCACGCTGCCGATGGCCAGCGTGACCTTTGCCACAGCATCGTATCTTAATGCTCTCCTGCCCTTCTCCGTGAGCTGGTAGTATATCCACTTCCTCTCATTCTCGATCCTCTCCACCATCCCTGCCCTGCTCAGCTTCTCCAGGTGATAGAGGATGGAGCTCTTCGAGTAGCCCGTTAGCTTTGCCAGCTCCGAGGCAGTATGGGGGCGTGAATCCAGCATCTTAAGCAACTGGATTCTGGAGGAGGTGAATATGTTCCGTACATTCATGTATTCTCAGCCTCCCTCAGCCTTAACAAATTGTTTTTGTTTTGGTTAGAATAAATATGAAGCGGTTGATTATTTCTGGTGGGGCAGAAATGGTGGGGATTGCTTAATGACGGGTTGACCAAACTTTTAAATCTGGGCGTTGTTCAGATTGATCATGAACGATTTACCGGAATTTGAATACCTCTGGCAGTATCTGGACTACTGGGCGGGTAAAGATGAGAGCTACACGGCGATAAAATTTGGAAATATGGAAATAACGTACGGCGAGTTCAGGAAAAATGTCGACTCTCTCGCTGCTGCGCTCCTCGAAATAGGCGTTGGCAGCGGAGACAGGATCGCAACCGTCCTCCCCATGCGGCCTGAGTACGCCTACACTTATCTCGCATCCAGCAAAATAGGGTGCATAACCGTTCCAATGGATGTGAGGTACAGAAAAGCGGAGCTCAGCAGGTTTCTAAGCCATGCAGAACCTGAGATCGTTATAGCCATTGACAGCTTTGCGGACAACGACATAAAATCCACTCTCAGCGAGATTAAGGCAGACATAGGCAACCCTGAATTCATTTTCCTGAACTCCGAGCCGTACTTCGATGAGCTGCTCAAGCACGAACCCATCGAAAAGCCCCTGAGTAAGAGTCCTGATGAGGACATACTGATAATATTTACTGGTGGTACGACGGGTGTGCCAAAGGCTACGCTTCTCTCTCACAAAAACGTCATATCCATGTGTATGGGGGAGCTCAGCAGCATACTGGAATACTTCGGTAGATTTGAGAGGTATCCGACCCTCGTGCACCTCCCCCCAAGCCATGTTGGGGGCACAACAGAGCTGCTGTCGGTGGGGTTGCTCAATGGCTCAAAAATGGTGTTAATCGACCACTGGAGGCCGGATGTCGTGTTGAAAGCCATTCAAGAGGAGAAAATTCCGTATTTTGGGGCAGTTCCAACAATGTTTGCCATGATTCTTTCCATGAGGGACCTTGAAAGCTATGATTTGTCTTCTCTAGGGCTTCTAATAACTGCAGGGGAAAGGCTGAATCCCGAGCTGATAAAGAGAATGCAGAGGCTGTGTGAGAGAATAGCTGTGGGATACGGCTCTACAGAGACGACCGGATTCGCTACGTTCTCGAAACCTGACGATGACATCATGAAATTCGCAGATGGCTATGTCGGTGTGCCCTTTGACGGAGTCGAGATAAAGATAGTGGACGATTCCGGAAAAGAGCTTGGTGAGGGAGAGGTTGGCGAAATACTGGTGAGGGGGCCAGTGGTAAGCAAGGGATACTTCAAACAGCCAGAAGAGACCGAGAAGGGATTTGTTGACGGATTCTGGGTGAGCGGAGATCTGGGATACCTGAAAGGCGACGGGCTGTACATAGTAGGAAGGAAGAAAGAGATAATCAGAGTTGGAAGCTATACAGTGCTGCCTATGGAAGTTGAGGAGGTTATAATGAAAGACCACCGAATCGCGTCTGCCGCAGTCATAGGCGTGCCCCATGAGATATACGGCGAGGTCGTCTGGGCAGTGGTCGTTCCAAGACCCGGCGAGGCTGTTTCCGAGGAGGAAGTAATTGAAGCCTGCAAAAAAGAGCTTGCGGACTTCAAGGTGCCAAGGAAGGTAATAGTTAGGGAAAGCATACCCATGACCAGGCTGGGCAAGGCGGACAGGATCAGGCTGAAGGAAGAAATTATGGGTGAGATTTCAGAATAAGAGCACTGTACTCCGCTGTGAGAACCACTTCACCCATCTGGTTAAAAACGGTGAGCCGGTAGGTAACGATTCCGGACTTTTCGTCCTTCTCTCTTTTATCGGCAACCTCTGCTCTCGCCCTGATTGTATCACCCACTCTCACCGGTGAGAGGAACCTGACGTCCTTTATACCGTAAAAAGCCACAACCGAGCTGACATCGTATTTTGACAGGATGACCTGATCGACCATGCCAAGAGCCACTGAGAGTATCAGCATCCCCTGAGCAATTGGCTCACCAAAAACAGTCCTTTTTGCGAACTCCGCGTCGGTGTGCAGGGGGAAGAAATCGGCTGTGAGATAAGCGAACAGCCAGATATCTGTTTCAGTTATGGTTCGCGGTATGGATTCAACTGCATCGCCAATCTGGATGCTGTCAAAAAACAGCTTCTCCCTCATGTTCGCTATTCCACATCAACATCTATTATCCCTTTCGATTTGGGCCTGGGGTAGTTTGCCTCCACCATCTGCTCCTCAGCTTACCATCTCCTTGGTCACCTTCTCGATCTCCATCCTCGCAACATACCTTATCCCCGGCAACAGGGACAGCAGGAGTATGGCGAAGGTTGTTACGGCAGTAAAAACGTACGTTCTGCCGTATATGATGAAGGGCATGTAGTACATCTCGCTCTGGAACGACTGGAAGAAGAGCTTTGCAGTCATGTAGCCCAGGGGGATGCCGAGAGCTATGCCTATGACTCCTATAATCGCCGCTTCCACAAGAAGGCTGTAAGCTATCTCCTTAGTCGTATAGCCGAGCATTCTGAGCGTCGCGATCTCTTTTCTTCTCTCCAGAACGTTCACCGTCGTGGTGTTGAATATCGACGCAAAGCCGAGTGACGCGCCGAAGAGCAGGGTGAAGTATATGAAGACGTAGAAGAAGGTCATGATCTCGTCGATGTATTCCTTCAGGTCATCAATCGAGTCGGCCCTTATGCCTTCAATGTCCAGAATTCTGTTCTTTCCTTCGTTCTTCATTCCCGGCTTGAACTTCACCACTATGGCGTTGAAGTCAATTCCAGCCTTCTTTGAGAAGTAGAGGATATCTGCATAGGACGCCACGGTAAGGGGCTGGTTGTAGATCTCCGCAACGACCACCTTCTGCCTCCCGAACTCTGTGAGAATCTCTACCTTCTCTCCCTGAGTCATCTTCAGCTTTTCTGCCAGAATTTCTGGCAAGACGATGCCTTTGGGCGGAGGGTGGTGCTGTTTACCGGCGACATCGTACAGATTGAACAGACTCTGGTCGTGGCCTATTGCGTAAAGAATCGACGTTTTCGTCACCCCATCCCTCTCGAAAACAACCCACGTTTCGATGATGGGTGCAACCTCCTGTACTTCCGGCATGCGCTTCACGGCCCTGTAAACGTCCGGATTTGAGGTTGCGATTTTCATGTCATATGTGGTGATCTTATCGAACTGCATGGAGATGGCGAACTCGTTTGCGTCAAGAAAGACCATGGATGTGAGAATAAGCGTTACACTCGCCACGACGCCCAGGAGGGAATATACCGTCCTTCGAGGGCTCCTGAAAAGGTTTCTCAACGCCAGACGGGTGAGCATGGATGCTCTTTTCGCGAAGAAGAGTATCCTGTCGATCTTTATTTTCTTGGCCTCAACCTCCATACCTCTCATGGCAAGAGCGGGCTCTATTCTGGAGGCGGTGTATGCGGTTGAAATGCCAGCAATAAGGGGGGTGGCTACGCCTATTATCAGACCCTGAACAAGCACGTCTTTATGGATGATGGCAATATAATACGGAATGTTCAGCAACTTTGTGTACTCAGCAGTCATGAAGACTGAGATGGCGTAACCACCCACAGCTCCGGTGATTGAGCCGGCAATCCCGATGACCACTGAATGAGCGAGATAGTGGAGCAGAACATCCTTCCTGCTGTATCCGAGAGCCCTCAGAATTGCTATGCTAACGGTCTGCTCTCTCACGACTCTCGAGAGAAGCACGTAAACCATGAGGGCTGAGATGAAAAGGAAAAAGCTGGGAAACATGAACGAAAGCTCCCTGAAACCGTCGAGATCCATCTTGACGAGCTTGTTGCTCGGCTGATCTTCCCTCTTATACGCTCCGGAGATGCCGTAGTCAGCGAACACGTCTCTGACTCTGTTCAGGATCTCATCTGCTCTGCTCTCGTCATAGACTGTTACATGTACCTCGCTGATGACATTCTCAACTCCAAGAATTTTCTCCAGCGTTTGCTGTGGAATGTATGCGATGCCGAAGGTTTTTGGGGTGGTCATCCAGCTCCCGGACTCAACGATCCAGATGAATTCCGGAGAGAACGCCAGACCGGAAACCTTCAGATTCACCTTCTTTCCGTTTATGCTGAGTGAGATCGACTCACCAACCTTGATGCCGTGATAGTCTGCGAATTTCTTCAGCAGAATTACAGCTCTCTCTCCCGGCTCTGGATACCTTCCATCCACAATCACGAGCTTGTTGACTGTCAGTTTTTCGGGGATCGATAAGAGCTTCAGGGTTATTTTGTTATTTTCCATTTTAAAGGCTCCATACGCTGATAGCCTGCCGTAAACCTCTTCAACCCCATCAATTTTCCGGACTTCTGAAAGCAGCTCTTCAGGAGCAGGGTTTGCGGGGCTGAGGGTCACGGCAAGGTCTTCAAAGTTGGTTTTCTCGTAGAAAGTACTGTAGGTTTTGCTGAGGTTCAGGTAGGACATGTAAAAAGACGTGTAGAGCGCAACGCCCAGGAAAACCAGGAATATGACTGCTATGAACTGCCACTTCTGGGACTTCAGGTCTCTGAAAACCTTCAGACTTAAGGCTCTCATGGCTCACCACGAAAGCTCCTCAGGCTCTGCAGGCTCCTCGTTGACGATTATCCTTGCCACTTTCCCGTCCTTCAAATGAACCACCCTGTCGGCCATGGATGCTATAACCGAGTTGTGGGTGACCAAGATGAACGTGACGCCTTCATTCCTGTTTATATCCCTCATAACTCTCAGAACCATCTTTCCAGTCTCGAAGTCCAGGCTTCCGGTGGGCTCATCTGCCAGAATCAGCGGCGGGTTTTTCACAAGAGCTCTTGCTATAGCCACCCTCTGCTGCTCCCCTCCGCTCAGCTCTGAGGGAAAATGGTCAGCTCTGTGCTTCAGGCCGACGATTTCCAGAACCTCATCAACATTCCTCGGACCCTCAACCAGCTCAGCAGCCAGCATCACGTTCTCCCTTGCAGTAAGGGTGGGGATGAGATTGAAAAACTGAAAGATGAAGCCAACGTTTTTTCTTCGATGCATGGTCAGCTCTGCTTCGTCCAGAGAAGAGACGTTGACACCGTTAAAAAGTATGTCTCCTTTCGTTGGTGTATCGATGCCTCCAACGAGGTTGAGCAGAGTTGTTTTCCCAGAGCCAGAGGGACCGAGAACCACGACGAATTCGCCTCTCTTCACTTCCAGGTCTATCCCGCGAAGGGCATGCACGTCTACAGCACCCATTCTGTAGGTTTTCCAGACATCGACGAGCTTCAGAAGCTCGCTCATTTAGCCTTCCGCCTCCAGAGGTAGCCTCCGGCAGCTATCAGGATTAAGGCAGTTACGCCCACAATTCCGGCTGTGCTGCTCTTTCCCGGGAACACGTATATCGTAAACTCTTTCTCAATGCTGTATTTTTCCATTCTGGAATCCAGGTAGGTTATCACGGCCTTAACTGTGTATTCTCCCGCCTTCTCTGGAGCGATTAGATCGAAGGTTGATGTTGCGGAATCTCCGCTTTCGAGTGTGCCTATGAAGTACTGGTTTTTGCCCTCGAATCCCTCAGGGAGCAGAAGTCTGACAGCGACAGCCTTTGCATCCTGCTTTCCGGCATTTTCGATCTGCAGTGAAAGCGTAAAATCTGCTGAAGGCGTTACCTTTCTGGGTGAGAAGTAGAGTCCCGCTATCTCGAGGTTGATTTTCCGGAGAGCATCAACGAAGAGCGAGAACTCAAAGCTCTCCTCCCTTACTTCGTTTCCGTCGAGAAATCTGGCTGTGAGCTTGAAGGGGTATTTCCCGCTTTCAGCTTTTCTGTCAGCCTTGAGCTTGAAATCGACACTGGCAGACTCTCCCCTCTTCAGGGTTCCAACAAACGCCTCACTTTCCCCGGAAAACTCACCGGGATAGCTGAGAGTGAGTACGACCTCCTTTGCATCGTCCTTGCCCGTGTTCTCGAGGGTCAGGGAGAGTGTGAAGTCTGTATCGGGATAAATTCTCTCTGGTGAAGTCGAAAAGCCGGAAAAGACGATTTCAGGATGCCCCTCAACTGTGATGGCAAACTGGTCCTCCTCCTGATAAGCATTTCCCAGCCTGTCTGTGTAGCTGAAAACGAGCTTTGCCGGATAAACGCCCGTCAGAACCTCTTTATTGGCAGAGATGTTGAAAACGATGGTTTTCCTCTCTCCACTTTCCCAATTGTCGAAGTTCACCCTTGAGGTTTCAGCCACAAAGCCATCAGGTGTTACGAGCCGGATTTCCACGTCTTTAGCCTCTCCTCCAGAGTTCAGAAGTTCAAAAACCGCTTTTCCCGAACCGTCTGGCTCGAGAACCGGCTGAAGTATTTTTTCAATTACCAGAGATGGCCTGTCGAGTACGATTATCGGTACGACCTCCTCAAAGCTTTCTGTATAGTTGTACCTGAGCCCCACTTTCAGCTGAAAAGTACCCTCTCTGTCTGCCCTCAGCTTGACTGCTGTTGAAGCCGAACCGGTAATGTCTCCTATGTTAATCGTCAGGTAGGACACCTCACTATCTCCAGAGATTATCGCCAGATCACCTTCTCTTTCGGAAACTGTCAGCCTCACGTCCTTTACAGCATAACCGGAATTTACGATGTTTATCTGGAGTACAAAAATGTCTCCCGGCATGGGTGTTTCGGGGATCGTTTGGTATGTTACGGACAGCACCGACTGAGCTGACGTCAGGCCGGTGAAGACGAGCAGTACGAGAGCGATCAAAAACACTTTAACCCCATTCACCTTTTACACCTCCCTTCCACAAATTCAAGAATCAGATTTCCAATCTCATCGACATCGAGCTCCGGAATGAAAAGGGAATAGATGGACAGCCCGTCAAGCATGGCCATGAGGACTATGGCAGCCTGCTCCGGCTTATCCACTCCCACCTCCTTCAGCAGCGATGAAAAAAATTCAAGCCATTCATTATACAGCTGGCGTGCGAACTGGGTGTTTCCGGAGAAGAGCTCTTTTTCAATAACGTAATACCAGAATATCGTGAGTCTGGGGTTCTCCTTTGCAATCTTCAGAGATTCTTTTACTATTTTCTCCAAGGTCTCGCTGTCTTTCGACTCTTCATACACCCATGAAAAGTATTTTTTAATTGAATACAAGAGTAGCTCTCTTTCCAGATTGCTCTTGTTTTTGAAGTGGTAGAAGACCGTGCCCTTGGAAACTCCTGCCTCCTTTGCAATTTCTTCCATGCTTATGCTTTGCGGGGGTTTTGAAGTGTAGAGTTTCAGCGCAGCCTCCAGTATTTTAACTGACTGGTCAGTCATATGACTAACTGGTCAATTAAAAGATTTAACTTTTTGGGTAAAATTGGGTTGAGTGCGGCAGCTCACTGTGCCCGTGTCCGTGACGGTGCCCGGTTGAAGAATTTATATACTTCGTTATTCAATCTGAATTGATGCAGAATAGGCGGAACATGCGGGACGAAGGGAATGCGCAAAGGATGCAGAAGATGCAGAAGCTGCTCAAGGATCTGAAAGGTTACCAGATCGTGGGCAGGCATTCTGCAGTGAAAACCTGTCTCTGGCTCAAGAAGTCCCTGAAGGATGAGGGCTACTGCTACAAGCAGAAGTTCTACGGCATCGCCTCCCACAGGTGCCTCCAGATGACCCCCGCTCTGCAGTGCAACCTCCACTGCGTCCACTGCTGGCGACCACTGGAGCTTCTTGAAAGCCTGTCTGGATGGGATACACCGGATTACATCGTCGAGGAGAGCATAAAGGCACAGCACCGCCTGCTAAGCGGCTTTCATGGCACGGAAGGAGTTAACAGGAGGAAGCTGAAGGAAGCTTACCAGCCGAATCAGGTAGCCATAAGCCTGATTGGAGAGCCGACCCTCTATCCGTATCTCGACGGCCTCGTTGAAGAGTACGCAAGGCGGGGCTTCACAACGTTCGTTGTGACTAACGGCACAAGGCCTGAGGTGGTTGAGAGCATCAACCCATACCAGCTTTATGTAAGCTTAACAGCCTACAGCAGAGAGAGCTACACCACAATAAACAGGGGGGTAGCAGGGGAATGGGACAAAATCCTCAGGAGCCTCAGGCTTCTCTCAGAAAAGGACGGCAGAACTGTCATAAGGCTTACGCTCATCAAGGGTGTGAACATGAGAGCGGAGAACTTCGCAGAGCACATCATCAAATCCCAGCCCACCTTTGTGGAGGCTAAAGCCTACATGCATCTGGGCTACTCCCGCCTTCGCCTCAGCAGGGATGCCATGCCGGAGCATCACGAAGTAAGAGAATTTGCAGAGGAGCTGAGCAGGCTAACTGGATACAGAATTGCTGATGAGTCCGGGATCAGCAGGGTTGTGCTGCTGGAGAGGGATTAAGACCAACAGTGCAGGAGGGCTGGCAATGGCTCTTGAACACATCAGGAGGTTCCTAGAAGAGAGGGAAAGAGCAAGAGAAGAACTGCTGAGGTTAACGAGAGAAATGAGAATAAATGCTACCAGGTCCGTAATGGCAGTTCACGCCGGAAAGCTGAGCGAAGCAAGGCAGTTCGTTGAGAAAGCAATCGAGATTCTGGAAAAAGTTGCGGAGTTCAAGAAATACCCGGAGATATACTATCCCATTACCCACGACGCCATGCAGGAGCTTGTGGAAGCGTACGCTCTGCTGAAGGTTGTGAATGGCGAAAACTTCTGGGAGATTGAGCTGGAAGTGGAGCCCGCTTCTATCCTGACGGGATTGGCCGACCTGATTGGTGAGCTCCGTCGCCTCTCTCTTGATTCAATGAGGGTGGGCGAGGTGGAGAAGGCCGAGAGGTGTCTGGGCGTAATGGAGGAGATTTACGCAGAGCTAATAACCTTCAGCTTCCCGGACAAGCTAACTCCCGGCTTGAGGTTCAAGCTGGATTCTGCCAGGCAATCCATAGAGCGGACCAAGTCGGATTTGCTCTCTGCAAGACTTCTGGAGGGTTTGGAGAATCTGAAAAGTCCTGAGAGACGAAGATAATTGCCATTTTGCCCACCTCCCACGACTTCCGCACCTATCAGAAAAAATTTATACAGTTTTAAAGCCCAGGCAACATCATGGAAATCCCCGAGAAATGTCTGGACTGCATGATCTGCTTTAAAAAGAAGAGGGAGGAGTAATGCACTCCCTTGACTTTCTCGAGCAATACGGTTTTTTCCCTTTTAGAAGAGCTCATGGTAGCATGACAAAACCCCATCTCAGCCTGAGATTCAGGGAAGCAGAATTCCATATCGACTCGTCCAGGGGAAAAAAGGGCTACAACATCATAACCCACGCCCACTCTGACCACTACGGCAAGGGGAATGTGAGAAATAGAAACGCAATAGCCTCTCACGAAACGGCCAGAATACTGGAGGAGCTCACAGGCAGGAAGTTTGCCGGCAGCACCTTTTCCATAGGCGATAAGCTCGAGATCGGTGGCATCGAAATTTCCACTCACGAAACTCACCACATGTACGGCTCAGCAGCTTTTCTGTTCAAGTCCGAGAGCAGAATCCTTGTGACGGGAGATGTTAAGGACTACTCCTCTCTGCCAAAGTGCGACGTGCTGATCTGCGAGGCAACATACGGCAGCCCTGCTGACATCTTTAAAGAGGAAATCCACAGGGTTGTGGAAGAGGCATGCGGATCGTATTACGGCGTTTATCCAGTTGGAAAAGCCCAGAGAATCGGAAAGCTGCTGAATGACAACGGCATAGATTTCTCAGCGGAGGAAAGGATTGCCGGGCTCTGCAGGCTTTTTGGCATCGAAGTAGCAGATGAAGGAGAAGTGCACCTCACAACCACGAGGAAAATCTACGAGTACAGCGGAAAAAAGTACATACTAACGGCCCAGAGGTTTTACAGGCTGCCAAGAATAGTCGTGAGCGACCACCTCGACTACAGAGGTCTGATAAACATGGTGGAGCACTGCAAACCTGAAGCGGTAATATTCTACCATGGAAGACCCACAACCAGGCTTTTGGAGGATGTGAGGGGGATGGGAGTAGAGGTTGCCACTCTGAACGATCTTGAGAGACTCTCTCCATGATGGAAGTTGGAACCTACAGTTCTATGCTGCCTCGGCACCTCGAAGCCTTGCATGGGTTGCGGTGGCGGCGTAGATGAAAGGCGTGTCCAGCAGTGCGATTGCCATTTTAATCACATACTGTCCGCTTATCATGGCAAACAGCTGCGTCATTGGCGTTCCCGGGTTCCAGAAAGCAAGGGTTATGAAGATCGTTGTATCAATGAGCTGGGAAACAAGGGTGGAAGCGTTATTCCTCAGCCAGAGGTACTTGCCACCCGTCACCCCCTTCCAGAAGTGGAAAGCGTACACGTCGTGGGTCTGGGAGATTACGTAGGCGATTATTGATGCGACTATTATGCGGGGGGTCATGGAGAAGACCGCTTCGTAGGACTCGACGAACTCCCTCGATACGAATGGGGCTGCCTCCCACCTCACTGCAATTGCTATGGAAATCATGGCAAGGATGCTTGCAAGGAAGCCTGCAATCACGGCTTTTCTGGCGTACTCTCTACCATACAGCTCACAGAGAATGTCTGTTATCAGAAACGTGGATGAGTAGACTATCACTGCCGCCGGAGCAACGAAGGAGAAAACGGTTATGAGCTTCCCGGCGATGAGGTTGGAGAGGACTATCAGGGCAGCGTAAATACCGACAGCTACCTCTACACCTATCCTCTCCGCTATTATGACTGCAAGGGTTACGGTGAAGAGCGTTGAAAGAACCCAGAGCAGAAATTCGGCCATGGTGGAAAAAAGAGGGGGCAGGGTTTATAAGCGTTACAGCACTTACAGGGGTTTCACCCCCTTGGTGAGGCTCAGCGTGTGCCCGCAACTGCTGCAGGCGTAGTATGAGAACCTGTCATCCTCCCACGCGCTCACCAGGGATAAGCTTCCGCATACCGGACACATCTCCACCACCTCTTCAATGATAAATAATGAAGGATTAATAAAGATTTTGGTAGTCCGAGACGTTACGATAAGTTTTCACAATAAAATTTATATACATTTCATTTTCAGGGGCAACGTGATAAACGAAGCGCTGTGGCTTCTGCTGATGTTCGTGAACTTTACTGGCATTATACTGGCCTACAGGCTTTTCGGCAGAAACGGGTTGTTCGCATGGGTGGCGATGGCCATCATACTGGCCAACATTCAGGTGGCGAAGCTCATAAGGTTCTTCGGCTTCGTTACGGCGATGGGCAACATCATTTACGGCACGACTTTCTTAGCGACGGACATTCTGACGGAGAAGTACGGCAAGAAAGAGGCCAGAAAGGCGGTCTTCATAGGCTTCTTCGCTCTTATTGCCACAGTTGTGATAATGCAGCTCACACTCATGTTTGTTCCGGCAGAAGAAGACACGTTAAGTCCGGCACTGGAGCAGGTATTCGGCTTCATGCCAGACGTCATGGTGGCCAGCCTCTCAGCGTATCTCATCTCGCAGCTTCACGACGTGTGGGCCTTCGACTTCTGGAAGAGGAAAACAAAGGGCAGGCATTTATGGCTGAGAAATAACGCTTCAACGGTGGTCTCTCAGCTGATAGACAACCTCGTCTTCACAACCCTCTTCTTTGCAGTCCTGAATCCAGAATTTTTGCAGACGCTAGGACTCAGTGGTATATTCGAGATATTCGCAACTTCATACGTCATGAAATTCATCGTGGCGGTGTTCGATACGCCTTTTATCTACCTTGCAACGAGGATTTGGGTTGATGAAAAAGTTTAATGAAAATTTTATAGTGACTTGAAATACTCTTGCAACAGACAAATTCCACAGGATGAAAAATACTAAGTAGGTAGAAGTGAGAGTATCACCATGGCAGAATCAGATAAAAATCCGAGCAGAAACCGGAAAAAATACTGGCTGGTCGTGTTTGCAATTGCTATCCCCATCGTTGTGGCGCCACTAATTCTCTCTACTCCTGAAGCTCCTTCTAATGAAATAACTGTCTATCTCTCCCCTGCCTGTAGATGCTGTCTTGTTTATGCGGACTACCTGAAAGGCAAGGGTTTCGAGGTAGAAGTATTGCAGGTGGAGAACGTGTCACGAATAAAAAGCCAGTATGGAGTCCCGCTTTCCCTGCGGAGCTGTCACACGTCTGTTATCGATGGGTACTTCGTCGAGGGGCACGTGCCCGTTGAGGCCATTCAGAAGCTGCTGGATGAGAGGCCGGATGCCGATGGGATATCTCTTCCGGGCATGCCCTCAGGCTCCCCCGGAATGCCCGGTGGGAAAAAGGAGCCCTTCGTGATCTACGCCGTTAAGGATGGGGAGTCGAGGACGTTCATGACCATGTAGGGGTGCTAGCATGGGGCTTGAAGTCTGGCTCGGGAGGGGAGTCAGGAGAGCAATACCCTTTATTTTGCTTGTACTAGTTACTCCAGAGGTCGAAGCCCACTGCCCTCTGTGCACCGCCGGCATTGCTGCAGCAGCAGGAGGTGCGGCTTTGCTGGGTGTTAAAACCATCGTCATCGGCCTCTTTGTTGGCGCCCTCGCAGCTTCCACGGGCTTCTGGATAGCGAATATGAAAAAGCTCAGCACCCTGCCCAAGTTCGCCGTAGCAGGGCTCTCTTACCTTGTGACCGTTCTGCCACTCACCTCTGCATTTCCAGGTAGCTTTCCCGTGTACGT
Organism: uncultured archaeon; assembly: GCA_964533255.1. Lineage (GTDB taxonomy): Archaea > Halobacteriota > Archaeoglobi > Archaeoglobales > Archaeoglobaceae > JdFR-37. The sequence continues at coordinate 20,506 of CAZHKD010000004.1, read as the reverse complement.
CTCTCTGGCCGGAGATTACGGTTCCCTCCTCAACAGGACGTACCTGGTGAACTACTTCCTGTCGGCGAGTCTTGTGGGAGCCGTAATAGTTGTCGTCGGCCCATGGCTGAGCGGAAAGCTGGTGGAGGTGAGGAACGGGAAAAAGGTACCGTTCCAGGGTGTAATCATCACCCTCTCCCTCTTGCTGGTAGCTGCGCTGCTCCTGCAAAACCGGGTGTGAGAACGGTTAAACTCCGGTTGGACCGCGTCACGGGTTTACATCAGGAGCGCCCAGCCACTCCCTTTTCAGCTCGTAAAAGCTCCCGTCCTTTATTGACTCCCTGATCTCCCTCATCAGCTTCAGCATGAAGTAGACGTTGTGATATGAAGCGAGCCTGAAGTACGTAAGCTCGTTGGCAGCGTAGAGGTGCCTCAGGTAAGCTCGGGAGTGGTTCTGGCAGACGTAACAGTCACACCAGCCGTCAACAGGTTTTGAATCTTCTCTGAATTTCGCGTTCTTGATGTGAATCCTGAATTTATTCCTGACGTTCCCTCCCTCCGTGGGGGATACGAAGAGGACACCCCTCCTGGCCCATCTGGTTGGGGACACGCAGTCGAACATGTCAACGCCCCTCTCGACGGAATTGAATATGTCCTCCACCGCTCCAATTCCAAGCAGGTGCCTGGGCTTGTCATCCGGCAGGATTGGGTTGACCCATTCCAGGATGTTAAGCATGTCCCTCTTGCTCTTTCCGAGGGAGCCACCTATCCCGTAGCCTGCAAACTCTTTCTCTGCCATGAACTCTGCCGATTTTATCCTCAAGTCCCTGTACTCCCCGCCCTGAACTATTCCAAAGAGAGCCTGCTCTCTGTCGTAGCACTCCAGACATATCTCGGCCCATCTGTGGGTCCTCTCCATGGCCCTTGCAGTGTACTCCCTGTCTGAAAGCGGGGATGTGCACTCGTCGAACGCGAAAATTATGTCTGCTCCGAGGTTGGACTGGATTTTCATGGACTTTTCAGGAGTCAGCTTCACCTTCTGGCCGGTAAGCGGATTTTTGAAAGTGACCCCTTCCTCATCCACAAACGCCCACTTTTCACCCCTGTAATCCGGGCTCCTGAGCCCCTCAAGGAAAATGTTATCGGCTATCTTCCCCACTCCGTGCTCCATGCCGAAGCCCAGAGAGAAAGCCTGAAATCCACCTGAATCTGTTATTATCGGCCCGTCAAAATTCATGAACCTGTGAAGGCCACCCATTCTCCCTATCAGCTCATCTCCTGGCCTGAGGTGCAGATGATAGGTGTTGGCAATAATCACCTCAGCCCCCATCTCCCTCAGGTCTCTGCCATCAAGCCCTCTTACCGCTGCGAGAGTTGCAACGGGGACGAATGCGGGAGTTTCGAAGCTTCCGTGCTCTGTTCTGACAATGCCGGTTCTGGCGCTGTTGAGCTCTGCAGTCACCCTGAACTTCATTGAACGCTGATACTGATTCCGGATACATAAACTTAATTTCAGGAGGCTAAGTGTCAGGCAAGGATACCTTTAAAACCAGTAGGGACGATTAATCAACGACCCTTCGGGGTGGTGAAGATGACAGTCCTCGAAATTCTGGCTGAAAAATACGGATTGGGTGTAAAAAGGGTTTTCCCAGAGGATTGCCAGCTCTGCATCAGCGGATATACAGGAAAGAGGTGTAAGTACCTCAAGAAGGTCAAAAGAGAGTACTTCTGCGTCAGAGATGCCGTGAAGGAAGTCGATTCCCGCCTTAGCCTTTGAAAGGTTTTTTAAACCTTTTTTGTATCCCCTCTGTGATGAGCTATCCGGTCGTTCACCCCATCGATTACCGCTACGGAACGAAGCAGATGAAGAGGATCTGGAGCGAGGACAGCAAGATAAAGAGGATGATTAGGGTAGAGGTTGCCCTCCTCAAAGCTCTTGCCAGAAAGGGCTACCTGAGCGAGGCGGAGGCTGAGGAGGTAAAAAGGCGGGCTTTGAAAATAACTCCGGCCAGAGTGAGAGAGATTGAGGATGAGATAAAGCACGACATCATGGCTCTTGTCAGGGCCATAACTGAGGTTGCCGGAGATGCCGGCAGATTCGTCCATTTTGGAGCCACATCAAACGACATAATCGACACCGCAACCGCACTCCAGCTCCGCGATTCCCTAAAGCTGCTGGAGGTCAGAATAAGGAAGGTGATCAGACTGCTTATCGGACTGGCTGAAGAGCACAGGAATGTAGTCTGTCTTGGCAGAACCCACGGTCAGGCAGCCCTTCCAACCACATACGGCTTTCGCTTTGCTTTATGGGCGTCTGAGATGGGAAGACATTACGAAAGGCTGAAGGAGATGGAGAATCGAATCCTTGTGGGTCAGATGAGCGGAGCAGTTGGTACGCAGGCCGCCTTTGGCAGAGATGGCCTTGAGATCGAAAAAGAAGTTATGAGAATTCTCGGATTGAAGCCTGCCATAATCAGCAGCCAGATAATCCCGAGAGACATCTACATCGAGTACGTTTCCTTCCTCGCAGCCATCGCATCAACCCTCGAAAAAATCGCCACAAACATAAGGCTACTGCAGAGAGCCGAAACCGCTGAGCTCATGGAGAAGTTTGAGGAGAGGCAGGTCGGGAGCTCCACAATGCCCCACAAGAGGAACCCCATAGACAGCGAGCAGATATGCGGTATCGCAAGGGTTATACGGGGTTTTGTTGAACCAATGCACCAGAGCTCCATACTCTGGGAGGAAAGAGACCTGACAAATTCCTCGGCAGAGCGCATAATTCTTGCAGAAACATCGGTGCTTGCAGACCACATACTCGTTAAAATGGCGAAAGTTCTCTCTTCACTCAGGCTGAACCACAACAATATAAGGAGAAATCTTGAAGCTCAGAAGGGCCTGAATCTGAGCGAGGCGGTTATGATTGAGCTGACAAAGAGAGGCATGCCACGTCAGGAGGCTCATGAAATATTGAGGCAGGCGTCCATGGTGGCTCATGAGGAGGACGTTTCATTACAGGATGCCTTGAAATCTGATGATCGAATTTCCAGGTATTTCAGCCATGAAGAACTTGAAAAACTGCTGCAGCCTGAAAATTACCTTGGTACAGCAAATGAAAGGATAGATAACGTCATTGCCCAGCTCAGAAGGCTTATTGGTGATTTGTGATATTTATAAAACTATAAATTAGATAATTTTTCGAGCTACTAAAATTTTATTCCTCACCAGAAAACTTTTAATACTTGTTACTCATTATTATTATAGGTGGTGAGGAGAGATGGTTAAGATCGTTCATGCTCAGACTGTGCTGCCAGAGGATGTGCTCGAGGAGCTCAAGAAGAAGACCGGTGAGAGCGCAACAAAGGACGCCATAGCAAAGGCTGTGGAGCACTACCTGATGTGCCCGTACACTCACGAGGAACCTCTTGAGAGAAGGCTGGAGGAGGTTCTGAAAAAGAAAAAGAAAGCCTGAAAAATATTTTAAGAGTTAAACCTTTCAGGGCCGAACGCAGCTAATTTTTCCGATCTTCCCTTTAAAATCAGCCTGGCCAGCTCTTCTCCGACTGCAGGCCCAACACTCATTCCTGCCTTTCCAAATCCATTCGCCTGGACGAACCCATCAACCTTCGTTTCGCCCACAACTGGCAACCCATCCTTTCCCTCATCGTAAACACCGGCCCACTGCCTCAGGAGTGTGAGGCCTTTAAGCTTGGGAATCAGCTCTATAGCTCTTTTCGAGTACCTGAACACGAACTCGAGAGTTGAATTCGTTGAAAGGCTGTCTGTTTCGCTTCCCAGAATTCCGCCAACGATCTCTCCCCTCATGGACTGGCTAAGGTAAACGCCTGTCGTCACATCCAGCAAATACTGGTTGAGGTAGGGTTTCAGGCTCTCTGTTACGCATATCTCCTCCTTGATGATCCTGTTGCCCAGCTCAACTCCTGCCATGCTGCTCACTTTATTGCTCCAGGCTCCGGCTGCGTTGATGACGTAGTCCACCCTGAAAGTCTCGTCGCCAGCAACAACACCTTCTACCCTGCCATTTTCCACAATAATATCTTTTACCTCAGTGTTGTCTCTGATTTCAACTCCAAGCTCTCTGCAACCCTTGGCGAGACCCCATATCACCGGCCAGGGGAATATAACGCCGCCTGAAGGGTCGTAGGCTCCTCCAACAATAGATTCCTCGTTGAAATCGGGTATGAAGTCCTTAACCTCGTATGCATCAATCACTCTGGATTTGACGCCCAGTGAGTTCTGGAGCCTTACCTCCTCCCGGAGGGCGTCAAGGTCTCCACCTGTGGCGGCCACCTTTATGTATCCATCCTGCCTGAACAGGAAGTTGAACTCAACTTCGGAGGGAAGCATCTCGTAAAGCTCAATGCTCCTCCTCGCCAGCTCGATCATCACTTCATTATCGTGCATAGCCGTTATTCCACCTGAATTTCTCCCGCTGGCACCATAAAGCAGATATTTTTGCTCGAAAACGGTAACGTCGACACCCTCTCTGGCCAGGAAGTAAGCTGCTGAAAGTCCAACCACGCCTCCGCCAACAATTGCGACTTTCATTTCTCATCACCCTCTGCAAGCAGGAAAAGGGGGACAGGATTCACCGGCGGGCGCTGGGTCGTAAGCCCAATCTCATCAGGGCTCTTTCCTGTTTTCTGGCTCAGAATTCTTATTATGTGCATCAAACACCCTTTACCCTGACAGGAGCCTGTTGTGGCGCCAGTGTACCTCTTGAGGCTTTCAAGATTATCGTATCCCTCCTCGATTGCGTGGATTATCTCCTCTTCAGTCAGATCCTCACACCTGCAAACAATCTTCCTGTCCTTCACTGCTCCCACCTCTTTACCGCCCTTACTTCAAAAATCAGCTCTTTCGGGATCTCAACCGTGACGAGCTGGGTTCTATCGTTTCTTTCCGGTGGTAGAGCCCACGTCACAACACCTTCTCCCACCTCCTCGCCCTTTCTGTTGAGGAGCTTCACCCTGTCACCCTTCTTCAGCCAGGGTATGAACTCGTACTGCAGCGTCACGTAGCCCTTACCGTCCTTTATGTGAAGCATGAAGATGGCAAGCCCCGGGCACACCCTTATGCACGCCATGCAGCCTATGCAGTTCTCGTAGATGACCTCCGGAGGGTCGTTGATGTTGTCCATCTTGATGGCATCATACTTGCACGACTCGAAGCAGGGAGAGCAGGGTATGGGCTGGGGGCATTCAATGTAGGCAACCGGCCTCTTGTCTGCAAGCCTCTCCTCACTGGGCGGAGGAGGCAGCTCGTCATTCTCAAGGTAACCCCTCTCGAGATACTTCGTATCCGCCATGTCTATCCCTCCACAACGATTTTCTTAAGGCCGGCAACGATTCTTTCGCCAAAGGGCCCCTTTCTGAATTCATCAAGGTCTTCCACTATCTCATCCCTCAGCTTCACCGTCTCGTCATCGCCGTAGCCGAGTTTGATGGCCGCATCAAGCCCCGCAATCCTGCCCTCCATCATCGCAGCCGTCGCCTCCTCAATGCCGGCAACGTCTCCGGCTACGTAAACTCCCGGCTTCGTCGTCTCTCCATAGCGGTTTCTCACCGGCACGAAGCCGCCGAGTTCGGGTATAAACCTCATCTCGACGCCGGCATGATAGAGCAGTTCGTGGGCAGGGCTCAGTCCAACAGCAACGCAGATGAAATCGCAGTCTATTCTCCTCTCGCTTCCCTCCACAACGCACCAGTTCTCATCAAGCCTTGCTATCTCAGCCCCTTCAACCTTCTTCTTCCCTATCGCCCTCTTTATGGTGTGCCTGGTGTATATGGGTACGCCAAGCCTTCTTACCTTGGCAGCGTGGACGAAGTAGCCGCCAACCCTCGGCATCGCTTCAACGATGGCTGCGACCTCAACGCCAGCCTGCATGAGCTGATACGTAAGAATGAGGCCAACGTTTCCCGAACCAACGATAAGGCCTCTCTCTCCGGGCTTTATGCCGTAGACGTTCATGAGGGTCTGGACTCCGCCAGCTCCGTATACGCCCGGGAGGTCGTTGTTCTCGAAGATGAGAGTCCTTTCGTAGGCGCCCGTGGCTACGATTATCTTCCTGGGCTTAACCTTCAGGAGCTTCCGGTCTTTTTCAACAGCAGCAACAACTCCGTCATATATCCCGAAGACCTTCGTCTCTGTTCTGATATCGACGTTGGGCAGCTCGTAAAGCTCTTTCTTGAGGATCTCTCCGATTCTTATGCCTCTCGTCCCCGCCATGTGCCTTCCACTGCCGAAGAAACGGTGGGTCTGCTTGATGAGCTGCCCTCCGAGGTACGGGTTCTCGTCCATCAGAACGACCTTCGCTCCAGTTCTGCCGGCATAAATGGCAGCGGACAGACCGGCAGGGCCGCCACCAATGACGGCGATGTCCGTCTCGATCTCCTCATACTCTCCCTTCTCATTGAGCTCGGACTTCGGAAACTCTCCCATACCGGTGAACTTCCTCATCTGTGCTGTTACGAGCTCTCTGACGAACCTTGGCCTGTTAAATTTCTTGTAGTGGCTTCCGTGCGGGAAGAAGCGGTCAATCATCGAGTCAAGTATGCCGAATACGTCACTCTCAGCATTTGGAAGCGAATTCTGCGTTCGAAGCTGCATTCCGTCTCTCACGTAAACCTTGCATATTCTGACGTTGGGAATCCCATCAACTTCCATCATGCATGCAGAACACTTGCCTATTGCACAGAAAAAGCCCCTGGGGCGGTGAAACCTGAAAGAGCGGCTGAAAACCCTGATACCAGCAGCGTAAAGAGCAGCAGCAACGGTTTCACCCTCATAAGCCTTTATCGGCTTTCCGTTGAAGTATATTGTGACCTCCCGACCTCTATCAAAATCCACTATAGGATGCTCGCCAAGCCTCGACACCTTCTCACCCCTCTCGTCCCTGTGACGCTAAAATTTTATTCAGCTGAAATTTACCCCAAATCAGAAGCCAGTTTCTGGCTGGATTATTTAAGTTTTGTCAAATAAACCCCTGCAAAGTTCCTGCCAAAATTTAACCTGATTAATCGGTATCTAATTGCGTCAGCAGTCTGCTTCGAATTGCCCGACCTCTTAATTATCAGTTGTAATATCTGAGTTATGGAAAATGCGATATCTTTATATGCTTGGTGCAGTAGTTGGCTCCGTGAAAGCCGTTAAAACCGTTGAGGAAATTAACCAGAAGATTAAGGAGGGCAGCGCTACCGTTGTAACCGCTCTGGAAATGAAGGAAATCGTGGCGGAGCTTGGTGCTGAGAAGGCTGCTGAAGAGGTTGACGTCGTTACAACCGGAACGTTCGGAGCCATGTGCTCCTCTGGCGTATTCTTCAACTTCGGACACTCAGATCCGCCAATAAAAATGCAGAGGGTCTGGCTCAACGACGTTGAGGCTTATACGGGCGTCGCTGCCGTAGATGCGTACCTTGGCGTTACGCAGCTTTCAGAGACGAGGGGGATGGAGTACGGCGGAGGTCACGTGATTGAAGACCTGGTGAGGGGCAGGGAGGTGGAGCTGAGGGCAACAGCATACGGGACTGACTGCTATCCCCGCAAGGAGATAGTTACGGAGATAGGGCTGGAAGACGTGAACCAGGCGGTGATGGTGAACCCGAGAAATGCGTACCAGCGCTACAGAGCGGCCACGAACTCCTCTGACCGGGTTCTTAAGACATACATGGGTACTCTGCTTCCGAACTTCGGCAACGTCACATTTGCTGGGGTTGGCGAGCTCTCACCATTAAACAACGATCCCGAATATCGAACGATAGGCGTCGGAACCCGCATCTTTCTTGGTGGCGCTAAGGGATACGTCATTGGAGAGGGCACCCAGCACGCACCGCCATTTGGAACGCTGATGGTGAAGGGGAACCTGAAGGAGATGAGTGCTGAGTGGCTCAGAGGTGCAACGTTTCCGGGCTACGGCACAACCCTCTTCGTTGGCATAGGCATCCCCATTCCGATTCTGGATGCAGAGATGGCGGAGGCTACCGGCATCACAGACGACAGGATTGAGACCACCATAATAGACTTCGGGGTTCCCCGGAGAGACAGGCCAGTGGTCAGGAAGGTGAGCTATGCGGAGCTGAAAAGCGGGAAGGTGGAGATAAACGGAGAGGAAGTGAGGGTATCGCCGCTGTCAAGCTACCACCACTCCATCAGGATTGCGGAGGAGCTGAAGAGGATGATAGAGGAAGCGGAGTTCTTCCTGAGCATGCCCGTGGACAGAATTCCCCAGAGGGAGGTGTTCAAGCCCCTCAGGCACAAGGAAGTTAAGGTCGTGAAGAGCGTCATGGAGAAGGCCATAACAATCAGGGAAACGACGAGCGTTCAGGATGCATCGCAGATCATAATTACGAATAACGTGAACCACCTGCCTGTGGTTGACGACCAGGGAGTTCTGATAGGGATCGTGACCTCATGGGACATCGCAAAGGCCGTTGCCACTGGAAAGACTGGAAGCGTCTCGGAGATAATGACTCGAAAGGTTATAACAGCGCTTCCTGACGAGCCCATCGAGGTGGCGGCAAGAAAAATGGAGCAGCACAGCATTTCGGCCCTTCCCGTGGTTGATGCCAGGCGAAAGGTTGTGGGGCTCGTGACCAGCGAAGACCTGAGCAAGCTTCTGGTGGGGTGAGTCGCGATGATGGTACTGCTCAAATACGATTCGAAATCGGTTAGGGAGCCAATCATAGCTAAAACCGCCATAGAAACCGGCGCTCTGCTCAACATAATCAAGGCCAGCGTTGGAGCAAGGCAGGGGGAAATCATCATCGAGGTCGAGGATGCGAAGGTGGATGAAGTGATGGAGAAGTTCAGGGCCTTCGGGGTTGAGGCGGTGAAGATCGAGGGGGGAATAGAGAGGGACGAGGAGCGCTGCGTTCACTGCGGGGCCTGCATAAGCATATGTCCCGTTGATGTGTTCAGTGTAGCCGAAGACATGAAGGTTGTCGTTGAAGCAGAGAAGTGCATACGCTGCGGAGTCTGCGTTGCGGTTTGCCCGCTTTCAGCCCTCAGCCTGGCTGAATGATGTCTGTGAGGTACAGACGCTATCGCTTCAGGCACAGGGAGACGGTAGCAACTGTGCTGGCAGAGAGCGATGAGCACTTTGAAGTGGCGAAAAAGGCGATGCTTGAGGCCAGGAAGAGAATAGAGGATTTCATTAAAAGAGACCCGTTTTTTTATTCCACTCTCGAGCCCTACGATTGCCAGGGCGAGATCGTGGAGAGGATGTGCAGGGCATCGAAGCTGGCTGGAGTAGGCCCCATGGCTGCCGTTGCAGGAACAATTGCGGAGTATGCTGTTGAGAGAATGGTTGAAGAGGGGGCGAGCTTTGCCGTGGTCGACAATGGTGGCGATATAGCAATGCGTATTGACGAACCGCTGACCATCGGAGTTTATGCCGGAAGCGAAAAAAGCATAGCCTTCAGAGTTTACCCTGAAGATGGAATTAAGGCTGTATGCACGTCGAGCGGCAGGATAGGCCCGTCGATAAGCTTTGGGGATGCAGATGCGGCAACTGTGTTTGGATACGACGCCAGCGTGGCTGATGCTTTTGCAACTGCGCTGGGGAATGTAATCAGGACAGATTACGGGAAGCAGGAAATTGAAGAGGCTCTGGAATCCTTCTGGGAAGGTGCCAGGAGATACGTGACAGCAGCGGTTGTTATTAAGGATGGTGTTATTGCCATGGCTGGCGACGTTCCTGAACTCGCCGCTGCCAGGATTGATGTGGATTTGATTACAAAGGGCTGATAAACCCAAACAGATTAAAGGAGTCTTGAAATCTCCTCCAGTGCGGATGCAGGCTTTCGAATGCTCAGGCTGAAGGGTGTGAGAGGCGTCTCGTCTGGATTGATTTCGATTATCGTTCCACCATTCCTCCTCACGATTAGCGGCAGCGACGCTGCCGGCTGGACGACCGCAGACGTTCCAACGACGAGTATCACATCGCTCTTCTCGCACAGCTCCATTGCATCCCGTAAAACGTCTGCAGGCAGCGCTTCCCCGAACCAGACAACTCCCGGTCGAAGCAGGCTTCCACATTCAGGACACTCTGGAAGTGGGTTGATTTCTGGAGGTTCTTTTACCCTGATGGAATAATCGCACTGCCTGCTCGAGCATGTGATCCTGGCTATCTCGCCGTGGAGGTGAAGCACATTTCTGCTGCCTGCCCTCTCGTGGAGGTCGTCAACGTTCTGGGTTATGACTGCCTTGATTATTCCATTCTCCTCCATTTCTGCAATGGCTCTATGCGCTCTGCTTGGCTTTGCGGAAAAAATGATGCCCATCCTCCAGGCGTACCACTCCCAGACCAGCTTCGGATTTCTTGCGAACGCCTCGGGAGTTGCAAGCTCTTCTGGTCTGTAGCGGTTCCACAGCCCGTCTTTTCCCCGAAAGGTGGGTATTCCGCTTTCAGCAGATATACCCGCTCCGGTAAGCACGACAGCATGCTTTGCGTTTATCAGAATTTCGGCAGCTTTGCTGAGCATGGATGACGATACGCTTCCAGCTTTTCAACTCTTTTGGTCGCTGCTTTTTTAGGTTCCCTTTAGTTCCAAAAGCTTAGGATTTACTGAGAGTTGAACTGTGAGCGAAATAATTTTTAAGCCCGGAAAGAACCGAGTCGAGAAGATTTTTAAAATCATGATCTGCTAGCTAGTCTGATGAAGTATCACCTCGTCTGCAGAAGCTGTGGGTTGAAGTTTCAGGATCAAGGTTTTGCGTTCTTATGTCCTGACAGATGCTCTTCCCTAATTTCAACGGAATATACGTCGCCTCTCCGTCCGAATGGGGATGGAGTCTGGAGATACGCAGACTGGCTGCCTGTAGAGGGTAAGAACGATTACCGCGGGAAGCCTGTTCTGTTCAAGAGCCCGGAACTCAGCTCTGAAGCTGGGACGGATGTGTATATCGCATTCCACGGCTACTTTCCCGAAATTGGTGCTGAACTGGTTACGTGCACATTCAAAGAAATCGAAGCGGTGGTTTCTTTGCGCTATGCAGCAGAAAGGGGGGAAGACATAGCCCTGGCATCGGTGGGAAACACAGCCAACGCCTTTCTCGCGTTTTCGCACTATGAGGACATAAATGTGTACCTTTTCGTCCCCGAGCGGGTTTTTGAGTGCGTTTTCTGCCATGAAAAGAGTGATAACGCAATGCTGATAATGGTTAAGGGCTCATACAGCGATGCATCAAACCTCGCAAAGAAATTTGCGGAGCTGAAGGGTATAAAGTACGAGGGAGGAGGCAGAAACGTGGCAAGGAGGGATGCTCTGGCAACTCTGGCTTACGCTTTTCTTGAAACCTATGGCTTTCTCCCCGACATTTACTTTCAGGCTGTGGGGAGCGGAACCGGAGCCATAGCGTTCTACGAGGGATCAAAGAGACTTTTGAATGCTGGACTGGCTGATAGTCTTCCTAAGATTGCCGTTGCCCAGAATGAGCCCTTTACGCCGATAGTCGATGCGTGGCGAGATAAGAGCAGGGAGATTGGAGCTTACGATTACGATCCTCTGGATGTGGTTTATGCTCAGGTTCTCACCAACAAGAACCCTCTGTACTCCATGAGGGGTGGACTGTACGACATACTGAAAGAAACGCGTGGCTTTGCCGTTTCAGCCTCGGAAAAAGAGGCTAAGGAGGCAGGAAAACTGTTCAGAGATACTTATGGAATAGGCCTGTACCCTGCAGCGGAGGTGGCTCTGGCAGCCCTCCTGAAGTCAAATCTGAAGGGGAGAGTTTTGCTGAATGTGACAGGTGCGGGGCTCAGAAGACTGAAAAAAGACTATAGGGTTAGGAGGCCAAAACCGGACTATGTCGTAGAGGATGAGGCAGATCTTGAGGCAATTCTGCGATCGTAATGGTCGATTGATGGTTGATTGAGGGAAAAGAAAGGAGGATGTGACATGGAAGAAGATGTTTTGTCTGCTTTGAAAAATGCTGGCATCGACTATATCCTCTATCTACCCTGTGAGAAAATCAAAAGGCTGATTCATCTCGCAAACCAGAGCTTTGACTCGCTGACCCTCAGCAGAGAGGAAGAAGGCGTAGGCATCGCTGCTGGCCTTTATATGGCTGGGCGAAGACCCCTCATGATCATTCAGAGCTCAGGCTTCGGGAACTGCATTAACGCTCTGATGAGCCTTACCTTCTGCTACCAGATGCCTCTTCCCATCCTGATAAGCTGGCGGGGTGTTTATGGCGAGGCAATCGAGGCTCAGAGGCCAATGGGAGAAAGATTGCCAGCCCTGCTTGACGCTCTGGGCATCGAACACATGGTTTTTGACGGAAAAAACGTGGATGAGCTTGAAAATGCTGTAGCTGAGGCATATGAGGAAGAGAAGGTGAAGGCCATTCTCTTAAGGCCCGACGTCTGGACTTCCATGCCTGACCTATCCTTCCGGCGCCCTGAAGTTCCAGAAAAGCACATTAGATTGCCGGCTGGAGAAGCGAGATATACGAGATACGAGATCTTAAAGGGCATCAAGGATGAGCTTGCCGGCAGGACGGTGGTGTCAAATATAGGCTATCCAAGCAGAGAACTTTACAGCATTCTTGACCAGCCCACCAACTTTTACATGCTCGGAAGCATGGGCCTCGCCTCATCTATAGGTCTCGGTCTGGCTCTTGCTGGCAAGGAAGTGGTGGTGATCGAGGGGGACGGGGCGATCCTCATGAACCCCTCCACTCTTTTCACCGCCATAAATTCCGGAGCTGAGGGACTCACAATTCTCGTCGTCGACAATGCTGCTTACGGAAGCACAGGGAATCAGATGAGTGCCGCAGCAACTGCGGACTTGCAGCTTCTGGCTGTTGCTGCCGGATTTGAAAAGACCTTCAGGAGCACTGAGCCTGATGAGGTGGTGCAGCTTCTTAAAGCAAAAGGTACTAAATTCATCCATACGCTGGCAAAGCCTGGCAATGCGAGCGTTCCAACCATCCCGCTGAAGGCAGTCCAGATAAAGGAGAGGTTCATGGAGGCGATAGGGTGAGTTGGGTGAACGGTTCAGGTAAACTCAGGATTGGGTTTCTCTCGACCGCATACCACACATCTCACATCTTAAGGGAGTTGAAACTTGTGAAGGCAGAGTGGAAGCTTTTCGGGACGGGGCCTGAGATTGTAAGGGCCTTTGAGGATGGGAAGATAGATCTGGCATACATTGGGCTTCCACCAGCAATCATGGGAATAGAAAGGGGTGTTGACATCGTATGCATCGCTGGAGGGCATGTGGAGGGAACGGTGATAGCAGGAAGGGGCAAAAGCTATTTGGAGCTGGGTGGAGATGCTTTGAGGCAACTTGAGGGGAAGAGAGTAGGAGTCCCGTCCAGGGGAAGCATCCACGACGTAATCCTGAGAAATGTCGGCAAAAGTCTGGACTTTGAGATAGTGAATTACTCTTGGGCAGACTTCATACTGGAAGACTTCGTGGACGGTAAGCTTGACGCTGTCTGCGGCACCCCGAGCCTGGCCGTTCTGGCAGTGAAGTTTGGGGCTGAAATCATAGTTCCTCCAGACGCGCTCTGGAGCTTTAACCCAAGCTACGGGATTGTCGTCAGGGATAAATTCCTGAAAGAAGAGTTTCTGATGGATTTTCTGATAAAGCACGAATGGGCGTGTGAATTCATGAAGGCTTACGAGCTATCGTCTAAGGTTATATTCAGCACCTTCAACGGCCTCCTCAGCCAGGATGACATCAGAAGAATGCTTAAAATGAGCCCAAAGTACTGCGCATCGCTCCCTGGGGAGTATGTTGACAGTACCATGAGGCTGGTGGACGCCATGCTGGAGCTTGGGTACCTGAACGGCCCTGTCAGGGCTAAAGACGTGTTCGATAAGGAGTTGATTGAGCTGATTCATCCGTGCTCCCATCATTACGGATAACGTGCAGTGAAGCTTGCCATCATCTTGAAAATTTTAGGCAAAACTGCTAAATCGATTTCAGAACCAGTTTATTCATGGATGTCTGGGTGGAGGGGAAGATAAAACTGGTGGATAGAGACGGGGGAAGAACCCTTTCTTGGATTGAGTATGAGGTGTATATGGGGGGTACTGGAAGTACGCAGAGTTCACACGATAAACAGGCTGAAGAAAATGGCGATACCGTAATCCACCTGATTGCCACCTTTACTGCGAGGGGAGAGGAGGGGAAGGGTTACGCATCAATGGTTGTGGAGAAAGGACTCAGATTTGCCGAGAAATTCTGGAAAGTGAAAGTTTCGTGTCCCTATATCAAGAGGTGGATTGAGAAGCGGGGTTATAGCGGAAATGTCGAATATACGAATCTCCTGAAGTTCAAGGAGAGCATCGAAAAATTCAACAGGTATCATTCACCCGAGGCTGTGGCCGAATACGTCAGGCATGAGAGAGACAGGGTTTATGTGAAGTTTTACGGCCCTTTCTGCCGCTCTTGTGGAGTCTATGACTATTTCGAGGACATTTTAATGGATCTGGAGGGTATAGATGCCAAAATCGAAAGTTACGAGGAGCTGGACGGAGATGACGGCTTTCTGGTGGTTTATCGGATTACAGATGGAGTACTGTACTGATTTTTTAGTGATTCAAGGACTTAAGGGCTTTGAGACACAATTATGACTTCTCAGCCACGATGAATCTGAAAACTGACGTCAGCAGCCATCTCTCTTCAGCAATTCTGAACCCTGCCTTTTTTATGTTATCGACCGTCCTTCTGTTTATCTCTGGGCCGAATGACCTTGCAATGGGATTCAGTGCATCCAGAATCTTTCCACCTATTTCGTTCTCACACCTCATGTGCTCCAGAAAGAAAACTCGCCCGTCAGGTCTTAAGACTCTGTAAAGTTCTTTAAGCCCCCTTACCGGGTTCTCAACAGAGCAGAAAACGTAGGTGGAAATTATGGCATCAAAGACCCCATCCCTGAATGGCAGCAGCTCTGCGTCGCACTGGACGAGGTCTATTCTCCTTCCAATCCTCTCCGTCCTTTTTTTAGACTTTTCAAGCATCTTTCGGCTGATGTCGATTCCTATATACTCTCCAGTTCCATAGTATGGCATGTTTTTTCCGGTGCCCACTCCAACTTCTAGAATTAACTTTTCCTCGCCTCTTTCTGATTCTGCTGCCCCAGCTCCTACGAATTCTTCAACTTTCGCAAAGAGGAGCCTCCTCCATCTGGAGAATGCAAGAACCTCCATGGGAAATTCGAAGTAATCGTATCGGGCTGCTGCTTTATCGTACTTCTTTTTGTCTTCTCCCTTCTTACTCAGGATATATCCTGAACGTTCTTCCATGCTTTTCTCTCCTTATCAGGCCTCTCTCTTCGAGTTCCCTGACCTGAACGCTAACTTTCGATGCGGAGTACCCTGTGACTTCTCTCAGCTCCTCCTGAGTTATCCCCGGGTTCTCTCTGATAATGGACAGAATGTCTTTTGGTTGGACATCTCCGTGGACACCTCCATTTTGCGTGGCTTCTTCTCCGGGGTCCCCCCTGCTGTTCGCTCTGATAGCGTCTAATTTGACATCCAAATCAGAATTGTTCCCAGCTAATCTGTGCTGTCCTGAGGACATTGAAAGCTTTGACGAAGGCCTGGATCGTGATTTCGATCCGGGTAGCAGCGAAAATGCCAGGATCAGGATGAGGAGAATCGGTAAAAGATTCGAGTAGCTGTAGATGCTGTGACTTCCCACTGGACAGTACGATGGTGACGTGTAACTCATGTAGATATTGTATCCTGCCCAGACTGCCAGAAGGAGAATAGCGCCGGTAGTGAATATCCTGTAATCACGCATGTATTCACGTAAGCCAAACTAGAATTTAACCCTTTTCCGCTGTAGATGATTGTGCGAAAAAAATGGGTAGTGGCAAAAGCAATAAATACTCATTTTTCACCAAGTGTAAAACATGGTTGGAAAATCAATGAAGCTGGCCGCCCTTCTGGTGGTACTGGGGATAATTGCGGTTGCCTATGGCTATGTCTCGAGGGGAGACAGGCTCAGTGATGAGGATCTGGTGAAAGTGAGCTACGGCGAATCCATACAGATAACCGCTGCATTCCTGAACCCCAAATATCCGGATCTGAAACTGACATCCTTCTACCTCCGTCTGGACACACACTCCGGGGACCTGTATCAGTATGACCTTCTGAATCTGACGGTGCTGGAAGTTGGAGGCAAAAGGTATTCGCCCCTCGCATGGAAGGAAGATAGCAACTCCTGGGGTCACCACAGAATGGGGGTCATGGAGTTTCCAGAGGAGGCCATCAAAGACATCAAGCGCTTCAGAACTTTCAAACTGGTGATTTCCGGGATAGAAGGGACGAGGATTCTGGAGTGGAAAGTATGAAGGTGGACAGGAGAGTCAGAAACGGTCTCATCGCCTCTCTGTCCCTCATCGTCTTTTACGTTGCTGTCAATTATCTGACTTCTGGAATCGAGGGTACTTTGTGGAACTTCCGGAACTACTGGTACTACATCATCGCAATAGATCTGGGGTTCGGCACCCAGATGGCTCTGTACACCCACATCAGAGCCTTTCACCAGTCATGCAAGAGCGTCGCCACCGGCGGAATATCTGCTGGGAGCATGGTGGCGTGCTGTCTTCATCATGTCACCGACTTTGTACCCATTTTCGGAACGGGATTCAGCTTTGCTCTCTCAGCCTACACGGAAATTCTGCTGCTGATAGGCGTCCTATCAAGTGCTGTGGGGATTGCCTGGATGCTGGCAACCATCCAGAACGGAAAGCTGTACAGAGATGGGGATTTAATTTCGAAGATCATGGTCGTTGATTACAACAGTCTCAAGCAGGCGGTGCTGGTGATTTCAGTGTTCATAGCAATCCTGAAGTTCGTGACCTACAACCCCTACAGTTTCGAAGGTATTATTTAAGGGTGATAAATGGTACTGCATGGACTTCGAAAAGCTGTCCGGAATGCTCCTCGAGCTCTCGAACGCCGAAGGGCTTGAAGTTGTTGAAGTTCGTGAGATAAGCACAGAGAATCTAAGAGTTGACGTGAGAACCAGGTGGAAGTGCAGATTTGGGTGCAGCTACTACGGGAAGCGGTATTCCTGCCCTCCAAACGTTCCGGATGAGTACGAGAACTTCCTGAAAAGCTACTCCAGGGCAATACTGTTCCGATATCGCTTTGAACCTTTTAAGTACATGGAAACAAAGAAGAAGGCTCAGAAGGTCGTCGTCGCCTTCGAAAGAGCAGTGCTGGCAGAGTACCCGCTCGCCTTCGCTCTATTCCCTGGAGGCTGCGACCTCTGTGAGGAATGCAGCTATGAAAAGAACGAAGCATGTCAGAAAAGTCATGAGGTACGACCATCTCTTTCATCTCTTGGTCTGAAGGTTTCGGATCTAGGTGTGAAGCTTGGGGATCAGACGTCTATCTCGCTCATCCTTCTTGAGTGAGGGGGTTGCAAAGCCTTAAATTCTGACAAGTCTCCCATCCTCACCGATTTTGTATCTCGCATACCCCGGCCTGACGTCAAAGGCTATGCTCTGCTCGACACCAATCCAGTGAACTCCACCGGGACTCAGAAAGTCATCTTCCCTCCTTATTCTGATTACAACGTCGTTGAAACGCTCCATAAAACGTTTCATTTCCTCACTGTAGAGGGATGAGGACACCTTGTTGATGAACGTGATCTCATCTGGCAGGGCGTCGAAGATCGTCATCATGTGCTTCCATGCGTCATCTCCGTACACAAGCGGAAGGAGCGAGAAGCCGTGGAACAGAAGTAGGCTCGATTCTTCAAACTTCTCCAGAATTTCAACCAGCTCATCCCACCAGTCTGAGCGGATATCAATGAACATGTAGAGATTTCCGAATGGTGTATTTTCGTGCATCCCCACCTTGATTATGTTGGCATTATCGAGGAGCGAAGCCACGTCCTTGTCAGGTATCGACCTGTATGTTCTGTAAATTCTCCTCATCATCGTATCCGAATAGACGGCTATGAAGAGTTTCTTGGAGGAGAAGTAAGGTACGATATGGTAAAAAATCAGGCTCCTCACAACATACTGCGAGTCATAAACTACAAGGCTCCTGAGCCCCTCAAGCCTGGGGATTATGCTCTCAAGCTCGAACTCGAGGTCAAAGTCCTGAGACATTATCTCGATTATAACAAAACTGTCTAATAAAATTAACGGAGACTTGAGTACGTTTTCTTCTTTTGTGTCTCCTTTTCCACTCGGCTCCGCGCTCAGGAGGTCTAGCGCGGAAAACATACCACTCTTTAAATGAAGTGCTCAGCGAGCTGATTGAAAAATAAGGTTCAGCAAATCGCTCCAGACAACTCACCAATTATGCCACGACTTCAGAGTTGCAATCCTACTTCAGCTCATGTTCGGATCATCATGTTGAGTGGCCAGTTTTGGTGGTCTTGAGATTGGGGCATGAACATTTTCCAGATCTCGATATGGCTTCCTGCTCTGATTTTGCGAAAATGTTATATATTTGAAGGTGATAATTTGACTTGAGGTGATACTATGGCTGAGTTGCCTGCTGCACCAGTGGACAGGTTGATAAGGAAGGCTGGTGCCGAGAGAGTTAGTGAGGATGCAGTAGAGGTTATGAGAGACCTCATGGAGGAGAAGGCTCTGGAGATTGCCAGAAAGGCAGTCCAGATTGCCAAGCACGCTGGAAGAAAGACTGTTACAGAAGAGGACATCAGGCTTGCGGCAAAGATGTAATTTTAAAACTTTCTATTATTTATATTTTTAGTATAACGTATCCAATAAAGGCTATGGCGAAGGTGCCTGCCAGGTCTGCGATTGTTGTTATCGCCGGTATTCCGCCGTTGTCCGGATCAATTCTTCTGTTGTAAAGGAGAACTGATATGTGGTAGGAGAGCAGCATTATCGCAACGCTGAGCGGGATGTAGACTGAGGCAAATATCAGGACGATTTTCCAGAAAATGAGGGACTCCACTGGTAAACCGGTGAGAGACGCCAGGAGCCAGGAGAGTATTACGATCAGAACGGAGAGGATGGGTGAGATCGATGCGAAGGACAGAATTTCTCTAAGGTCGTCTCCCGTAATTCTGCCGGTTATCTCACCCAGGTGGAGCTTTGTTGACGTTCTGGCGGCGATTACGCTCCCGTAATTTCCAAGGCTGCCTATGATTGCCGGGTATGCAAAGCTCAGAATCAGGGAGCTGTAGATGATGTGGCTGAAGGTCTGAAGGGTTGCGCCGGTGAAGCTCTGGAAGACCGCAAGAATCGTTACGATTGTGAACACCTCTCTGGCAATGCTTCTCTCCTCGAACCTCCAGATGTTGAGGGTTGACGCAGTCAGGAAGATCAGGACGAGTATGAAGAGAAGGTGAACCATGCTGCTGAATTTCTCAAAGAGGATGATGAACAGGATAAGGCCCGGAATTGATACCATGTCTGCAATTGTGGTTATGGCAGGCCCTGCAACATTATCCGGATCAATCTTTCTCCTGAAAGCGAGAATGACGACCCAGGCAGTTGCTATTCCGAGAATTAACCCGATAAAAACGCTGGACGAAACAACTATCTCAAGGGCGTCAAGCGCAGGGCTCCGCAGCTTGATGACGGAAATGAGCCAGAGGATGAATGCCGGGAGGGATGAAGCGACGATGCTGAGAAGTATGTTGTTCGAAACGTGCTTCTCTTTTATGGACGGCTCCAGGTCACCTATGTACAGCCTCGTTGAAATTCTCGAGCCCAGGGAGCCGAACACGTTGCCCCTCAATCCCATGAGGCCGGGAAGGATTATCAGGATTGCCGGATAGCTGAACATCAGCTTCTCAAAATAAGCTCCGAGAAATGCTCCGCCGACGAAGTCAAAGAGGAGCGTCAGGAGAAACAGGGGCAGAATTATCCTGAAAACGACACGGATGCTGATGGCCCTTTCGGGAGATACGGTAATCAATAACCAATCACCCCATCTGGCTGACCTCCGGACTCGGTTAACCTCAGGGAGTAAAAATTATAAAGAATATATGATTTTTTCCCTACTTCGTATAGTCGTAAAAACCTCTTCCGGTCTTTCTGCCAAGAAGCCCGGCCCTCACCATCTGCTTGAGAAGGGGACAGGGCTTGTATTTATCCCCAAGCTCTTTATGCAGTGTTTCTATTGCTGCAAGGCATATATCAAGGCCGATTAGGTCTGCAAGCTCCAAGGGGCCCATGGGAACGTTGGTGAAGAGCTTCATCCCCCTGTCAATCTCCTCCTTTGTGGCTATGCCCTCGTATAGCACCCATATCCCCTCGTTAATCCAGGGCATCAGGATTCGGTTGCTTATGAAGCCTGCCGAGTCCTTGCAGACGACAGCTTCCTTACCAAGGCTTTTTACGAATTCCACGGCGAAGTTGAGAGTTTCATCGCTGGTGAGCAATCCTCTGACTATCTCAACACCCTTCATCAGCGGAACGGGGTTCATGAAGTGAATGCCCACAAAGTTTTCAGGCTTTCTCGTGACGGAGGCCATTTCCGTGATGCTCAGCGTAGATGTGTTGGAAGCGAAGATTGCATCCTCTCTCTTCACAATTTCGTTGAGCTCCCTGA
>CAZHKD010000003.1:0-53317 GCA_964533255.1 uncultured archaeon | reverse complement strand
TTCCTTTGTCTTTAATGGATAAATGTCCTGAAGAGCTGAGAGAGCTGCTTGAAAAACTTCACCGCATACTATCAGCCGAGCGGGAACACGTCAAGCGGATGCAGAAAAAGGACCCTTTCGAATGTGATGTAATTGCTGTAAAGAAAGGATACGCAGTTCTGAAGACCGGAAAGCGGTTAGAAGAGGGCACTTTTCTTGGATATATTGATGAAGACAGTGTAAAAGAGCTTGGCTATGTTGTTGAATCAGCGAGATATCTGGTTGTAAAACTTCTGGAACCATTCGATGCAGGCGAGAAAGTAAAGCTGGTGGAAATGGAGAATCTGCTCAGCTATGACGTCCAGCTCGCAATTCTCGAGGCGTTCATGGAGGGGGGAGAGTTGCCCAAGGTGATTGACGCCAGTTGTGCTGGGGACTTTGAAGAATCTGCATTCGTAGTTATTGAAGACCTGGACGAGTTCCAGAGCCGTGCAGCCAGAGCAGCTCTGTCACTGGGGGAAAATGAACTCATGCTGGTGGTGGGGCCCCCAGGAACTGGTAAAACAAGATTCATTACCAGAGCTGCTAGTCTTGCTGCTGAAAAAGAGAGGGTGCTGATCGCATCTCACACCAACAGAGCAGTTGACAACGCTATCGCTGGATTGCCAGATAGCATTGCAGTCAGGGTTGGAAACCCCAGGAAACTTTCCAGTGAGGTGATGAAGCACTCTGTGGAGCTGAAGGCTGAAGAGAGGCTGGAAGAAGTAAACGCAACGACACCTGAAGAGCTGGCAGAAGCTGCGGCGCTCAGGGCGAGGCAGAAGGAAAGAGAGATTATGGAAATTCTTAATTCTGCCAGAATTGTGGGCTCGACTCTCATCAAATGCGCAACCAATCCAATGCTGGATCAGGCCTTCGATACCGTTTTCATTGACGAATCCAGTCAGGCTTTGATCTCTGCTGCCATGATTGCCATGGACATGGGGAGGAAGTTTGTAATAGTGGGCGACCCTTATCAGCTCCCTCCAGTCTTAAGGCAGTTCAGAGGTGATGCCTCAAAATTCAGCGCATTCACCTTCTTTTACCGTCTCAACCCCTCAGCCTTCTGGCTCCGCCGTCACTACAGGAGCAACAGCGAAATCATAGGTTTCGCTGCCAGATTCGTCTATGGCGGCAGAATCGAGGCTGCAGATGTTTGCAGAAATGTTAAGCTCAATGTAAGCGTTGATGCCGGCGAAAACCCCATTTTGGATCCAGAAAAACCCCTTGTTTTTGTCAGCGTGAATGGCAGAGAGGATGGAAAAGGCTCGAAATCAAATCGGGCAGAAGCTGCAGTTGCTGCTGAAATCTGTCAGCAGCTCATAGAAGCTGCAGTTTCAGAGAAGGACATTGGAATAATAACTCCCTATGTGAGGCAAAAGGAAATTCTCAGAGACCTTCTGCCTGTGGAAGTTAATACAGTTGATGCCTTTCAGGGGAGGGAAAAAGACATCATCATCTTCTCAACCACAGCTACATCTGACCTCTCCTTCGCATGCGAGAGGAGGAGGTTCAACGTGGCCTTAACACGGGCCAGAAAGAAGTTCATAGCCCTGTGCAACGAGAAGTCTTTTTTGATCCCTAAAAATCGTAAAACCTTGCTTTATTATCTCTTCCGTTACTCAAAAGAGCGGGGGTCCTTTATCCAGTATCGTTAATGATTGATAAATATCATTTTATCCACAGGAAAAAATCTTTAAACCCAACATGCATGACACTGCGTGTCACAGTAACAAAGTAGACAGGTGGAGATAATGGAGTACTGGCAGAAAGAAGAGGTTTTACCGGCAAAGGAGCTGGAGGAAATCCAGCTAAAAAGGCTGAGATGGACCGTCAGACACGCTTACGATAACGTCCCGTTTTACAGAAAAAGGCTGAAAGAGTGTGGATTACATCCTGATGACATTAAAAGGCTTGAGGACGTCTCGAAGCTCCCGTTCACAGTCAAGGAGGATCTGAAAGCAAACTACCCTTTTGGTCTGTTTGCCGTTCCGAGGGAAAAGATTATTCGAATTCATACTTCAAGCGGAACTTCTGGAAAGCCGAAAGTGGTTGGCTACACCTATAACGACCTTGAAAACTGGATTAACCTTGTGGCGAGATGTCTGTACATGGTTGGCGTGAGGAGCAGCGATACCTTCCAGAACATGGTCAGCTACACCCTCTTCACCGGTGGCCTGGGCTTTCACTATGCTGCCGAGCGCATTGGAGCGATGGTTGTGCCCTCAGGAACAGGTAACACGGCAAAGCAGATTGAATACATGCTGGATTTTGGAACAACGGTCATCCACTGCACCCCATCATATGCTTTGAGGATCAAAGAGGTTGCGGAGGAGGTGGGCATGGATGCAGCGCAGCTTCCGCTGAGAATCGGATGTTTTGGGGCTGAGCCATGGAGCGAGAGTACCAGGAAGAGGCTTGAGAATGCCTTCGACATCGATGCCTTCGACAGCTATGGACTGAGTGAGATGAATGGGCCAGGAGTTGCCTTTGAGTGTCCGGAGAAGGATGGTCTGCACATCTGGATTGACCACTATCTGGTGGAAGTAATTGATCCGGAAACAGGGGAGCAGCTTGGAGAGGGTGAGAGGGGCGAGCTGGTATTGACTCCGCTGACAAAAGAGGCTCTGCCTCTGCTGAGGTACAGAACCGGAGATTTAACTTTCCTCATGGACGGTGGCTGTGCCTGTGGCAGAACCCACCCCAGAATACACAGGATACTTGGTAGAACGGATGACATGATTGTTGTCAGGGGAATCAATGTGTTTCCTAGCCAGGTAGAGCACGTGCTGATGAGAATTTCAGGCGTAGGCGACCACTTCCAGATTGTCGTTACGAGGAACGGCTC
Source organism: uncultured archaeon (assembly GCA_964533255.1). GTDB lineage: Archaea > Halobacteriota > Archaeoglobi > Archaeoglobales > Archaeoglobaceae > JdFR-37. The sequence continues at coordinate 50,451 of CAZHKD010000003.1, read as the reverse complement.
ACTGGATGAGATGCTGGTGAGGGTCGAGGTGGATTCATCACAGAAAGGTGTCAGAGATGTCAGTGGAATCAGAAGAGCTGTGGCCGAAGAGCTGAGGAAGGAGCTTGGACTGAGGGTTGGTGTTGAACTGGTGGAGAAAGGAACCCTTGAAAGGTTCGAGGGCAAGGCAAGGAGAGTCGTTGACTTAAGAAAGGAGGTGTGACGTTGCCCTCAAACCTGTTCTGGAATCCAAGCATCGAAAAAATGCCCAGAGAAGACCTGATCGCTCTTCAAGACCGGAAGTTGAGAGCAGCCATCCATTATGCATATGAGAATTCACCATTTTATCGCAAAAGGTTCAGAGAGGTGGGAATCAACCCCTGGGACGTGAAGGGCATTGAAGACCTACACAGGCTCCCGTTCACAAAGAAGAGCGACCTCAGGGACAGCTACCCCTTCGGGATGTTTGCAGTTCCAATCTCCCACATTGTCCGCTTCCACGCATCAAGCGGCACAACAGGAAAGCCGACAGTCGTTGGTTACACGGAGAACGACATAAATGTGTGGGTGGAGTGTCTTGCAAGGAGCCTTACAGCTTGCGGAGTGGGAAGAAGCGACATCATCCAGATAGCCTACGGCTACGGTCTGTTCACCGGTGGCTTGGGCTTCCACTATGCTGCTGAACGCATTGGAGCTGGGGTCATACCCATCTCTGCAGGCAATACCCAGAGGCAGATTGAACTCATGAAAGACCTGAAGACCACTGTAATAGCCTGCACTCCATCCTATATGCTTTACTTGGCAGAACAGGCCTCGAAGATGGGAGTAGAAATAGAGAAGAACACCAGACTGAGAATGGGCATTTTTGGAGCCGAACCGTGGAGTGAAGAGACTCGGAAGAGAATAGAGGATAGGACTGGAATCGACGCCTACGACGTTTACGGCACTTCAGAGCTCAGTGGGCCTATATTCACTGAGTGCAGCGAGAAAAGCGGGCTGCATGTCTGGGCGGATCACTTCCTGATCGAAATAATCGACCCTGAGACAGGGGAACAGCTTGGAGAGGGTGAGAAGGGTGAGCTCGTCGTCACAACTTTGAGCAAAGAGGCGCTTCCTCTCATAAGGTGGAGAACTGGAGACATAACGGTTATCGAAGAGGAGACATGTGGGTGCGGCAGAACGCATCCCAGAATCATGCGAATACTGGGCAGGGCCGACGATATGATAATAGTCAGGGGTGTCAACATCTTCCCGAGCCAGATAGAGCACGTGCTGATGGGTATTCCAGAGCTCGGCGAACACTACACCATAATTCTCGACCGCAGAGAAGATGGCCTAGATGAAATAACAGTCGAGGTGGAGCTGAGCGAAAACGCTTCAATTGACAGGGTTTCAGACATTCTGGAACTTGAAAGGAGAGTTTCAGAAATGCTTAAGGGCGTTCTGAATGTCTGGGCGAAGGTAAAAGTCGTGAATCCCGGGACACTCCAGCGCTTCGAAGGAAAGGCTAAGAGGATTATAGACAGGAGAAGGATTTAATCAGCGGTGAGGGAAATGGAGAAAGTGGAGAAAATACAGAAAGGGGGTCGACCGTCTATTATCCAGCAGGTTTCAGTGTTTGTGGAGAACAGACCCGGTAAGCTTGCTGAAATTATGGAGGTGCTCAGAAGGGCAGATGTTAGCATCAAAGCCCTTTCGATTGCTGAAGCAGGCGACTTTGGAATTGTCAGGATGGTAGCCGATAATGCCGGCATTGCGTACGCAACGCTCAGGGAGTCAGGCTACACAGTCTCGGTTACGGAGGTGCTGGTAGTAGAAGTCAGAGATGTCAGCGAACTTTACAGCGTTGCAAAGAAGCTGGGTGAGGCAGGTATGAACATTGAATATGCATACTCCTTCTCCACTCCCCTCCCATTCAATGGGAAAACGAGTCTGGTTCTGCGTGTAAAAGACCCGAAGAAGGCTGTCGAGGTCATATCCGGCGGTATTTAGTTCCATAAATTCTTTCTTTAACTCTCGTACCTTCAGGCCCTTCCCTTGCTTTCACCATGAACGATTGCTGAGGCGACCATGTGGGATATTCTGAGTGGTTCGGGCAGCTTCCCCTTCAGTGTCGAGCCTCTCAGGAAAACTCTGGCCTCATCCACGCTGCAGCCGGCGAGCTGCACATACACCTCATTCAAGCTGTATACCTTGCCTGCCCTCCTCATTCTCCGAATTCTTTCCTCGTATTCTCCGACGTTCATCAATGCTCTCTCGATGTCTTTAAAATTGGGCATTTTTCTCATTACAACTACTACTGGTATTCCCGTCCTGCGATTTATTTCGGAAATATCCGCTATGTTAAACCCGCCAAATGTGACCCCGCTGAGAAATATGCATTTCAGCTGCTCTCTGAACTTTGAACGCTCGACCATCGAGATAATTTTGCGGGTAGCATCCATCCCATCAACCTCGATGCTGTCCACCATGAATCCTTCTATGTAGGTGGATGCAGTGATGCAGCCCACTATGTAGCACCTGTCACCCTTAAAGCTGTCATCAAATCCAACAAACCTCCATTCCTTCATCACTCAAGCTTGCACGCTGATCAACATTAAATTTTGGTTGCCAGACACAGTAAAACTGTATGAAGGTCGTAAAGTCATCAAAACGGTCAAACCGGAATAAACTGTATTACCCTGAAAATAAATATTCAGAACAAGCGAAGAGAGGTACCCCGGGATTCGAACCCGGAGGAGACATTGCCAATAAGGCCTCATTAACAACGGGCGGTCCCAGCCCCCCTCAACCAGACCAAGACATTCGCAAGGAAATGGCTCGTCCTATCTTCGTCTCCAAAGTGTAATTAACCGGGGGCGTTATAGTTCTGCCGGTGTTGTGTTTTCTGTTTATATATTCATGGACTGCAGGTTTTAAAAAACTGCAATAAAGAGAAGCTATGCTCCGGCCGGGATTTGAACCCGGGTCGCCGGCTCGAAAGGCCGGAATGATTGGCCGGGCTACACCACCGGAGCCTGTTCTGGGCATGCCGGAATGAGTTTATATTTTTTTTGCTGAAATTGTAATGGATGTGTAGTCCTGAAATTTTTGACCTTACAAACCCTATTAACATCTTCCACCCCATCGAAAAGCCCAGCAGCCAGACCAACCCTCACTTCAACGGGTTAACCTGCTCCAAGAAGGCATCTTTGCTTTGGAGATGACGCCTGGTGTCAAGGCTTTCATGGAATCTGACGTTGTTGTACCAGTAAATGAAGTCATTTGAGATGTAGATGGCCATGTTTGCTGTTGGGTTGTTGCATAACGTATTCGCTGTGAGGGTGACGAAGTAACTCTGTCCCAAAGTCCATATGAGGGAAAGAATAATAAATCAGTAACCCAACTCATCTATTGAGCGGTCGTAGTCTAGTGGCAGGACAACGGCCTCCCGAGCCGTTAGCCCGGGTTCAAATCCCGGCGGCCGCACTTCGAAATTTTTTTGAATTGTGGCTATATTCCTCGTATTCTCCGAAATATCTGTTAAATCGCCTTCAAACTAATTTTATCCCAGCGGCGAAAGGAGAGCACAGGCTGTATGGGCTGAAACAGAACCACTACTGCTGCTCCCCGTCACTCTTTCCGCAATTGTCTGTAACCTAAACTTTGAAAAATTTCTTTGCGTTCTCTATCCCTACCTTTTCGGCCACGTCTCCACCGAGCTTTTCTGCTATCAGACTTCCTGCCTTCGCAACTGCATCCATCTCAGACTCACTGAAACCCGTGTCGCTGTTCAGCATGAGCCTCTCAGGACCGTGTTCCTCCACAATTGCCAGCGCCTCTGAGGGGGTCAGCTTCTCGGGCTGAACGCTCAGACCGCCGTAGTATCCACGCCTGAGCACTTCTTTGGCAATAGACGGTGAAAGGTGGTCTATTACTGCCAGCTCCTCGGGAAAAGAGATTCTTTCGAGAATCTGTAAGGTCTTTTCAGTGATGATCTCCTTGTTATTCCGGGGAGTATGGATTATGCATGGCAGATCGTTTTCTTTCGCTATCCTGAGCTGAGCTTTGAATACCCTGACCTCTGTCTCCCCTCCCTCTTCAAGTCCTATCTCTCCCACAGCCACCCCTCTGGTTATTGCTGGCAGCACCACCTCGTACTTAGGTGGTATGCAGCGGGGATGAATGCCGAGGGCAGGAAATATATTCATCCCAGCCCTTTCACCCCTCTTCACTTCAAAGATTTCCAGCTTCCTGAAAAGGTCGAGGAGAGTTTCGGGGTGCTCAGGAGGGATGGGATAGAAAGCACAGGTGACTGCAGAGCCTATGCCCGAATCTGCCATCCTTTTCAGATCCTCCACACTTCTGCCCTCGCTGTGGATATGGGTATCGAACCACTTCATAAAAGCCAGAAAGAGCTCCCTCGTAATAAAGCTGCCGGACACGTTGGCAGAGATGGCACAAATGTGGTAGACTCACATACTATGGTAAACTTAAAAATAGTGGCCGGTACCGTTAGATTTATGGAACTCTTTCCCGGAATTCACGCATACATCTGGGGGCCAGCTTTCAGCGATTCATCCAACGCCTACATCATCAGGGACTCCGAATGCCTGATAATCGACCCGGGGAGCTACAAGAGCTTTACGAACCTCTTCGGCCTGATGAAAAACGATGGGATTGAAGTTTCCGACATCGACCTTATCCTGAACACCCACCTTCACAAAGACCACTGCGAGAGTAACGTAATGTTCATGAGGCGGGGAGCGCTACTCACATTCCATGAAGACGAGGCTAAAACCAGTCAGTTCTCTTTCAAGCCAGACAAAAAGCTGGAAAAAACGCTCCTGGTGGGCAAGGAAGAAGTGGAAATCGTTCATCTTCCAGGTCATACCCCGGGAAGTGTGGCAGTATTCATTGCGGAGCATTCAGCCATGATAACTGGCGATCTCATCTTCGAGACGGGCATGCCGGGCAGGGTCGATACATACGGGGGCGATGCCGAGGAGATGGTAAGGTCCCTTGAGAAAGCCAGAAGCTTTGACGCAAAGTACATATTGCCCGGCCATGGAAGGATACTTGAGGGCAGGAAAGGAATATCTGCCCTATTTGATAAAGCCATTCATATTCTCTCGAGATATTAATATTTTCAATAAATTAATTTTTGAGAGGTGAGAATCTTTATAATAATAAGATCGCAGAAATAACATTCACTGTAGCCAGAAAGCTTATCTTGACCCCTCACCTTCAACTATCATGCTTCTCACTCTAGACAAATTCTTCCCACTTTTCGTAGATGAGGGGTCAGAACTGCTGGATTCCAGATTGGCTGAAGAAATAAGGAAATATCACAATAATCTCCTTTCCAGCCTTGAAAAGGCTTACGAAATAGCCAGAAAAGCGCGTTCTCTTGGATTAGATCCATCACCATCTGTTGAAATTCCAATTGCAAGAAATATGGCTGAGAGAGTGGAGCAGCTTCTGAACATCAACGGGCTGGCTGAGTTCATACATGACCTGGAGGAGAGGGGAGTTCCGAGAGAGAAGATGTGTTTTGAGGTTGCAGATGCAATAGTCAGAGGGGAGTTCGGCGAGTTTGACAGGCACGATGCTATAGATAAAGCTGTGAGAGCTTCCATAGCAATCCAGACCGAAGGTGTCGTGGCAGCACCGATAGAGGGAATTGCCAAGGTTAAAGTAGATCGCAACGATGACGGCAGCGAGTTTCTCAAGATATACTACGCTGGGCCTATCAGAAGTGCCGGAGGCACCGCTCAGGTCATATCCGTTCTCGTGGGCGATTTCGTAAGGAGAAAGCTTGGCCTCAATCGCTACATTCCCACAGAGGAGGAGATTCTCCGTTACTGCGAGGAGATACCGCTCTACAAGAAAGTAGCAAATCTGCAGTACGTTCCGTCAGACGATGAAATAAAGCTGATAGTATCAAACTGCCCCGTTTGCATAGACGGAGAGCCGACGGAGGATGCTGAGGTTTCAGGCTACAGAAACCTGCCAAGAGTTGAGACCAACAGGGTCAGGGGTGGTATGGCTCTCGTCATTGCAGAGGGTATAGCCCTCAAAGCTCCGAAATTGAAGAAGATAGTTGATTCCATAGGCATAGACGGCTGGGAGTGGCTGGATAAACTGATAAAGAAAGGTGGAGATGAAGAAAAGGAGGATGAATCTGCAAACGGTGTAAAGCCCAAGGACAAGTACCTTTCAGACATCGTCGCCGGCAGGCCTGTCTTCAGCCATCCATCGAGAAAGGGCGGATTCAGGCTGAGATACGGCAGGGCCAGAAACTCTGGCTTTGCCACAGTGGGCATTAATCCCGCCACGATGATCCTTACAGACAATTTCATTGCTGTCGGTACCCAGCTTAAGGTTGAGAGGCCCGGAAAGGCTGGAGGTGTTGTTCCCGTCACGTCCATTGAAGGCCCCACGGTCAGGCTGAAGAATGGCGATGTAGTTAGGGTTAACAGCGAGGGCGAGGCGCTGGCAATCAAAGATCTGGTTGAAAAAATCCTTGATCTGGGCGAAATCCTCATCAATTTCGGAGATTTTCTTGAGAACAACCACCCGCTCATTCCTTCATCCTACGTCTATGAGTGGTGGATTCAGGAAGTCGAGGGGAAAATTCCGAAAGGAGATTACAGGAGAATTGACGAGGAAACAGCATTGAAGCTCTGCGACGAGTACGCTGTGCCCCTTCATCCCGCTTACACGTATCTGTGGCACGATGTCAGTGTTGAAGACATAATCTACCTTCGCAAGTACGTGGCCGAGAAGGGCAAGGTGGAGGGAAAATACGGCAGATCCTGCCTTACCATGGAGATGGACAGAAGGGCAAAGGAGATTCTGGAAGCAATACTGCTTGAACACAAGGTGAGGGATGGGAGAATAGTAATTGAGAAGTGGAAGGTTTTCGTGAGGTGCCTGGGTTTGAGCTTCGACCTCAAGCCCATCACAGATTGTAAGGATGAAACTGACCCCCTCAAGCTCATCAGGAAGCTTTCCGGGCTCGACGTGAGAGCCAAAGCTCCGACGCGCATTGGCGCGAGAATGGGGAGGCCGGAGAAAGCGAAGGAGAGGAAAATGAGCCCTCCACCCCACGTCCTCTTTCCAGTATCCCAGGCCGGTGGAAAGACGAGGGACATAAAAATCGCAATTAACCATACCAAGAATGGTGCCAGAGGAGAAATAGAAGTCGACCTTCCACTGAGGAAGTGCAGAAAGTGTGGAAAGGAGAACTTCTACCTCAAATGTGAGTGTGGAGGATTTACGGAGCAGATTTACGTCTGCCCGAGATGTGGTGCAAAGACCGGGGAGGAAATCTGCAAAAATTGCGGTACGGAGAGTGTAGGCTACACAAGAAGGAGAATAAACGTCAGAACCCTATATGAGAACGCTTTGAAAAATCTCGGTGAAAGAGATTCCTTCGCTCCGAATCTCAAGGGAGTCATAGGCCTCACGTCCAAAACGAAGTTCCCAGAAAGACTTGAAAAAGGCATTTTGAGGGCAAAGCATGGCGTGTTTGTGTTCAAGGACGGCACCGCAAGGTACGACATGACTGACCTGCCAGTAACCCACTTCCGCCCTTCAGAAATCGGCGTGACGGTTGAAAAGCTGAGAGAGCTTGGCTACAACTACGACTGGAAGGGTAACGAGCTTAAAAGCGAGGATCAGATAGTGGAGCTCAAGCCCCAGGATCTGATTCTCGCAAGAGATGCCGGCAACTACCTTGTGAGGGTTGCAAAGTTCGTAGATGAGCTTCTGGTTAAATTCTACGGTATGGAGCCATTCTACAACGTTGAAAAGCCCGAAGACCTTATAGGCCATCTGGTCATAGGACTTGCCCCTCACACCTCAGCAGGAGTTCTCGGCAGGATAATCGGCTTCGCAGACGTGCTGGCAGGCTATGCGCATCCCTACTTCCACGCTGCAAAGCGAAGGAACTGCGATGGAGATGAGGACTGCGTGATGCTTCTGCTTGACGGCCTGCTTAACTTCTCCCGCTCTTTCCTGCCCGACAAGAGGGGGGGGCAGATGGATGCTCCGCTTGTGCTTACGACCATCATCGAGCCCAAAGAGGTGGATGGAGAGGTTCACAACATGGACATCGTGGAAAGATACCCGCTGGAATTCTACCAGGCCACTCTACGGTACGCCAATCCCAAGGAACTTGTAGGGGTTATAGAGAGAGTGGAGGACAGGCTGGAAAGCGAGTTCAAGAACTGCTGCCTGAAGTTCACCCACGACACCGAAAGCATAGCAGCGGTGAAGGAGAGCTCCTACAAAAGCCTGAAATCCATGCACGACAAGGTAAAGCACCAGATGGCTCTTGCAGAGAAAATAGTTGCCGTTGATGAGCACGATGTGGCTGAAAGAGTCATAACGTCCCACTTTCTGCCAGACATAATAGGAAATCTGAGGGCCTTCTCAAGGCAGGAGTTCAGGTGTGTGAACTGCAATCAGAAGTACAGGAGAATCCCTCTGATGGGCAAGTGCATGAGGTGTGGAGGCAAGCTCACTCTTTCCGTGCATGAGGGCTCGATAAGGAAGTACCTTGAGATTTCCCACCAGCTCAGCGATACCTACAACGTCTCAGAATACACGAGGCAAAGGCTTAAGCTGATAGACACCGAGATAAACTCCCTCTTTGAGAGCGACATCCAGAAGCAGGTGAAGATTCACGAGTTTTTCTGATTTTTCAGCTTTTCATATTTAGATTCGCGTTCATTCCTTTACTGGCGCCCGCCCACTGCCCCTCCTCCGTCCCGTAGCTTCATTTCATGATTTAGCATTTAGAAATGATATCTACTGTCCAGTATGAAGCCTTGGGAAGGGGTGGGCGGGATAAAAATAAAGATAAGCAGTTTTCGAAAAATCAACTCCTGAGAGCGAAAAATACCTTAACCCTTCCTCTGACTCTCATAAAGCCTTGCTACCCTTTCGATGGTGTCTGCCTCATCCACATCCTTGTCATCTCTCAGCCTGACGTACCTGGGGAACCTCAGCGCGAAACCGCTTTCGTACTTCGGACTCTTCTGAATTTCCTGATAGGCGACTTCAAAAACGTACCTGGGTGTGAAGACAACCCTCTTCCCTTCCTGGTACTCAATGAGGGGTTTGAAGAGCTCCGTGAGCTCCTGCAGGTCCTCTTCAGTGAATCCGGTGGCAACCTTGCCGACGGTGAGGAGTTTTCCCGTGTCAGGGTCCAAGCACGCAAGCTCGAAACTGCTGAGCCAGTGACTTCTCTTGCCCTCTCCCCACTCGCCACCCACGACAACCAGATCAAGAGTCTCCATAACAGCCTTGAGCTTCAGCCAGTGCTTTCCCCGCTTCCCTGGCACGTAGGGAGACAGAGGATTCTTCAGCATAACTCCTTCGTGCCCCGCCTCAAGGGCCTCTCCGTAAATTCTCTCTACCTCGCTCACGTCGCTTGTGATGACCTGGGATGCGATTTTCAGCCTTTCTCCTTCCTTAACAACAGTTTCCAGGACCTTTCTCCGCTCTTCTAAAGGCCTGTCTATCAGCTCTCCATCCCGGTAAAGGATGTCGAAGAAGTGCACTTCCAGCGGAATTTTTTCCACCATCTTTCCAACTTCGTGCTTCCTCCTGAATCTCCGCAGCACATGCTGGAAGGGCATCGGCTTACCGTCCTTAACCGCAATAACCTCACCATCAAGTATAACGTTCTCCGAAACGCCCTTCCTTATCTCCTCCACTATCTCCGGCAGCGCATTTGTGACGTTCTCAAGCCTTCTGGAGAAGATCGTGATCCGGCCGTTGCCGTAGTGAACCTGAACCCTGCTCCCGTCGAACTTCCACTCCACCGCAACTCTCCCCATCTCCTCCACAGCCTCGCTGATGCTGTCTGCAACCTGGGCCAGCATCATTCTGACGGGCACATGAAGCTGAACCCTCATTTCAAGCAGTCCTTCCCGTCCCTCGTTTCTTGCAACAACAGCAACCTTCCCGAAGTCGTTGGAGATCATGTATGCCCTCTCAACCACCTCATTCTCAATGTCCCAGGCCCTTGCTATCGCATCCCTTATTATGCCCTCACCAACGCCCAGCCTCATCTCGCCCAGAATCAGCCTGGTCAGATACCTTGCTTCCAGAGGTGAGGCTGTGATGTAGAGGTCTGCAAGCATCCTTATCTTCTTCTTCTGGCTCCCTTCTCCAGTCAGAGAGCTCATCTCGTCAAAAACTTCCCTCAGCTTCCTCAGAGTTAATTCCTCCTCGAAGAGGGTGAGCTGCTTTTTGCCTGAAACCGCTTTCTCGGCAGCCAGGCCCAGGTCTCCCGTTTCCCTGATCCAGTCCTCAATTTTCCTTCTGTCGACGCCTGTTGCAAGCTTCAGGGCTTCGTAAATCAGCCCTACGCCAACTCCTACTTCTCTCTCATCCCAGGGCGGATAGACCCTGCCCATGAGGAACATTACAGAGTCATAGAGATCCGCATCATCCTCAATTTTTTTGATGAAGGAAGCTATTCTGGCTGCCAGCTCGAGGGTTGATGAGATTTTCTCTATGACGCTGCAGAACTCTGCAAACTCTGCGAAGGTCAGGGGATTTGAGGGGGTCAGCATTTCGTTAGTCATCGCATACTTGTATGCCTCTGGCTATTTCCTTTTTTCGATGGCTTCTGGTTCTCCCACCCATGTCATTAACCCGGTCTAAAATGCGCCGAAAAATTTTAAGGTTTGACTGGGAACCTCAATGCGTGGGAATAAATGAGAATAAAAGAGGAGCTCATCAAGGCTGTCAACAGACTCTTTGACGATTTCGAGGAGATGGAGGGCATAACATACGAAAGGATTCAGTGGGAGCTGGACTACATGGTTTATCCCTACATAGGCTCATTTCTTGCCAGCGGAGATATAAGCAAGGACGATGCCGTTGAGATATTCAGACTGTGCGAAAACAGATTAAAAGAGCTGAAATTAAAACTGGATGGCGTTTAGAGAGACCTACCGGAGATTTTTCTCCACCCACCTCTTGAGCTCGCCCTTCGGAAGCGCTCCCACAACCTGATCAACCGGCTTGCCATTCTTGAAGAATATCAGCGTCGGAATTGCGGATATGCTGTATCTTGCAGCAACAGACGGGTTTTCGTCTGTGTTGAGCTTGGCAAAGACCACCTTTCCTGCATATTCCCTTGCAAGCTCATCGATGATGGGTGCGATCATCCTGCATGGCATGCACCACTCCGCCCAGAAGTCCACCACAACATTTGTATTCTCCGCCAGAACCCTGTCAAAATTCGACGCATCCACCTTTACCGGCGATGAAACTGCCTTCTGCGTTTCCCCGCTCATTTTCAGCATCAACTCCTTCAGTTTTTTCTGCCGTATTTTCTCCAGTTCGTCCATGTATTTACCCTTTATTGTAGAACAAAAGATATTTCGGTGACGTGAGAATCAACATCAAAACCTTTTGACGTCTCTGCACGTCACTCCACGCCCTTTAAGCCAAGCATTTCCACCACTCTTTCAGAAACCACCGCCATCTGGAGCTGCCTTGCCACCTCATAAAAGTCCTTCTCGCTGACGTTCAGCCACTCAAGCTGAGAAAATTCTGACCTGCAAATGGCCCTCATACTGCCAATTCTAAAGGATAGCTTTGGAAGCTCTTTCCTCAGCCTCCATTTCGCAATTGTAGGGGTCTGAACAGCCCTTATAGCCATCTCTATATCCATGCCATCCAGAACTGTTAGCAGAAGAATTTCCACTATGTGATTAATCCTGTCAGGAACCCCAACCACATCTCCCCTCAGCGAAATTTTTGCAGAGATAACATCAAAGCCATTCTTTTCCAGTCTCTTCGCTATCTCTGAAGTTAGACCCTTCTTATTTCCAGCCTTATCGACAATGCCGCCCACAACATAGCATTCCATCCGCCGCCCCGTGAACACCTCTTCGCCTGAAGGGTCGAGGAGCAATACGCCGCCTATACCCCGATCCCTGAGAAAGTTCTCCAGGCTCGGATAATGGGGGCAGGATAGTTCACTTTCAGTCCCGCATATAGCGAGCCTCTCATCCCACATGTAGCGCCTGACGACGCCGAGCGTGGCCTTGAGCTGGATCTGGAGGCTTCTCAGCTCCTTCTGGTTGTGGAGGTGGGAAAAAGATGCATCTATGGCAATGTGGGGAAAGTCTTTAGCCCTTTCTATCAGCTCCTCTCTTCCCAGAACTTCCTCTCCGCAGTTTCCAGCGTAGGCATCCGGAACCCCTCTTAACCATCTCCCTTCCAGATCCAGACATCTTCTCTCAACTTTGTGGGCTTTACACAGCCTGATTCTGCCGCATGCGATCTGAGAGGCGAGAAAAGCCAGAGGATCGCTGCTCTCCAGTCCCGGAGCATAGATTCTGCTGATGCCCTTCTTTCTGGCTACGTCTACAAAGATGTCTTTCAGCCTCACGTCCTGAGAAGAGCTGGCAAGAATTAAAAATTAGCGGAAAGAGCGGTCAATATCTTCAATTCCCACCAGCTTCATCAGCTCACCAATCAGCTCATCGCAGTAGGCCATGAACTCCTCATACTCTTCAAAACTGATTGCACCACTCTGGTACAGGCTCGTGATGTAGGGGTACACAGCTTCAAGGTCATCCATGAACATCTGAACTGCCATTTCGTCGCCCATCTCCGCATAACTTCTGTACCACCTTTCCACCATCTCTCTTATTTCATCCAGAGTCCCCAGCCTGCTGAAATCAAACTTCATGCTACCACCTTAGCCACATTTTTACCATCGTCTTACGGCTCACCACACTTACCCCATCACCCATACTGTCAGTTACCACTCAATGCTCACGCACCCCTTGCCTTCCTTAATAGCCTCAAAAATCGGACATTTGCGACATTTCCGCTCCCAACCAGAAATGTTCTGATCTTCGGGGCATCCGACGCCAGGATCATAAAGACAGAAGCTCTCGGGAATTTCGGCCATGAATAAAAGTTAAAAAAATGTATGTATTTAACAATTTAGCTCTTTAGATACTGGTCTTCACTTCTCTGCTCAAACCACTTGCAGTTCTTCACAACAACGTACTTGCTGACGCACCAGTAGAAGGGCCAGTGGATTATCTTGCAGTACCCAACCAGGTCTGCTGGCGGGAAGACCGTTCCGGGTATAATTGGCTTCAGCCACTTGCAGTCCTTGCACTTGTGGGGGAACTGCTTGATGAACTCCGCCTGCTCAGGTGTCAGTATGGGCGGTCTTGGGCCAGCATCATCAGCGGGGAAGCTGAATTCCACCTTCTCAACATGCTCCATGGCTATCACTCCTCCGCTCCAGGCCCATAAACGGGTTTACCCGGATACTTGTCCTCTCCCCAGACTTCTGTGCTCTTCGTCCTGTCAATCCACGCAAATCTCCTCGTCTCAGCAAAGCCAGCTTTCTTTGGCTGGTTGGGCATGCTCCTGATGAAGTTGCCCCTGAGGTTCTCGACTCTGACCCTCGCCTCTCCGGTGTAGGTCTTGGGGTCCCTCATCAGTCCGTAGAACGGCCTGGTTTTGCCCTCAACTCCAACCTTGTATGCAACATACCCATCACTGGGGTTGTCTGCGTAAAGCGGCAGTATGTCTGGCTCCTCATCCACCTTCGTGGGCCCCTCCATCAACTCCCCGTTTATGAACTTGAATTTAGCTACTGCATCGCATCCTGCACACTTCACCTTTCCCTCCCAGTTCCAGAAGTAGTAGGGGTCGAGGTAGTTAACCCAGCCGCACTCACATTCCCAGTAGTATACCAATCTCAACACCCCCTTAGATTACTCCCTTCTCCCACAGTTCCTTCAGCTTGCTCAGTGGATAGCCGAGCAGCTCGTGGTAGATGCGGATGTTGTCACTGCCTATGGGTCTCCACACCCACTTTGTGCGTGGCGGCGTCTCGCTCATCTTCACATGCCAGTTCTGGGTGAGGACCTCGCCGTACATCGGATCATCGACCCACCTTATGGTTCCCCTCTCCCAGAAGTGCTCGCTCTCGTAGATGTCCTTCGATGACATGACCGGCACTGCAATCAGGCCGGCATTGTTGATTGCCTCAACAACCTCGCTCCTCGTCTTGTCAGCGGCCCACTCTTCCAGAGCTCTGTAGATTTCAATCTGCGCCTCTGGCTTCACCCTCTCCCTGAGAGTCTTGTACTTCTCCCAGAGGTCCGGCCTGCCGATCAGGTAGCAGAGCTCCCTGAAGTCCTCGTCCTGGAAGGCGGACACCATCACGTATCTGCTTTCAACGCTGATCTGCGGGTTCGGATGCTCCGGATCGTCGGTCTTGCCTGTCATTATTATGCCGTGGACTGCCAGCAGCGTATCCCAGTTGCCCCACCTCTGCCTTACCACACCAAACCTGCCGTACAGCGGGAACGAGTAGCCGGTTGCTCTTGTCGAACAGCTTATCTGCGAGAGGTCGATGAACGTACCCTCTCCGGTCTTCCTCCTGTAGTGAGCAGCAGCAAGCACACCGATGAGGCCGGTAAGGCCGGCATACCAGTCTATGATCCAGTTGGTGTGCTTAACCGGGTGTCCTCCGAAGTCCTCGTGCCAGCCGGTTATGGCTGCAAGCCCACCGCAGGCCTGGCCAAGGATGTCGTAGCTTCCACCATATCTCCTGGGCCCGTAGTTACCGAAGCCTCCCAGCCAGATGTAGATCAGGCGCGGGTTGACTTCCTTGAGCTGCGGATAACCGATTCCCCACCTGTAGAATGTGCCGGGCCTGTAGCACTCCGCCATGCTGTCTGAAACCCTGATCAGGTCGTAGTAGAGCGGTTTTGCTTCCTCAGCGTGATAGTCGAGGGTCACGAAGTACTTGTTGACGTTGGCATGCAGGAAACCGAATCCGGTTCCGACGAGAGGTCTGTGGTCTGTCTCAGGCCACAGATACGCTTCATTGAATGGAGACGTGTGTCTCATGGGGTCTCCAAGCTTCGGCATCTCAATTTTGATGACTTCAGCACCGTACTCGCCGAGCGTGGCACCAAGGTGGGGGCTGAGGATGTACATGGTTGATGAGATGTGTCTCCAGCCCTTCAGCGCTTCAGGCTTCTCGAATGTCTTGCTCGGGTCAAATACCTTCCTGCAGTACTCTTCAAAGGGAATCTTGTCAAGATCCTCTCCAGTCTCAGGATTCTTATCAAATGGAGGGTCAAAACTCCAGCTTCCAACCATCTAAACCACCTCACTCATGATACCATCTCACAACTCCTTCCAGTGAGAGCTTCTTCAGCTCCATTGGTCCGATGCCCAGGTATCTGGCGAAGATTTCACCGTTGTCAAGGCCGAGCGGTCTGCCCACCCACTTTATCCTTGCTGGCGTGCGGTGCTGGTGGGCAAGCGGCGAGTTGGACACCAGCACTCTCCCGTAGTGCTCATCATAAACTTCGGTTACATGCCTCCTGTAGACGAAGTGCTCGTATTCGGCGATTTCATCGATCATAAGTACGGGAGCGGCTGCAACCTCCCTTGAAACCATCTTCTTCTCACCCTCAGCCCTCGTGTTGTGTGCAAGCCACTGAGCTGTGATCGTGTAGGTCTTTATCAGCCCTTCCAGAGCGTTTCTTGCAGCCATCTCCTTCAGGAATGGGTCTTCAGCTATGAGTCTTGCACCCTCCGGGTCTTCCTGGGCAATAACCTGCAGAATCCTGTACCAGAGCCTGTCAGTCTGGCCACCGATCATCAGGTAGCCGTCCTTACACGGGTTCCAGGCGTACTGGTTCAGGTTGGGGTCCCAGCCTCCGGTTCTCGCCTTGATGCTCCCGTCGAAACCGTACCATGCTACATTGAAGTCACAGATGTCCATGTAGCACTCAGCCGCAGTAGCCTCGATGAACTGGCCTCTGTTGCTAACATTCTCTCTGTAGTAGAGAGCAGCAAGAATTGCAATTGTTCCGTGAACACCAGCAACAAGGTCTCCAACTGCCTCACCTGACCTTGTCGGGTTACCTCCATGTTCTCTCGGCAGCAGGTCAGCGGGGTAGCCGGTTGAGTGCACAAACTCGCTGCAGCATATGCCGACGGGATCAAGCATCCACTGTCCGTATTTGGACGTTCTGTCCTTCATCGGCCCCCACTGGCCGAGCTGTCCGAACCACACGTAGATTATCCTCGGATTTATCTTGCTGAGCTGTCTGTAGCCAATGCCCCACTCATCGAAGGTGCCCGGTGGGTAGTTCTCAAGAACTATATCAGCCTGGGCAGCCAGCTTCTTGAAAAGCTCCCTCCCCTTCTCAGTTTCGAGGTTCAGGGTTATAGAATACTTGTTCCTGTGCTCATGGATGAAGGTTGGACTGACCTTCTCCCCGGTATATATGTCTTCAAACGCATATTCTTCCCTGCCAAAGGGATACAGATACCTTTGCGGGTCACCCTCGAGTGGCTCTACCTTTATAACGGTTGCACCGAGCTCTGCCAGATAGGAGCCGCATATTGCTCCCGCATATCCCCAAATGGTACAATCCAGAACAATCAGACCATCGAGAGCCCATGGCTTACCGGTTGCCTTCTCCCAGCTCACGTTCTCCTCAATGAAAGCGCCGTAAGTTCCCTCTGGGTCTCTGGGGTCCTTCACCCATGGTGCGTACAGCTCCTCTTTGGTTCGTGGTTTGGTTATCGGCCATGGTCGGGGCAGTAGAGTATCGCTTACGTCGTTAATCTCGATTTCAATCGTCTTTCCGTTCTCCTCTCCCATCTTACCTCCTCCTTTTTACACGATAGATAGTGACAATTCAGGTATAAAACCTTAACGGTTTGAATTCAAAGGGAAAAGGAGGTGTGCAAGGCCTCACCTGTTCCAGATTTAGATACATATCTCACAGACCAGCTTTTCTGATTAATTCAAATTCAGGGATTTTCTTAGCTTCCTCAACCTTCCCCTGCTCGAGTAACGCTGCTGCGAGAGCTGCTCTGGTGATTTTGCTTTCTTTAAGCGATAGAGATTTCCTGAACAGTTCTTCCGCAAGTTCGAACTTCTCGCCCCTCATAGCAGCCATCCCCGCGAAATACAGGGTTTCAGCGTCCTCAGGGAGCTGGTTGAATATTTCCAGAGCTTCGTCAACCCTGCCGGTGTCAGCAAGGAGCGATGCGTAAAATTTTCTGGCTGTGGTGTCCTCAGGCTCAAACTCAATGTGCTTCTCCAAGGCGAATAATGCTTCTTCAACCATGCCAAGTCTGACTGCTTCCTTTGCAGCCTCGATAAGCGGATAA
Source organism: uncultured archaeon (assembly GCA_964533255.1). Taxonomy (GTDB): domain Archaea; phylum Halobacteriota; class Archaeoglobi; order Archaeoglobales; family Archaeoglobaceae; genus JdFR-37. The sequence goes on along the minus strand of CAZHKD010000003.1, from coordinate 33,285 downwards.
TCCGGAGCAAGGAAGCTTATGGCCTTCAGATAAGCCCTCTCCACTATCTCATTGTTCCTGTTCAGCCCAGGATGCGTGTGTCCGGGCAATATCAGCTCCACCTTCCTTTCCCTGATGAATCTCAAAGAGATTATGAAATCGATGAGCCTTCCACCCAGAGTGTCATCAATCACAGGCTTCGCAGACACCGCATCCCCTGAGAAGAGAGTTAAAGATTCAGTGTGGAGCAGGGATAAGCTGTCAATGGTATGTCCGGGTGTTTTGAGAACTTCAAACTCCTCTCCAGCCATCCATATTTTCTCCCCACCCACCAGCGTGTTTACTCTCACATCCCTCTTGAAGTACTCGATTCCCTTTTGGAGCTGCGAGGAGAATGCCTCATGGACATAAACATCCACATCATCGAATTCAGGATAGGTTTGAAGGAGCTCCATCAGGCCCAGGCTGTGGTCGTTGTGGGCGTGGGTCAGAAAAACCGCTGAAATGTCCTCAGGCTTGTAAAAATCGAAAAGCTCGGGGAAGGCAGTGTAGTCATTCCCTGTATCAACCAGGGCTATCTCATCCACCCCTTCAATAACGTAAATATTGCTTGAACTCTCGTACCCCTCCAAAAAAAGAATTTTGGAAAGAAAACCTTCATTCCCCAGCTTGAGCCATGCGTTGAATGTCATTTAAGGTCATTCTACGTATGCAAGGGTGTACCTCAGCTTCAGCTTGTCCTCTGGCCAGACCTTCCTCTCCTTGACCTCTCCCGGATACACTTCCTTCTCCTGCCCGTCCTGCACCACAGCCTTCACCGTCAGCTCCAAGAAGTGCCAGGCGGTTAACTTGTACTTTATTATGAAGTCCGGATCAACCACGACAGCCATCCCCGTAAATTGAGACGTGGGCCACTCAAAATCCTCGTTTGGCTCAGCCACCACCTCACCAGTAGCTCCGGCATATATTTTCTCCACAGTCCCCTTAACCTTGTCGCCGGGCTTCAGGTTGTAGTCCTTGTACAGCTCCTTAGGCAGGTAAAACCAGAGAGCCTCCTCATTTTTGGCCCTTACATATCCCCTCACCAGCATAGGGTCGTACCCGCAGAGCACCACTCTCATCTTCTCAGGCATAGAAATTCACCATTATTAATCATTGTTTATCAGTATTTAATTTTTTCCCTTTTTGTCGTGACAGATGATTTTATTTATCACGAACGACATTAAAAATTTTATGGAGTTTATCTTTGAGATAGAAGGCAGGAAGGTAACTGCGAGAAGTCTTGAAATCGGGAAGGACTACGGAGTCTTCACGATCTTTCTTGAGATGCCCGACGTCCAGCACACCGGATACGTGATGAAGAAGGGTGAGAAGACAATTGCTAAAGGTGAAATTGCCTGGAGAATAAGAAAGGGTGACGTAGAGGGACTGGAGATGGCCTCTGCAGCGCCTCACGATACGAACGCCATAGTTCTGGTTCGCCTCTCAGGAACGGAGTTTGAAGAGAGGCTAAGAAGGATTTCCGAGATTATCCACGGCGCCCTGAGAGAGGAAGGGCTGTTGTGAGGTTATGAAGTTATGAGGCGATCAGGCGTGAAATTACTCAAGAAGGGTTTGGAGTGAGAGGCGTGACATTCAGCTTTAAAAGCGATTTTGCTCATGGCAGGATAATTTGCGCATGCATCGACAGAAACTGGAAAAGCTTAAAAATCCCGGAGAAAATTAGAAATAAGCTTGCAGAGCAATTGTAACGATAAATTGCGAAAGACTTATAATCAAATTTTTGGATTCTTCCTATTGGTGATGCAGATGGACATTATGAAATATGTAGTACCCAAGGAGACATGGCCAGAAATCGTGATTCCGGACGAGGTGAAGGAATACATTGGGGACAGAAAGGAAATCAACCTGGCTCAGGAGATTCTGGACAGAAACATCGAGGAAGGAAGGGGCAGGAAGGTTGCCATATACTTTGAAGATCGCCGTGTTACGTTCAGGGACCTCTACAGGCTGAGCAATAAGGTAGCAAACCTGCTGAAAAGCCTTGGAATCGAGAAGTACGACAGAGTTGGCTTCAGAATGAGGAACATGCCCGAAGCCATAGCCGTGAACTTCGGTATAATGAAGGCCGGCGCCATTCCCGTTCCCCTGAACCCAATGTGGGCCAAGAAGGAGATTGTGCACGTTGCCAATAACGCTGAAGCGAAGGCAATCTTCGTGAGTGGCGATGACAAGACATTTGGAGCGGTGAAAGATGCCGTTCCCGAGCTTAAAACGGTTCAGAAGGTAATCGTCACAGACAGGGACGATGTGGAGGAGCCGTTCGTGCCTTTCAGCGAGGTCTACAAGCAGAGCGGGAGCTTTGAGCCTGTGCCCCTCGAAATCGGCACTCCGGGCGTGATTCTCTACACATCCGGTACGACCGGTCTGCCGAAGGGCTGCGTCCACTTCGTTGAGAACGTTCTGGCAGCAGTGTATCTCGTTGGCAAGTACGTCTGGAAGCTCACGCCCGACGACGTCATTGGCGGGCCTGCTCCGGTAAGCTTCGCCATGGGTTACGGAAACGGATGCCTGATTCCCTACTTCCACGGCGCAGCGGCAAGCATATGGCCGGCCTTCAGCTTCGACAACTTCTTCCGCTTCGTTGAGGAGCACGGCATAACAGTATTCAGCTCCCTGCCAACAGCCTACAGAATGATTCTGGCAAATCCAAAGCTCAAGGAGTACAAGGAGAAGTACGACCTCTCATCGCTCCGCCTCTGCACCGGAGGTGGTGAGGCTCTGGGAGCTGAGACTGCAAAGAGGTGGAAGGAAGAGTTCGGAATGGACATCTACGAGTCCCTTGGAGCCACAGAGATGGTTCACATCTGCGTTTCGAACACATGCGCTCCGCAGCCGGTTGCCGGAAGCATCGGCTGGCCTGTGCCCGGCTACGTAGCCAGAATAATTGATCCAGAGACGGGCAACGAGTGCCAGCCGGGTGAAGTGGGCAGCCTCTTCATCAAAGGCCCAACGGGCATCAGATACTGGAACCATCCCACCAGGCCTCTTGACGAGAAGCAGAAGGAGAGCGTCAAGGATGGCTGGAACGTGCTTGGCGACTTCGTCAGGAGAGACGAGAACGGCTACATCTACTTCGTGTCCAGAGACGACGACCTCATCAAGTCCAGCGGCTACAGGATCGGGCCCGATGAGATCGAGCAGCCCCTCAGCCAGCATCCTGCCGTTGCGGAGTGCGCAGTCATCGGTGTGCCTGACCCAGAAGGAATAAGAGGGCAGATAGTCAAGGCCATAGTGAGGCTGAAAGAAGGCTATGAGGCGAGTGAGGAGCTCAAGCAGGACATGCTGAAGTTCCTGGAGCAGCACATCGCCAAGTACAAGCTGCCGAGGGTTATCGAATTCACCACCGAGCCTCTGCCGAGAACCGCAACAGGCAAGCTGCTGAGGAGATTCCTGAGAGAGAAGGAGAAGCAGTAAACCAATTTTTTTACTTTTGTCTATTTTTCATGCGCTGCATTATCTGTTATGAAAAGATTGAGGACTTCTCAGACCATTTCTCCAGACACGCAGGCGTTGCGGCTGATGAAATAACCGAATACTTCTCAGAGCTCTGCAAGCCGTATCAGGTTGAGATTGGAGAAGTCACGGCAACAGACCTGAAAACCATACGCTTCTCTCCCGAAAACGCCCTGATTCTGATGGCGTATGCTAAAGAGCTCCACCATGTGGGCTGGCAGATCTGCTGCAGGTGGCTGGCGGAGCACGAGAAAAGCCATATCAGGTTGAGGGAGCTGTACTCGCCACCAGCAGCAAATCCGGGTGTGATTTCCTGCGTTGAGGACTACTACATCGAGAACTTCATGCTGAATGAGTTTCCGGAGTTTCACGAATTCAGGGAAGTCAGCAGAATAAGTGCAGAAATGACGTTAAGTATACGAAGGGTTGCTCCGATGCCGGAAGCGGTGCTGATGAACGCTGAAATGAATGCCCGGCATTATTTGAGCCTGGCAACCTGGCTTTCCCTTGAAGTGCTGAATGCTGACCAGCTGGAGCTGAGAGATTTTGAGCTTGCCTTCGTAATCAGGGCGTCAGAAATTATGAGAGAGCTGGAAACAATCGAACACCTCAGAACCTGCATTGTAAGAATTAACAGCCTCCATCAAACATTTTTCAGATTCTTCAGATACCTGGAAGACCTTCATTCCTGAAAAGCTCTGACCGCAGCACCATCCCTGGCTGCCCTGAGGACTGTCGCATCTCCCTTAACCTTCCCTACAACGTTCACCGGGCTTGCCGGCTTCGGCTTCTCGCCCTCGCTTACGGGCGTGGGGCCGAAGAAGATGCACAAAGCCTTTCCCGGCGGCCAGTAGGCCACATCGCCTACATCCACATCCGTGGTTGCGTTTTCTGGCTTTGAGTCAACCGGAATGGTGAAGTAGATTTCGTCACCCCACCTGTTTACCCTGCTCTCAAAGGGCAGAGCGTTCAGTATGGCCTTTGCAGTTTCCGGGCTTCTCTCAAAATTCAGTTCGACCACAAGCTTTCCGGCACCCTCAACCTCCACCACAATTTCTTCTCCTGCCATGTGCTTTCCTCACCACCACGTATCTTAACCCTTTTTCCCCAGCCTTCACACAAGGCCACGAGCCCAACTTTATATACACTCCTGCCCCGCTTAACCTGAGCAGCCATGATTTCAATCGCCATACCCTCTTCAGCCCTGATAAATGAGAGGGATGAGAAGCTGAAAGCGTACAAGGTCGGGCAGATAGCGAGGGCTGCCGCCATATTCAGAGTCGATAAAATCTACATTTACCGCGATCCTGCCCTCGATGAGTCAGAGTACATTAAGGACGTACTGGAGTACCTTGAAACCCCCCAGTACCTGAGAAAGTCCCTGATACCAATCAAAGACAGCCTGAAGTACGCTGGCCTGCTCCCTCCTCTCCGCATAGCATCCCACAGGCCGAAACATTTAAAAATCGGTGAAGTGAGGGAGGGCGTTGTAAGAAAGGTTGGTCCTGACGGCACCGCGTGGGTGGATGTCGGTGTAAAAGCCCTGGCACTTCTTCGTGGTGCCAGAGAAGCCACGAAGGGTGCCCGCGTGACCGTCAGGGTCTGTTCGACGAACCCGTTGGTGGTAGAGGAAGCGGAACCCCCGGAATACTGGGGGTATGAAGTGGAGAAAGTTGAGCTGGGAGATGTCCTTAACGAGGACGCCGTAGTAACCTCCCGCCTTGGAAGGGTGCCGGGCTGGGAGGAGCTAAAAGAGGCAGCAGGGAGGCAGAAAGTTACCCTGATATTCGGAAGCCCTGAAGAGGGTGTCCAGAGCATAGCCAGAAAGCTGGGAGTCGAAATGGAAGGGATAAGGGTCTGGAACATGGTTCCCGTGCAGGGTGTCGCAACGGTAAGGCTGGAAGAAGCGCTGTATGCAACACTGGCGATAATAAATTTCGTAAAATATAGTGTGGGTGGTATGAAATGAAAGAGCACAGGCCAAGAAGGGGCTCGTTAGGCTTTTCGCCGAGAAAGAGAGCCAGCAGTATCGTTCCAAGGATAAGGGCTTGGCCCGTATACGAGGGAGAGCCAAAGCTGCTGGGCTTTGCCGGTTATAAGGCCGGCATGACCCACGTGGTTATGGTGGATGACAGGAAGAACTCGCCAACGTATGGCGAGGAGGTGGTCACGCCTGTTACGGTTATAGAAACCCCCCCGCTGAAGGTGGCGGGCGTAAGGGTGTACACGAGAACGGCTTACGGATTGCAGATAGCCGGAGAGGCGTGGAGCACCGATCTTGACGCTTTCCTCTCAAGGCGCATGCAGCTCCCCAAGAAGGGTGGCGACCCTGAGAAGCTCAGGGAGATAGAGGACATTGCAGAAGTGAGGGTCATAACCTACACCCAGCCCTACAGAATGAGCGGAGTTCCAAAGAAGGTGCCGGATGTGATGGAGTACAAGGTTGGGGGCAGCGACATAAACGCCGTTCTGGATTACGCCATAGGCAAGCTTGGCAGGGAGGTAAAGGTAAGCGAGGTGTTTGGCGAGGGTCAGCTCATTGACGTGCTGGCCATAACCAAGGGCAAGGGCTTCCAAGGGCCGGTCAAGAGGTGGGGAGTCATAACGCTCAACGCCAAGCATGCGAGGAGCAGCAAGCATCGAAGAGTCGGCACTCTCGGCCCATGGAACCCGCACCACGTCAGATGGACGGTTCCCCAGGCCGGTCAGATGGGCTTCCATCAGCGCACCGAATACAACAAGCGCATACTCAAGATAGGCGAGAACGGCGAAGAGGTGACGCCTGCCGGCGGATTCGTCCACTACGGAGTAATCAGAAACGAGTACGTTCTCGTCTCTGGAAGCGTTCCGGGAAGCATAAAGAGGCTCGTAAGAATGAGAGACGCCATCAGGCCGCCTGATGCGACGTTTGAAGGTGTCAACGTGCTGTATGTCAGCACCACTTCCAAGCAGGGTAGGTGATGTTGATGAAGGCTAACGTCCTCGCTCTAAACGGTGAAGTTGTGGAGGAAATCGAGCTGCCACGGGTATTCGAAACTGAGTTCAGGCCAGACATAATAAGAAAGGCCGTTCACGCCATTCAGAGCCACAGAAGGCAGCCCTACGGCCCCAATCCCCTTGCAGGAACGAACTACGCTGCCGAGAACTGGGGGCCCGGCTTCGGCCTCGCAAGGGTGCCACGCCTGAAGACTGCCAACAGGGCCGCAAAGGTTCCCCAGGCTGTGAAGGGCAGAAGGGCTCATCCCCCGAAGGTTCAGAAGGTCTGGGATGAGAAGATCAACAGGAAGGAGAAAAAGAAGGCATTAATGTCCGCCATTGCAGCGACAGCTATTGAGGAGCTTGTCAGGGAAAGGAGCCACGTTTTTGAGGGCGAGCTTCCAAAGATTGTGGTGGACGACTTCCAGAACCTGAAGAAAACGAAGGAGGTCATCGACGTTTTCAAAGCCATAGGCGTTTATGCCGACGTTGAGAGAGCAAGGGACAGAATCAGATACAGGGCAGGCAGGGGCAAGATGAGGGGGAGGCGCTACATAAAGAAGAAGAGCGTTCTCGTTGTTGTTGGAGAGAACAACGGAGTTATGAGCGCTGCAAGAAACCTGCCGGGAGTTGATGTTGTTCTTGCGAAGGACCTTAACGTTGAGCTTCTGGCTCCGGGTGCAAAGGCTGGAAGGCTCACAGTTTTCACCAAGTCCGCAATAGAGTATCTGGAGGGGTGGTTATGATCATCAGATGCTTCCTTATCACAGAAAAGAGCACTGCGGAGCTGGAAAAGAACGTGCTTACCGCAATAGTCGACATCAGGGCGAGGAAGGAGGAAATCAAGAGAGACGTGGAGAGGAGGTTTGAGGTGGAGGTAGAAAAGATAAACACCCTGATAACTCCGAAGGGTGAGAAGAAGGCTTACATTAAGCTCAAGCCCGAGTACTCTGCTGAAGAGGTCCTTTCCAAGTTAGGAGTATTCTGATTGAGGTGGTAAAAATGGGTAAGAGGATAATTTCCCAGAACAGGGGGAAAGGAACCCCCACTTACACCGCGCCGTCCCACAAGTACAAGGCAGACCTGAGGCACATCAGGTTCCTGGATGAGACAATCGCAGCTAAGGTTATCGACATTCAGCATGATACTGCAAGAAATGCTCCCATAGCCCTCGTTTCCCTTCCAGACGGGAGCGAGAGCTACATAATTGCGACGGAGGGAATGGGTACGGGGGATTTAATTCAGGCCGGCCCCGATGCGGAGCTCAGGCCTGGGAACACAACATATCTGGAGAGAATTCCAGAGGGTACTCCAGTTTGCAACATCGAGGCCCAGCCGGGAGATGGTGGCAAGTTTGCCAGGGCAAGCGGTACCTTCGGGCTCGTCATAGCCCATGAAGAAGACAGGGTTCTGGTTCAGATGCCTTCAGGCACGCTGAAGTGGCTTAATCCGAAGTGCAGGGCGACGATAGGCGTCGTTGCCGGAGGGGGCAGAACGGACAAGCCCTTCGTGAAAGCGGGCAAGAAGTACTACAAGATGAAGAGTAAAGCGGCAAAATGGCCTCGCGTGAGGGGAGTTGCCATGAACGCCGTCGATCACCCGTTCGGCGGTGGAAAGCACCAGCACGTTGGTAAGCCCAAGACTGTCAGCAGGAACGCTCCTCCGGGCAGGAAGGTTGGAAGTATTGCTGCCCGCAGAACCGGTGTGAGGAAGTGATAGTATGGCGCTCAAAACGAAGGTTGTAAGGCCGAAAGAATTCAGATATCGTGGTTACACGCTTGAAGAGCTCCAGAAAATGAATCTGGAGCAAATTGCAGAGCTTTTGCCTGCAAGAGAGAGGAGAAAGATTAGAAGGGGTTTCACACCCGAGGAAGAGAAGCTGCTCAGAAAGCTCAGAAAGAAGGGGACGGCAAGAACCCACTGCAGGGACATGATAGTGCTTCCGGAGATGGTCGGAAAAGTCGTATTTGTGCACAACGGCAAGGAGTTCGTGAGGGTGGAGATAAAGCCAGAGATGATAGGTCACAGGCTTGGCGAGTTCGCGTTAACAAGGAGATTCGAGAAGCATTCAGGGCCAGGTGTCGGTGCAACGAGAAGCAGCAAGTACGTGCCGCTCAAGTGAGGTGGTTGAATGGCTCGCGTGAACTATGCCTACCAGCCAGAGGATGAAACAAGGGCTGCCAAAGCCATGGGGTACGAGATGGACATCAGCTTCAAGCATGCAGTTGAAATCTGCAGAGCTATCAGGGGCAGGAAGGTTCAGGACGCCATAAAATACCTGGAAGATGTTGTGGCGATGAAGAGGGTTGTCCCCTTCAGGAAGTACAAGAAGAAGGTTGCTCACAAGAGTGGCCTGGAGAAGTGGTACGCCGGCAGATACCCGCAGAAGGCTGCGAGGCACATCCTTAAAATCCTGAAGAATCTCGAAGCAAATGCCGAGTACAAGGGTCTGGAGGTTGAGAGGCTGATAATAGTTCACGCCCAGGCGAAGAAGGGGAGGGTGCTAAAACGTTATATGCCCCGGGCCTTTGGAAGAGCCACACCCAGGTTCAAGCAGCTCACAACGGTAGAGTTCATAGCAGAGGTGCGTTGATATGGCTGTAGAAAGGAAGTTCGTAAGTGAGAGGATAAAGAGAGTAAGGGTCAAGGAGTGGATGATTCAGGAAGTGCGTAATGCCGGCTTCGGCGGGCTCGACATCACCAGAACGCCCCTCGGCACCCAGGTCACGCTATTCGTTGAGAGGCCCGGCCTTGTGATAGGCAAGGGTGGCAGGCGCATCAGGCTGCTGACAGAGAGACTGAAGGAGTTCGGCATCGAGAACCCCCAGGTAAGCGTTGACGAAATAGAGAAGCCGGAGTTCAACGCACAGCTAATGGCGTCGCTGCTGGCAAGAGCCCTCGAGAGAGGCTGGTACTTCAGAAAGGCGGGATACAGGTTCCTGTACAGAATTATGGAAGCTGGCGCCAAAGGCTGCGAAATAGAAATCAGCGGGAAGCTGACGAGTGAGAGAGCGAGAACAGAGAAGTTCATCGCGGGAACCATGGTTCACACTGGTGAGCCCGCCTATTCTGCTGTCAGAAAGGGTTTCGACGTTGCCATCAAGAAGCTGGGTGTTCTCGGGGTTACGGTTCGCATAATACCGCCCGACGCTGTTCTGCCTGACGAGTTCGAAGTTAAGGATGTTGAGGTTCAGCCGGTGAGTGAGGAAGCTGAAACGAAAGTTGAGGCGAAGGTTGAGGCCGAGGGATCCGAGAAGGCTGAAACACCCGCAAAACCGGAGGGAGAACATGAAGATGTCGGAGATTCGGGAAATGAGTAGAGAAGAGAAGCTGAAAAAGCTGATTGAGCTTGAAAACGAGCTCATCAGACTCAGAACCATGGTCAGGAGCGGTGGAGCCCTCGAGAACCCGGGAGCGATAAGAACGATAAGGCGCGACATAGCCAGAATAAAAACAGCCCTGAGGGAGGAAGGTTACAGAGCATGAAGTCTGTGAAGCCCGAGCACATCCTTGCCCACGAATGGATAGGTCTGGAAGCTGAGGTGGTGGATAGTCCCAACAGGCATGAGGTGGGATTGAAAGGTATCGTGATTGACGAAACCATGAACACCCTCACCCTCAGGACGGAAAAGGGCTACAGAATGGTCGTGAAGAGGGGCAGAACGTTCAGAGTCAGGTTTAAGGGTTACGTTCTGAGGGTGAAGGGCGACTTGATAGCCTTCAGGCCGGAAGAGAGGATAAAGAGAGGATTGATGCTTATTAAGAAAGCCAAGGGATGGTGGTGAGATGAGGGATATTGGTATTGACGTTAAACCTCCGGAAAAGGAGTGTGACGACAGGCACTGCCCGTTTCACGGCAGTCTTCCAGTAAGGGGTCAGATATTCAGGGGAAAGGTTGTGAAGACCTACGAGAAGTCTGCGGTGATAGAGAGGGAGATGATAAGATACGTTGCCAAGTATGAGAGGTACCTGAAGAAGCGCTCGAAACTTCACGCTCACAACCCCTCCTGCATAGATGCCAAGCCGGGAGATGTGGTGACGATTGCCGAATGCAGACCAATAAGCAAGACGAAATCCTTCGTGATAATTGAGAAGGTGGGATCAGAATGAGGACAATCAGAGCCAAAATCCCGAGGTGTCTTCCAACTGGAGCACGCCTGATATGCACAGACAATACGGGAGCGAAGGAGCTGGAGATAATAGCAGTCAAAGGTTACAAGGGCGTCAGAAGGCGCTACCCTGCAGCAGGAGTCGGAGACATAGTGGTTGTGACGGTCAAGAAAGGCACGCCCGACATCAGGAAGCAGGTGCACTACGCAGTCATCGTCAGGCAGCGCAAAGAATATCGACGCCCTGATGGTACGCGCGTCAAATTCGAGGACAACGCAGCAGTGATAACCGACGACAAGGGCAATCCGAAGGGGTCGGAAATCAGAGGTGCGGTTGCGAGGGAAGCTGCAGAGCGCTTCTCGAAGATAGGCACGCTGGCTGCGGCAATAATATGAGGTTATGAGGTGATGGTCATGAAATCAGTTCAGCCCAGAAAGCAGAGGAGATGGCTTTACAGGCTTGCAAAGCTCCATGAGAGGCACAAGCTGCTCCACGTGACACTCTCAAAGGATCTGAGAAAGAAGTACGGAAAGAGAGCCATAAGGGTGAGAAAGGGAGATAAGGTCAGAATTATGCGGGGTGAGTTTGCGGGGCATGAAGGCAAGGTAATGGAAGTCGACACCAAGAGGGGTATAATAAAGGTGGAGGGCGTTACCGTCACGAAGGCTGACGGAAGCGAGGTTCTTCGCCCCGTCCATCCGTCAAACGTCATGATAATTGACCTGGGCGAGGTTGACGATGTCAGAAAGAAGATACTTGAGAGGTGATTAGATGCACCAAAAGAGACTTTCAGCACCCAAAACAATCAAGGTTCCCAGAAAGGTAAAGAAGTGGATCGTGAAGGCTGCACCAGGACCACATGACAAAAACGCAGTTCCTCTGCTGGTAGTGGTAAGAGACTTCCTCCAGCTGGCAGACACTGCAAGAGAGGCTAGGCGTGTCATCGCAGCAGGTGAGATACTGGTGGATGGAGTCGTCAGAAGGGACTACAAGTTCCCTGTGGGGCTTTTTGACGTTGTGAGCATCCCCAAAATCGGCAAGAGCTATAGAATGCTCTTCGACGAGAGGGGACACTACATCCCAAAGGAGGTCGCGGATGCAAACCTGAAGCTGTACAAGATTGCCAACAAGACCCTTGTGAGGGGTGGAAGGGTTCAGCTCAACCTCTTCGATGGAACCAACATCTTGGCAACTAACGATTACAAGACCAAAGACAGCATTCTGCTGAAGGTTCCCGAGAAGGAGATCGTGGATCACCTTCCCTTTGAAGAAGGTGCCCTTGTTATGATTACTGGCGGTACACATGCAGGACAGCTCGGCAGGATAAAGAGATACAAGATCGTCAGAGGTTCTGCCCCCAACCTTGTAACGGTTGAGTCCGAAGCAGGAGAGTTCACGACAATCATAGATCACATCTTCGTGGTGGGGAAGAAGGGTGAAGAGAGGCCCGTGATTGATCTGGGAGTGTGATGGTATGAGCAGCGGTACTGGCACCAACTCCGCCAACCCCATGAGGGAGGTTGTCATCGACAAGGTGGTTGTGAACATAGGAGTTGGAGAGGGTGGAGAGAGGCAGAAGAGGGCCCTTCAGCTCATCGAGGAGCTCACCGGCCAGACACCCACCACCACCTACGCCACCCAGACTATTAGAAACTTCGGAATAAGGAAGGGTGAAGGTATCGGAGCGAAGGTCACCCTCAGGGGAGAGAGGGCCCTTGAGTTCCTGAAGAGGGCACTGGTTGTCAAGGAGAACAGGCTGAAGAGGAAGCAGATAGGAAATGGTGAGTTCTCATTCGGCATTTCCGAGCACATCGACCTGCCTGGCGTTGAGTACGACCCGGACATGGGAATATTCGGAATGGACATTTCCGTGGTGCTGAAGAGGAGAGGTTACAGAGTGGCAAGAAGGAGGAGATGCAAGAGCAAGGTTGGTAAGAATCATCGCGTCACCAAAGAAGATACGATAGAATTTTTGAAATCACTGGGCGTGGAGGTTGAATGATTATGGCCGAAAGAAGTAAGAAGTTCGGAAGAGGGGCGAACGAGTGCTGGAGATGCGGCAGAAAGCAGGGGCTGATCAGGAAGTACGGCCTCTACATCTGCAGGCAGTGCTTCAGGGAAGTTGCCGGCGAACTCGGCTTTAAAAAATACTGGTAGGTGATGGAAATGAGTCTCAGCGATACCCTCTCAAATGCCATGACCGTAATAAAGAATGCCGAATACAGCGGCAAGAGTGTCTGTGAAATCAGGCCAGCCTCAAAGCTTGTAGGAGCTGTACTCAGAGTCATGAAGGAATACGGCTACATAAAGAGTTTCGAAGTGATAAATGACCACAGAGGGGGCAAGATAGTTGTGGAGCTCGCAGGAAGAATAAACGACTGTGGAGCTGTCAGACCACGCTTCTCAGTTAAAAAGACAGATTACGAGGGCTTCGAGAAGCGCTACCTTCCGGCCAGAGATTTCGGAATACTTGTCGTTTCCACAGTCGAAGGTGTGATGTCCCAGAAAGAGGCCATGGAGAGGGGTCTTGGCGGGGTTTTGCTTGCTTATGTCTACTGAGGTGTATAACATGGAAGAGAGGCTGGTTGAGATTCCAGAGGGCGTTGAAATAAACATTGAGGGAGATACAGTTAGCGGATACACCATCAGCGTGAAAGGCCCCAGAGGTGAGAACACAAGAAAGCTGAAGTTCAGAGGGGTTAACATCGAGATAGCTGATGGAGCGGTCAGAGTCTACACGACAGAAAAGAACGTCAAGGTCAGGGCAATGGTGGGCACATTTGCTTCCCACATCAACAACCTGATGAAGGGTGTTAAGGACGGCTTTGAATACAGGCTTAAGATTCTCTACTCCCACTTCCCCATGAAGGTCAGGGTTGAGGGCAGAGAAGTGGTTGTGGAGAACTTCCTGGGAGAGAAACACCCGAGAAGGGCCAGAATAGTTGGAAGAGCCGAGGTTAAAGTTCAGGGTAATGAAATAATCGTTACAGGGATTGACAAGGAAGAGTGTGGCCAGACGGCAGCAAATCTGGAGCAGCTCACCAGAATAAAGAACCTGGATGTCAGAGTATTTCAGGACGGTATCTACATTGTGGAGAAACCATAAAAAGGGTGGTAGTATGGAGGAGGCAAAGGTTGAAGCAAGGGCAAATGTCAAACCCCAGCTTGATCAGGATACACGCAGACTCCTGAAGGTCAGGAGGAGGCTCAAGAGCAGAAAGCCTGAGTTCAGGAGATATGAAGCTCATAAGAAGTTGAGACTGAGGGACAAAAGCTGGAGGAGGCCCAGAGGTCTCGACAGCAAACTCAGAAAAAGATACGGTGGAAGGAAGGTAGTTTGTGCCGGATACGGCAGTCCAAGAGCTGTAAGGGGTTTGCACGCCAGTGGATTCCGAGAAGTGCTGGTCTCAACGCCTTCCCAGCTTGAAGGGCTGGACGCAGCCATCCATGCCGTCAGGATAGCCTCAACAGTCGGCCTTAAAAAGAGGCTGATAATTGAGGAGAAGGCAAGAGAGAAAGGATTGCTCGTCCTCAATCCAATTCAAAGGTGATTGTCATGGATTTAAGATTTCAGCGCAAAATTGCAGCAGCTCTGCTGGATTGTGGTGAGAACAGGGTGTGGATGGATCCGACGGCCCTTGACGATATAGCAGGGGCTGTCACAAAGGAGGACGTGAGAGAGCTGATAGAGCAGGGTCTGATAAAGAGGAAGCCCGAGAAAGGCGTCAGCAGGGCCAGAATAAACAGGAGAAAGGCCCAGAGGAGGAAAGGCAGAAGGAGGGGACACGGAAGGAGGAAAGGCAGAAAGGGTGCAAGGATGTCGAAGAAAGAGCTCTGGATGAGGAGAATAAGGCCAATAAGGCGAAGGCTGAAATACCTCAGAGACTCCGGAGTTATCGACAGGAGAACCTACAGAGTCCTCTACAGAAAGGCAAAGGGTGGAGAATTCAGGAGTGTTGCTCACCTTAACTCTTACCTGGAGAGCCAGGGCATAATGGGGTGATAGTGGATGGCAAGAGGTCCAAGATATAGAGTTCCGTTCAGAAGAAGAAGGGAAGGTAAAACCAATTACAGAAAGAGGCTCAGGCTTCTGCTTTCAAGAAAGCCGAGGCTGGTGGTGAGGATAACCAACACAAGGGTGATCACGCAGATTGCCCAGTACAGCCCGGAGGGAGACAGGATACTCGTTTCAGCAGATTCAAAAGAGCTTGAAAAGTTTGGCTGGAAGGGTGACCTGAACAACACGCCCGCAGCCTACCTGACAGGAATCCTGATTGCGAAAAAGGCCCTTGAGAGGGGCATAGAGGGAGCGGTGCTGGACATAGGTCTGCATTCTCCCACGAGAGGTGGAAGGGTGTTTGCAGTGCTGAGAGGAGCGGTGGAAGGCGGTCTCGACATCCCCCACAGCCCCGAGGTGTTCCCGGGTGATGACCGCGTAAGGGGTGAGCACATAGCCAGCTACTACGAAATGAACCCTGAAATGTTTAAAGAGTACGAAAAGAGGGGTTTGAAGCCCTCTGAGCTCCCGTCTCACGTTGATGAGATAAAGGAGAAGATACTGGGGTGAGGAAATGCTGGAGGAGTGGGTTCCAAGAACAAGGCTTGGAAAGCTTGTGGCAGAGGGAAAAATCAAGACCATGGATGAGGCAATAGCCAGCGGCCTCCCTATCAAAGAACCTGAGATGATCGATGTGCTTCTTCCCAACCTGCAGGATGAGGTGCTTGAGATCAGCATGGTGCAGAGGATGACGGACAGCGGAAGGAGAACGAAGTTCAGGGTCACAGCCGTTGTCGGCAACAGGGATGGGTACGTGGGCATAGGAGTTGGTAAAGCCTCGCAGGTGGCCCCGGCAATTCAGAAGGCAATAAACAACGCCAAGATAAACATCTTCAAGGTTCAGAGGGGTTGCGGCTCGTGGGAGTGCGGCTGTGGCAGCAGCCATTCCCTGCCCGTCAAGGTGACCGGCAGCGCTGGAAGCGTCAGAGTCACGCTGATCCCCGGTCCCAAGGGGCTTGGTTTAGTTGCGGGAGACGTTGCCAAGAAGGTGCTGGAACTGGCAGGAGTCAGCGATGTCTGGACTTTCACGAGAGGAAACACACGAACCACCATCAACTTCGCCAGAGCCACGTTCGATGCGTTGAAGCAGACGATGTACGTTAAGAGGTGAATGCAGATGGTACAGGTGTTCGCAGTCGTAAGGCTCAGGGGAACGGTGAACGTGAACAGAAAAATTAAGGACACCCTCTCCATGCTCAGGCTTCACAAGAGATACCACTGCGTTATAGTTCCCGATACCCCATCCTACAGGGGTATGCTGAACATAGTGAAGGACTATGTGGCCTTCGGAGAGATTGATGCTGAGACACTAGCCACAATCTTAAGGCTGAGGGGCAGACTCACAGGCAACAAACCTCTGACCGATGAGTACGTTAAGGAAAAGACTGGATATGAGAGCATAGAGGAGTTCGCAAAGGCAGTAGTTGAGGGCAAGGCGAGTCTTAAAGACCTGCCAGACCTCAAGCCAGTCTTCAGGCTGCACCCCCCGAGAGGTGGACTGAAGAACATCAAGTGGCACCACGCAGCCGGAGGAGAGCTCGGCTATCAGGGTAGAGATATCAACAGATTGCTTTACAAGATGAGGTAAGACGGAAGATCGGGGTGAAATCAATGCCAAAAAAGAGGATTAAGAAGATTAGAGGCTCGAGAACCTGTGGCGGAGGAAGTCACAAGAAGAGGAGAGGTGCTGGCCACAGGGGCGGCAGAGGAAACGCAGGAGTTCACAAGCACAAGTACATCAGGTTCCTCAAACTGGCAAAGGAAGGGAAGTATGAATTTGGAAAGCACGGCTTTACCAGGCCAAAAATCCTTACGGCAGAATACCTGCTTGAGAAGGAGCTGAAAGACGTACTGAGGGAGCTCAGAGAGAGCGGTAAGATTGATGAATACACATACAGGTACTTCCTCTCAAGGAAAGACCTGAATGTTGGAGACCTCGACGCAATAGCGGATAAGCTGGTGGAGCTGGGCATCGCATCCAAGGAGGGGGAAGTTTACAGCATAGACCTTGTCCAGCTCGGCTACCAGAAGCTTCTGGGCTCTGGCAGGGTATCCAAGGCTCTGCAGGTAAAGGTACCCTACGCAACACCCAACGCAGTTGCAAAGATTGAGGAAGCTGGAGGAAGCGTGATCACAGAATTTGCGGAATCTGAATAACTCCAATATTTTTGGAGGATGCTGGAGGAAGAAAAATGGAGAGCATGCTGAGAAGTCTGCAACCCTACTTTGAAAGAATACCAAGTGTCGAGAGGCCGACAGGTCATGTCCCTTTTAAGGAGAAATTCGCCTGGACTCTTGGCATACTAATCCTCTACTTCGTACTCTCCAACGTTCCGGTTTTTGGCCTTTCACCAGAATCCATCGACATTTTCCAGCAGTACAGAGCGTTTTTTGCCGGAGCTACAGGTTCGATTATTGCCTTAGGTATAGGCCCAATTGTTACCGCCTCAATTATTCTCCAGCTCCTTGTTGGAGCCGGCATTATAAAGCTTGACCTGACAAACCCCGAAGACAGGGCTGCATACCAGGACTTCCAGAGATTCCTCGTCATAGTCATGATAGCTGTTGAGGCTCTGCCTCAGGTTCTCGGGGGTTTCCTGCTTCCAAACCCCGAAGTTGCTCAGATGCTCGGTGTTTCACTCTCAACAATTTCCTTCCTCATATTCCTGCAGCTTTTCATAGGTGGCCTTCTCATAGTCTATATGGACGAGGTTGTCTCGAAATGGGGTATTGGCAGCGGTGTGTCTTTATTCATCCTCGCCGGAATTTCTCAGTCGATCATAATCGGTCTGTTCAACTGGGTTGTGCCGCCAAATTCCACAATGCCTCCAGGCATAATACCCAGGTGGGTGTGGATAGCCCAGAACTACCCCATGCAGCAGCTCCTCACAGCAGACGGCCTTGCATTCCTCCTGATACAGGGAGGCGTTCTGGCTTTGATAACAACAGTCGTCATAATTCTGCTTGTCGTTTACGCAGAGGGGACGCGTGTGGAGATACCGCTTGCCCACTCCCTCGTCAGAGGCGCCAGGGGAAGATTTCCCATAAAGCTCATATACGCAAGCGTTCTGCCGATGATATTCGTCAGAGCCCTGCAGGCAAACATCCAGATAATGGGAATGATACTGTACCAGCGCGGAATAACGTTTCTCGGCGAGTATGAGGGGTCCCGCCCTATCAGTGGCCTGATGTACCTTCTCTCACCCATCAGAAGCCCCATGGACTGGATTCCGTCCCTCGTAAAGGCCAATCCTATTTACGCCGACCTGCCCGACTGGATGATCATCCTGCATTTCCTGACAGACGCCACCATACTAATCGTAGGAGGCGTCCTCTTCTCCATATTCTGGGTGCAGACGTCAGGAATGGATGCGAGGACCGTTGCCAACCAGATAGCCCGCTCAGGGATGCAGGTGCCGGGATTCAGAAAGAGCCCGCAGGTCCTCGAAAGAGTTCTGCAGAGGTACATACCCAAGGTGTCGGTGCTGGGCGGTGCTGCAATAGGCGCACTGACGCTTATAGCCAACATGCTGGGAACCATAGGCAACGTGAGCGGAACCGGATTGCTGCTGGCGGTCAGCATCGCCTACAGGCTCTATCAGGACCTGGCGAAGGAGCAGATAACCGAGATGCATCCAATGCTCAGAAGGTTCCTGGGTGAGGAGTAATGCCCAAGGAATTCATCAAGCGATTTTTCATGAGCCTGGGGATAGTCTTTACACTTGGAGTCATGATAAGCAAGGATTTCAGGGACCAGCTCGCTCTGCTTGCTTCTCCCATTCTGGACCCTCTGTATCAGGCCATGCCCATCCATCTTGTAATTTTCATACTGGCAGCCTTTACCGGCCTTTACAGCTCCCTGATCCAGAAGTACACCATCGACTACGCAAGGCTGAAGGAAATTCAGAAGAAGGTAATGGAGTTCCAGAAGGAGTACATGGACGCCATGAAGAAGGACAACAAGTTCAAGCTGAAGCAGCTCGAAAAGGAGCAGCCTGAAATCCAGAAGATGCAGAGCGAAATGATGAGCATGCAGTTCACGCCAATGTTCTACACAGTCGTTGTAACAATACCCGTCTTCATGTGGCTCTACACCAAGACCAGCCTGAATCCGGAGGTCGTTGTCCCATTCCAGGGACTCATACACATAGGCCAGCCTGTCCTGATACTGCCCTGGTGGATTTTCTGGTACCTGCTCTGCTCAATTGCCTGGGGACAGGTTATCAGAAAGGCACTCAAGATGGGCTGAATGTTGAGGGGGATAGGGCGATACCCATGAGAGTCACGATTTCGGGCCCACCGGGGAGCGGTACGACTACGGTTGCAAAGATCCTCGCTAAAAAGCTCAATTTTGAGCTGATTTCGGCTGGAGAGGTTTTCAGAAGGATGGCGAAGGAGAATAAGATGAGCCTCGCAGAGTTCAGCAGGCTCGCAGACACAAATCCCGAAATAGACCTTGAGATAGACCGCTACCAGAAGGAGCTTGCCGAGAAGAGGGATAACGTGGTGGTGGAGGGGAGGCTCTCTGGCTGGATGATTAACGCAGACCTCAAGGTGTGGCTTTTTGCCAGCGAGGACATCAGAGTCGAGAGAATTGCGAGAAGGGAGAAAAAGAGCATAGAGGAGGCAAAAAAGGAGACAAAAGAGAGAGAAAAGATGGAGAAGAGGAGGTACGAGAAGTACTACGGCATTGACATTGACGACTGGACGATTTACCATCTGGTGATAAACTCCGGCTATTTCACTCCAGACGAGATCGTGGAGATAATTATAAAAGCCATTGAGGGAATAAAAGAGTAAGGGACTGAAATGGCCTTTGAAAAACCTGTTGCCGAATCAAGGCTCCGGAGCGAGTTCAGAAAACTGGAAGGATTCGAAGAAAGGTTTTTTGTTAAGGAGGACGCCAGAACTGACGAAGAACACGGCTGCTATCCGTTCAACCGCCCAATGGAGGAGTACATCAGGAAGGGCTTCGTCTGCATCGACAAACCCATGGGGCCAAGCAGTCACGAGGTTGTTGTGTGGGTGAGGAAGATTCTCGAGGTCGAAAAGACCGGGCACACCGGGACCCTTGACCCCAGAGTTACTGGAGTTCTGCCGGTAATGATTGAGGACGCCACAAAGCTCGTCAAGCTGCTTCAGGGTTCGGATAAGGAGTACGTCACGCTTATGAGGCTCCACGGAGACGTTGGCGAGGAGGAGATCGAAAAAGTCGCAAATCTTTTCACCGGGAAGATATACCAAAGGCCACCACTCAAGTCGGCAGTCAAGAAAAGATTGAGGGTGAGGGAGATAAAGGAGATTGAAATCCTTGAAGTTGACGGCAGAGATGTGCTATTCAGAGTCGTGACAGAAGCCGGAACCTACATCAGAAAGCTCTGCACCGACATGGGGGAGGTTCTGGGAGTAGGAGCGCACATGCAAGAGTTGCGGAGAACCAGGACGGGCATTTTTGACGAGTCCATGTGCTACACTCTGCAGGATCTCCTCGATGCCTACGTTTTCTGGAAGGAGGACGGAGAGGAGAGGTACCTCAGACAGATTGTTCAGCCAATGGAGGTGGCAGTAACTGACATACCAAAAATCGTGATAAAGGATACGGCTGTTGATGCCATATGTCACGGCGCAAGTCTTACAGCCAAAGGTGTTGCCTACATTGAGAGAAGCGTGAAGAGAGGCAGCACCGTGGCGCTGTTTACACTGAAGCAGGAGCTCGTTGGGATTGCAAAAGCCACGCTGGACGCTGAAGACATGCTGAAGGTCAGAAGCGGAGTGGTTGCCGAGATTGAGCGTGTGGTGATGGAAAGAGGAGTTTACCCGTCTTACTGGAAAAAGAAGTGAGTTTTGAGTTGCTCCTGCCATCCTGAACTGTGGGAAATTTACTCCAGACAGTCTTCCTGATTCCGTGCGGGTCTATTCTCTCGATGAGTTCAATCTCCTCCTCGCTCCGGAGTTGGCGGGACATCCCAGTACCTGAATATCCAGGGACGCAGCGTAGACAGGGGCAAATGCCTGGGACTTGAGTTGTAGCCCACTATGGAAGGCCTTGCCATAGAGGAGATCATGTAGTTTGCCTTATCCAGCAGCGTAAAAGTCATGGTTTCACCTCCTGAAGTCCTTAGCGAGACCGAATACTTCGAAGGATATGAATCCGGCAATTACCTCTTTTTGCTCACAGTGTGTCGGCAGTTTCACCAGTGGTGGGCAGAGCCAGCGCTGAATTCTGCTGCAATGAGCCGCAGGGAAAAAAGGCTGGAGAGTCTCAGGGTCTTTTAAAAGAAAACTATAAATATTTCCCTAAGTTATCTGTTTTCGACGGTGATGGCAATGATCGATGCAATAGTTGAAGGGGATGTCCTGAAAGCAGTTACGAAAGCCATGGTAGCTCTCGTCAGCGAAGCCCGCTTTCATTTCAAGGATGACTCCCTCCACAGCAGAGCCGTTGACCCGGCAAATGTGGCCATGGTAATAGTGAACGTGCCGAGAGATAGCTTTGAGGTTTACAAGGTAGATGAGGAGAAAACTGTGGGTGTTGATGTCAACAGAATTTACGATATCTCAAAATCCATAAAGAAGGGCGAGCTGGTTGAGCTGATCTTAGAAAATGAGACGACACTGAAGGTGAAGTTCGGAAGTGTGGAGTACTCCGTCGCGCTCATAGACCCATCGGCAATCAGGAAGGAGCCGAAAATCCCGAATCTGGAGCTCCCAGCGAAGGTTGTCCTCGATGCTGGTGAGTTCAGGAAGGCCATTTCCGCTGCCGACAAGATCAGCGACCACGTGATATTCAGGAGCGACGAAACGGGCTTTTACATCGAAGCTGAAGGAGATGTTGACCGCATAACATTCCACATGAGCGACGCAGAGCTCATAGAGTTCAACAGAGCAGAAGCGAAAAGCATGTTCAGCGTTGAGTACCTGAAGGAGTTCATGAAGGTTGCCGGCACAGGAGACGTCCTGACGGTCTACTTGGGCAACAACTACCCGGTCAGGCTGGTCTTCGATGTTGCTGACGGAAAGGCGAAAGTGGAGTACATACTGGCTCCCAGAATAGAAGCTGAGTAATTCCGATCTGCCCTAAAGCCTAAAAACTCAAAAACCCAGACAGGTTTTAATGAATCCCAAACCCCAGAAACCCTTCCTACCCATTCTTCCATATCTGGCCAGGTTTCCTTTTCTTAAAGTATCGGGACGTCTTTTTGAGCTGGAGTACGGAAGTATAGAGAGTTTTATCTCATCTCAGAAGAGTTTTGATGTGGAAGCAAGACAGCTCGGCTTTGAAATCGTGAAGAGCGTCCTGAAAGACGATGCGCTCCCTGATTCCTTTCAGCAACTTGAGCTCAGCTTCTTCTGCGAGGTGTGCGAGACAAGAGGGTGCAGGGAGGCATGCGAAAAGGGTGCCATGAGCTATAGCTGGGATTACGCGCTGTGCGATATGTGCGGTGAATGCTTCCTCAGGTGCGATTACAGCGTTTCTGATGAGCTCTATTTCAGGCTTAAAACCATGGCAAAGCTCAACGTTACAGCCTACATCTACTCCCGAATTTTAGTTTCGCTTATGGACGAGAGGGCAAGGAGGAGATACGCAGTCAGAGAGGCCAGAAGGTACAGGGAGATGATGGACGAGAGCGATGCCACTCTCATGATTCTCGCCTCAGACTTCGGTGTTAAAGCCACAATTGGGGAGGACGTCAGGCTGCACGTGTCCGACTATCTCAGGGCAGCATGCAGGATAAGGAGCAGAGAGTGGAAGCTCGTGAACAGGAGCCTCGAAAGAGGATACGTGGAGCTGACCAGAGAGAACTTTCTGAGGGTTATTGAGGAGTTTCTGAGGATCAGACTTGCGGAGAGGATTGCGGTGCCAGCACCCATAGCTCGTTCCGCTGAAGTTGTCCAGCACCTGGCAGAGCTCGTGCCCATTAGTGAAGCAAGATTTTCAGAAATCGAACTGGGTGAATTCGACGCTGAATGTCTGCCCCCATGCATGAAGAAGATCCTGTCCGATCTGCAGGCAGGTCTGAATGTTCCCCATTCAGCAAGATTTGCCATAACATCCTTCCTCCTGAATATCGGGCTGAGTGTGGACGATGTGATATCACTCTTCAGCTCAGCCCCCGACTTCGACGTGGAGAAGACCAGGTACCAGGTGGAGCACATCGCCGGGGCAAGGGGGACAGAATACGTGGCTCCAGCATGCGACACCATGCAGAGCTACCACAACTGCTATAGAAACGAGAGCTGCAGGGGGATCAACCATCCCATAAGCTACTACAGAAGATGCAAAAAGGCGGAGAAGGTGGGTAAGGGAGATAAGAGTAAAGGGAGGAGAAGGAATGAGGGTGCTGGAAGAGAGGCTTAAGGGCTGTGAAGGCGAGATAAAACTCGTGCCAGAAAACCTGGAGGATCTCTGGCATCTGAAGTATATAATCGAGCCGGGCGACATCATTTTTGCCCTCACAAAAAGAATAAGCGAGAGCAGCGACAAGCTGAGGAGCGACAAGGAGAAGGTGACTGTGAGGCTGGGGGTAAAAGTGGAGAAGGTCGAGTTCCACCGCTTTGCCAACAGGCTTCGAATTACAGGAGTTATCGTGGCCGGGATTGAGGATTCAGGCTACCACACCATAAACATCACAGTGGGAAAGGAGCTGAGCATAATAAAGGAGTGGAAGGAGGAGCAGCTTCGCCGCATAAGGGAGGCAGAGGAGGCTGCCAGAAGGCCAGAGATTGCCATAGTGACCATCGAAGAGGGGGAGGCCAGCATCGGCGTCGTCAGGCAGTGGGGTGTGGAGGAGGTTGAGGTTATCAGACAGAGCTACGGCAAGGATAGGGGCGGCTACAGGCGGGAGTTTTTTGGAGATGTTGCATCAGCCATTGGAAGGATGGCTTTCAGATACCTCGTTGTTGCCGGCCCGGGATTTGCAAAGGAGGACTTCATGAGGTTTTTGAAGGAAAAGAATCCGGAGATGGCTGGGAAGGCGATAGTGGTCGATACCTCAAGCATAGGAACCAGAGGGTTCATCGAGGTGCTCAAAAGGGGCGTACTTGACAGGATTGCTGGCGAGCTGAGGATCGCTGAAGAAGCCAAGTATCTGGATGCACTGCTGGAAAGGATTGCAAAGGGAAGCGGTGTGGCGTACGGGCTCGAAGAGGTCAGGGAAGCCGTTAGCTATTCGGCTGTGGAAACCCTGCTCGTTGCCGACGAGTTTCTGAGGGAGGAAAGGGAGAAGTGGGACGTAGACTCCCTCATGAGAGAGGTCGAAAGGGCCGGCGGGAAAGTTGTCATCATGAGTACAGAGTTCGAGCCCGGGAAGAGGCTGATGGCTCTGGGCGGAATAGCGGCTCTGCTGAGGTTTGATTACAAGTAACCGACCATTAAACCACTGCATGTACATTTACTTCCTGAGCACGCTCGCCCCCTCGCCATGCCCAACAATAACTGCATCCACCATCTCTGAGAGGAAAATCCCGTGCTCGATTAGGCCGGGAATGCCGTTCAGTTTCCGGGCAAGTTCGGCATCGATGCTGTCAAAGCTGCAGTCTGCAATGAAGTTCCCGTTGTCAGAGATCACCGGCATCAACTTCCCGGTGCCCTCTCTAAGCGTGCACCTGCCACCAAGCTCCGCAATCCTCTTCCTCACATATCCGAAGGCGAAGGGCAGAATTTCAACCGGGACGGGCATGGAGAGTCTTTCGACTACCTTGGTTGAGTCAACTATCACATAAAACTCCCTGCTGGCATACGCAACAATCTTCTCTCTCGTCAGAGCCGCACCACCGCCCTTTATCAGGTTAAAATCTCCATCAACCTGATCCGCACCATCAATGCATATATCTGGCTCATCAACCTGAAAGAGGTCCGTAACATTCAGACCATTCTGAACGGCAAGAATGTGGCTCTGGTAGGAGCTCGGGATGACATGCAGCTCAATCCCTTCTTCAGCCACCCTTTTCGCCAGCTCCTTCACAAAAAGCTCAACGGTTGAGCCGCTGCCCAGCCCGATGGCCATTCCGTCTTTTACGAGCTTCACAGCTTCTTTTGCAGCGTTAATCTTCTCTACCTGACTCATTTGATTCACCAAACCACCTCCTCAGAGCTGAGAAGTCCACCCTTGCGGTGCAGTCCAGGGTGAGGGGGGTTATGGACACTCTACCTCTCCGCAGAGCGTGCAGATCAGTTCCTTCCTCAGCATCTTCCACCTCCAGCCCATCAATCCAGTAGTATTTCCGGCCTCTCGGATCAAATCTCATGTCGATCCGTGTCGAATAGAGACGCCTTGTGAGGCGGGTGAACTCGATAACACCATTCCATTTTGCCGGGACATTAACATTAAGCACGTCGACTCCTTCAGGCATCCCGTCCTTCAGTATGCGAGATGCAAGCATTTTCAGAACCTCTTTCGCAGCTTCAAAGTTGAAGGGCTGGAAGAACGGCTCGAACTTGTGGCTGTCATGCATTTCAAGGCTTATGGCAACTGCTGGACTGCCCTGGGTGGCAGCTTCTAGAGCAGCTCCAACGGTTCCGCTGGTTGTGACCGCTTCTGAGGACAGGTTTTCACCGAGATTTATGCCCGAAACAACAAGATCGGGCATCTCCCCAACGATCTCGTGAATTCCGATTATGACGGAGTCTGTCGGAGTGCCGTCAACCGCATACACCTTCATGCCGTTAACATTGACCTCACTCACCCTGATTGGCTCCATGATGGATATGCTCCTCCCAACACCGCTTTTCTGGACAGCAGGAGCAACTACGAACACCTCTCCAAACTCTCTGAGAGCCTCATAGCTGGCTTTAAGGCCAGAGGAGTACAGCCCATCATCGTTGGTGATGAGGATTTTTGGTGTGGCTGGCATTGAGACAGCATTAACGCCTAAGCTAAAAAACTTTGCATAATCTGGAGTGCGAAAGCCGTCCTTTGGTCATCTCTTGACGGCCCCCACCCATGCTTACCCACACCAAACCTTATATCCAGCCTGAC
Source organism: uncultured archaeon (assembly GCA_964533255.1). Classification (GTDB taxonomy): domain Archaea; phylum Halobacteriota; class Archaeoglobi; order Archaeoglobales; family Archaeoglobaceae; genus JdFR-37. The sequence goes on along the minus strand of CAZHKD010000003.1, from coordinate 7,668 downwards.
TCAAACTATTAATGATGTTCAGAGGAAATTTCAGGAGGGAAGTTGAGGAATCCACAATACTTTACCCGGATGGTAGGATGGAGAGAGCAAGGGTGGAAATACGCTACGATCCGCTAACGCTCCAGACCTCAAGAATAGTGCAGAAGACCCCGCCCTTCGCCGAGCCTGAGGAGATCGAAGACCCTTTCTGCCCGTTCTGCGATGGTGTTATTGAGAAGGTCGCCGCCAGGAGTCCTGTTCTCAGGAATGGAATTGCATGGAGAGGTGAGGCAGCGATTTTCTCCAACATCACCCCATACTCCAGATACTCCTTCGTGGTAAGGCTTACAAAGAGCCACTCCCCGGCTATCGAGGACTTCAGGCCTTCACATTTCAGAGATGCGCTGATGCTGGTAAAGGAGGCCATGAGCCTGATTGACGGCGCCACTAGCAACAACTACTACCACTCTGCCGGCATAAACTACCTGAGATCCGCGGGCGGAAGCGTCAGGCACCCGCACATGCAGTACATAGCATCTCAAACCCCCACAAACTACTTTTTGAGGCTGGATGAGGGGGCGAGAGAATTCTATGAAGAGAACGGCATTGACTACTGGACGTGGCTTGTTGAGGCAGAGAAGGAAGGAGAAAGATACGTCGGCGAAACCGATGGCATTGACTGGATTGCAGCCTTCGCGCCAAAGGGATTCTACCACCTGATTGGCGTTTGCAGCGAAAGGACGCTTGCCGAGATGAGCGAAAAGAGCCTTGAGGGATTGGGCACGGGGATCCTCAGGTACATGAGCTTTCTGAAGTCCAGGGGCATGAACGCCTACAACGCGTCCATCTTCTTTGCGGATGGAAGAGGAGAGCACTTCAGAACCCACATCCATCTGGTCGCCAGAACCCCCATGTCCAGATTCTACTGGAACGACACCTTCTTCATGAAGGTGATACACGATGAGAGCGTAGTCTACACCCTCCCGGAAGCCTTCGCTGCCGAACTCAGGGGGTTCTGGGATGGTGGCTAAAGATTCCGGACGCCCTGAATACGTCGAATCCTACCTTTACGAGAAGCTGGATGGCTCCGTCAAGTGCAAAACCTGCATGCACTACTGCACGCTTAAGGATGGCACCTGGGGGATATGCAGAGTCAGGAGGAACGAGGGTGGGAGGCTTTTAGTTTACAACTACGGCCTTGCATCATCAATAGCCCTCGACCCAATAGAGAAGAAGCCCCTGCACAACTTCAGACCCGGTTCAAAGGTTCTTTCTTTCGGCGGGATAAGCTGCAATTTCAGATGTGCTCACTGCCAGAACTACGAGATCAGCTTTGCCGACCTGAAATTCCCGTACATCAAAGAGATTGGGGCAGAGGACGTCGTGAGGATGTGCAGAGAGAGGGGAGCTGATGGCGTCGCATTCACATACAACGAGCCGAGCATATGGCACGAGTTCAGCGTTGATGCAGGGAGGCTCGTAAAAGAGTCGGGATACTATTTCGTTTACGTCACCAACGGATACCTCAGTCAAGAAGCCGTAGATCAGCTCACTGGCGTTCTCGATGCGGCCAACGTTGACGTCAAGGCGTTCTCTGAGGAGTTCTACAGGAGAATCTGCAAAGCGAGGCTTGACAGAGTTCTGGAGTGCGTGGAACACCTGCACAGAGCAGGGGTCTTTCTTGAGCTCACGTACCTCATAATCCCCGGAGAGAACGACGATGAGAAGCAGCTCAAAGCCTTTTCCAGGTGGGTGGCGGAGCTGGACAGCAGAATACCTGTCCACTTCTCCAGATTCCACCCGGACTACCAGATGCTGGACAAAAGCCCCACACCCATCGGAACCCTTGAAAAAGCCCACTCCGTTGCCAGAGAAGAAGGCCTGGAGTACGTTTACATTGGAAACGTGTGGGGTCATCGCTATGAAAGCACCTACTGCCCGAGATGCGGAGAGCTGCTGATAAAGAGAGATGGGTTTTACGTCACGAAAATCAACCTCGATGGAGTTCGCTGCCCGAAGTGCAGCTACAGACAAAATATAATCATATGAGCTGACGGCTCTCATATCTAATTCTCGTTGCGAAAATCTTAAGTACATGATATTTATGATGATTATCAGGTGAGAAAATGAAAATACTGGTGGTTGACGACGATTACGCCATGAGAGATTTGCTAAAGTTGATGCTGAAAGACCACGAGGTTTTCGAGGCGGAGAACGGGAAGGAAGCTATTGAAGTCTTCAAAAACGTCAGGCCCGATATCGTTTTGATGGACATAATGATGCCCGAGATGGACGGCATAACAGCGACCCAGGAGCTTTTAAAAATGGATAGCGGAACCGTTGTGATAGGGGTCACAGCCTTTGCGTCTCACAAAGGGCGGGAGATACTTAAGGCCGGGGCGAGAGATGTGATAGAGAAGCCGTTCACCAAAAAGAAACTGATTGAAACGCTAAAGAAATATGTTAACAAGTAAGTCAGACATAAAGAGGCTCGCAGACGCTTTTCTCATTTTGTCATTCGTTCTGGTATTTCTGGCTATCCGGAGCATCTCTGACCCACGAGAAGTCATACCCCCCATAGGCAGGATTCTAACTGAAATTGCTCTGCTCTCATTCACCCTGTCCGTATACGTAATATCAAAGAGATACGGCAGAATGCTCATAACATTCGGTTTTGGTCTGCTGGCTCTGGGAATATTCGTTCACGTGCTTTCAGAAGACTTTTTCATACTGGAAAAAGGCGTGGTGGTTTCAGAGGTCATAATGCTCACAAGTGGATTCATACTCCTCTACTCCTTCACCAAACTTTACAGAGAACTGAGAGACCTGAACGGAAAGCTTGAGACCATGGTGACGTTTCTGAAAATCCTGAATTCATCGCTACGTCACGACATTCTGAACAGCCTGACAGTGATTCTGGGCTACCTCGAATTCTACAGGGAGAACAAGGACGAGTTCTTGCTGGATAAAATAGAGGAGAAGCTGAGGTATATTGAGAAGTCTTTACAGAACTTCAAGAACGCTGAATCCCTCGTGGGTGGTGAGAACAGCCAGGTCAATCTCAGGGAGCTTGTGGAGGACGTGGCTCAGGACTTCGCAGGGGAGGCGAAGATATCCATCAGGGTTAAAGACGTGCTTGTTGTTGGCAACCACCTCCTTAAGTCTGCCATCTGGAACGTCTTCCAGAACTCCATCAGGCACGGTGGCAAGTCGGGGATAAAGATAGAGGTTCGAAGCGAAGATCTGGGCAGCCACGTGGATCTGATAATAACGGACAACGGGGTCGGAATTCCCAAAAGCATAAGGGAGAGGGTGTTTGAAGAGGGTTTCTCCTTCGGAAGCACTGCGGGAAGCGGAATGGGGCTGTTCATCGTGAAAAAGACGGTGGAAATGTTTGATGGCAGGGTTTTCATTGAGAGTAACGAGCCTGAAGGGACGAAGTTCATTATCCGGCTTAAAAAAGCGGTGGTCTCATGAGAGGTCTTGCCGTTATAGAAGTGGGTGACTCCATCAGGCTCAATGAGGCCGCCAGCAGAATTATTGGAGAACCAAAAGATATAGAAGACATTTTCAAAGGATTTGATGGGAGAGAAAAGCTCATAAGAGCCTTGAAGCTTAGGCTGAGCACCTCAGCTCCACCCAGATACTTCACATCCTGGAAGGACAGCAGATGCTACCTCATACTGATTGAAGGCGTCAGAAACGTCAGAATTTCCCTTGCAGACATTACCGAACTGGCAGAAGAAAAGAAGAGGTCCGATGAGACCGTGAACCTTCTGAAATCCGCCATCGATGTTCTTGACGATGCCCTGCTCATCGCAAAAAATGACGTTGTTGTTGAGATGAACAGACGGGCTGAGGAGATTTTTGGGAGGGTAAAGGGCAAAAACCTCTCAGAACTCGGAATTTCCCCTGGGCAGATCAGGGCTGATGAAAGAGTTATTGACGTAAAATTCTGGAAAAGTGGAGAGCACACAGTAGTGCTCGTGGAAGACATAACCGAGCTTTCACGTCTCAAGGAGGAATATAAAAAAAGGAGAGAGCTGTACCACGCAATTTTCCGCTCATCTCCGGATCTGATATACGTCGCAACCCTGGACGGAGAGGTTGTAGATGTGACACCAAACGTTGAGGCCATTTTAAACTACAGAGTCGACGAACTCAGGCATCTCGACGCTCAAGACCTCTATTTTAATCCCGATGATCGGAGGAGGTTTTTGGAGGAGCTGTCAAAGAATGGATTTGTAAGAAACTTCGAGATCGTTTACAAAAAGAGGAGCGGTGAGCCTGTTTACTGCCTTGAGTCCGCAACGCTCCTTGAGGAGAACCTGATAGTCGGGTTTATACGGGACATCACCTCCCTGATCGAGTACCAGCAGAAGGTAGAGGAGCTGGGGGAGAGATACCGCACGCTCCTGGACAGCTCTCCTGCCGGAATTTTGCTGATCAGAGACGGGAGGATAGTATACGGAAATCCGGCTGTGGAGGCAATAACTGGCTATTCTGTCACAGACCTTGTTGGAAAAAGATTTGACCGCATAGCCAGCCGTATTTTCGGAAGAGGGTCCTTTGAGGGTGAGACCGAGGTTCGATTCAGGGGTAAGGGGAAAGAGGGGTGGGCCATTGTAAAGTTCACCCCCCTCAGCCTAAACGAGAAGGTATGCACAATCGTGGACGTGACCGAAATCAAACAGGCTCACGAGGAGCTGACCAGATCCGAATCGTTGCTCAGAAGCCTGTTTAACAGCATTTCAGACCCGATTTTCTACGTTGACGTGGATAAAACCATTCTGATGCAGAACGACGCCGCCATCAGCCTTTTCGGGAATTGTGTGGCGAGAAGGTGCAGCGAAGTTTTGAGGGCCGGCTGTTCGAAGTGCATGGTCGAGAGCAGTCTGAGAAAAAGGACAAGTGAAAGCAAGCTGTACACGATTTCTGGAAAGACCTATGAGGCCATTTCGTTTCCTGTGACAGTCAGGGACAGGGTTTCAGGAGCAATAATCCACATGAGAGATATTACAGCCAAGCTTAAGGTAAAGGAGGAGCTGAAGAAGAAGAACACAGTTCTTGAGGCAATAACAAAAATCAACAAGGCAATTGTCAGGGAAAAGGACCCGGAAAAAATTATTGAAGACGCGTGCACCTATCTTGGAGAGATAAAGGACTACACAGTGGTCTGGGCCACATTCCTGCACGGGAAAAATTTTGTGGGAGTGTCTAATCAAAAAATTCCTCCTGAATTGCTGACTTTTAAACCTGGCGATGGATGCATTGCTTTGGAGGAGGCAGTTAAATCCAGAAAACCGATATACATCAGATGCATCACCCCCAGATGCATGACCTGTCCGGTGATGAAAAAATTCAAGCACAAATACGACTTTGCCATACCCCTCACTTTCAAAGAAAAAATATACGGGGTCCTTGTCGTCTCAACCCTTAAGGCCCTTTCTGACGACGAGATCGAGATCTTTTCCTCGCTTGGTGAAGACCTGAGCTACGCAATCTACTCCAAAGAAGTTGAGGCACATAGAGTTGAGGCAATACGGCAACTAAAATCCAACCTCGGCCACTTTGAGTACCTTTCGGACAGGCTCAGAAACCCCATTTCAGTTATCCTTGGATATCTCGAGATGAAAGATGAGGTTGGCAGCGAAAAGGTGCTGAAGGTCGTGGAGGAGCAGACAAAAAGGATGATGGGCATTCTGGAGGAGCTGAGGAAAGAGGAGGTAAGGACTTCTGACATCATAAGGATGTTCTGATCTGCTACACTCCGCCCGAAAGAATTGCCAGGGCCAGATCCCTGTTGCTGAGCTCGTCAATGCTGTAGTTGTCCCAGAAGACACACGTGCCTATCGCCACAACTTCCCCGCCATTCACGTGCTCGCGGGATGCAAAAACGGCATCAAAGCCCCTGGTGCTTCTGGATGAATCATTGCCAACGATCACCGCATCACCCCCGGATACGCTTGAGCTGCACGGCATCAGAACTTTCTCACCCTTCCAAAGGGCCAGAGGATACATGGGGTCATTTCTGTTGAATTTCTCATCCACTATGACGTCGCTGTTTATTCTGAGCTCTGAATCCAGCCGCTTCAGCACGCTGTTTATGATGGACGTCACGTTGTCCAGATTGTTGTAATATGCGGTAAAAACCACAGTTTTCCCCTTTCGAAGCCACCCCTTTATTCTGCTGGCCTCCCTGATCTTGAACCGAATTTCAGGGTAGTTGAAGACTATAATGTCGTACTTTTCCAGCCTTGAGAAGCTTCCAACTGCTTCGATTCGAATTCCTTCTGCCTCTGCAATGCTCTTGAGCCTGGAGAAGTAATAGTGGTCATCGATCAGGAACTCGCCGTGGGTCGCATCCCATCCAACCTTCATCCAGAGGGATGTGAAGAGAGGCGGAATAAGAAGTTTCTCATTTCCGTGGTGTTAATTTGGCTCACAAACGCTCCATGGTGAAGATTGCAGGAATCAAAACTTCCGGGAAAGGGAATCTATTTTACCGAAACGTTTTTAAGCATTTTTTCCAGCCAGTCTTTGGGCGCGGGTAGTCTAGTGGCAGGACAACGGCTTTCCGAGCCGTTAGCCCGGGTTCAAATCCCGGCCCGCGCACTTCTGTGTTTTTTAATCTGGAAGATGTCCTGACCTGCCATGTAATGCCGAGCAGGGGGGTGGCTAACGTTCCGAAAATGAATTCTCATGACCACCAAACAATTTCAGGCCAAACCTCACAAGTCCTCTATAATGCCCCACGTTCCTGGACAGAAGCTCCAGATCATTTACGATTGCAGTTGCTGCGATTAAAATGTCTCTGTCGTCTAAAACCTTTCCATCTTTCCTCAGCTCAACCCAGATTGAAGCAGCTTTACCAATAACCCTGTTGTCGTGGAAAAGGACGGCGAAACTTTCTTCAATGGTTTTCTTGGCTTCAGCTATGTCTTTAGTCCCCCTTATGAACTCGTAGAGTACTATCTCCGAAATGTACAGTTGGGTTTTTGGCAGTTCACAAAGTCCTTTGATGTAGTCGATCAGGACATCCGTATCTATCAATACTCCCTTGCCCATTCGTTCACCCTCACATCTTCAAAATCCAGCACAAGAAGCTCTCTCAGCTTTTTCCTGTTTTCCTCCCTTTTCATTTCCAGATAGTTCTCTGCAAGTTCCCTGAGAAAGCTGTCCCAATCCTTACTGCCCTTTAGCATTCTGAGCAACTCCTTAGTTTCTTCCCTGAGTGTAATTGTAGTTGGCATAATAATTGTTAATTGAGTGACCTACATAAGATTTCCGTCAAAAATGTAATTTGCAATTTGAGAAAAATACATTACCCAGCTTCAAACAATTTCAGAAGGTTTCAAATTCTAATGTAACCTCTGAAAGCCTGTGACTATCCTCCCGAGGCCAACTCACCAGAAATCAACTTAGAGACTGAATCCACAACTTTGCTTGACTCAACGTAGGCTTTTTCTGCATAATTTCTGGTGTAGAGCCTCTGAGGGGGCAACCCCATCTCCTCATCCCCGTACATGCTTGGCTCCCTTTCTCTTCTAAGCCACCTGGATACTGATGCCATCTCCTCAATCTCTTTCTGGAACCACTCAGGAAATCTTTCCTTGTTTTCGATGAGTATTATACCCACATCATGCCATTTCGGTGGCTCTATACCGACGAATCTCAGGGCAGCTTTTA
>CAZHKD010000002.1:0-54599 GCA_964533255.1 uncultured archaeon | reverse complement strand
ACTGCATAACCCTGATGCTTCTTGCGGCGATATTCTACGCCCTTGGCCTGACCTTCGTGCCCTACTGAAACCGCTGAAACGGAATTAAGCCTGAAAATTTTTTCTTTTTTATCGAGACGTCCTAGCCCTTCACGACCTCTGGAACGGGATGACAGCTCCCGCAAAAGCTGCTGACTTCGTGACACTTCCTGCAGAGGTTTTTGTGCAGCCCGGCATCTCTCTCGAACGCCAGCTTGTGGTCTCCTGAGCGCATTTTCTCAAGCGTAGGCGCATCGTGGCACATGTCGCACGTTCCTTTGCCGTGGACCTCACCAGTCATGGCCTGTGCAGTTTCCGCTGGCGTAGAAGCTTGTGCCGGGGATTCAGCAGGTGTTGGTTTAGCCTCCTCTGCCCCTTTCTTCCCGCACCCGGCCAGAGCAACAGCAAACAGGACAAGGGCCAGAAGTGCAAGTGTTGACCTCGTCACGAATTTTCTTCCCGAAGACATAGACCCATTCTGATTGAATTATCATTAAAAATTTTTCATCCGCTGAACTTCAAGCTCAGAGAATCGCTACGCTCCCATTATCGTCTATTCCTATTACTATCTCCCTCAAAACCTGCCTGTTCCTGAGCTTATCGCCGCAGTGCTCAACAATGTACTTTAACAGCATGGGCCCGCTCATCTGGATTTTTATTCCCAGCTCGTCAGCTTTTCTGTAGATTATGCCCGGAATGTCGTAGAGATCTGTTCCGGGAGGCACAGTAACCACCGATTTGTACAGCAGGCTTTCCACAAGCTTTATTGTGTTGTACGCCCTCTCGATGTTCCTCTTAGCAGCCTTTTCCAAGGCGCATACATTGCTTCTCGTGGTTCCAAGCTCCTTCGCTATCTCGGCCAGGCTCTCTCCTCTTCTCCTCCTGATGTACACTTCGAGCTGTCTCTCCGTCAGGAAGGTGCCGTTTGACATGCTGTTAAACACATTCATTCAACAAAAGGCTTAAATTAAGGTAAAAAATTTAAAGGTTTCGATGCTCTCACGCAGGGACTTCGTCAAATTTGCAGCTTTAACGCCCCTGTTCGCATTCATGGGGTGTTCCGGTAAGAAGGGTATCGAGGTGATGTATGCTGCCAGCCTGCAGAAGGAGATGGACGAAGGAATCGTTCCCGCTTTTGAGAGAAAAACAGGTGTTGAAGTTTATGCCGAAGCGAAGGGCTCGGTTACAATCATCAACCTGGTGAAGGATGGTTACAGAAAGCCCGATGTAGTGATATCAGCCGACGCTTCACTGCTAGACGAGCTGAAGGGCGATGTAATAAATAATTACGCAATCTTCGCATCAAACAGCATTGTTATTGCCCACAGAGGCGTTGACATCAGCCGGGAAGACTGGATCGACGTGCTGCTTTCTGGAAATTACAGAATGGGGATGAGCGACCCCACTTCTGACCCTCTGGGCTATCGAACTCTCCTCATGCTGAAGCTTGCCGAGCTTCACTACGGACGCAGATTTTATGACGAGCTCGTGAAGAGAATGCTGGTTTTTGGGCTCGAAACCGACTTACTTGCCAACCTGAGAGCTGGAACAGTTGATGTGGCTTTCCTTTACAAAAACATGGCATCAGCCCACGGACTCCCCTTCCTGTCGCTGCCCGAGCAGATAGACCTGAGCTCCCCGGATTACCAGGATTTCTACCGGAAAGCGAAAGTGAGGGCTGGAGAAAGAGTTTACACGGGAAAGGCGATTCTTTACGGCATCGCCGCAACCAAGTGGGCAGGTAAAGGTGGGATGGAGTTTGTCGGCTTTATGCTGGAGGATGGGCGGAGAATTCTGGAGGGGTACGGTTTCAACACCATGGCGAGGTGGAGTGAAGACTCATGATTTCTGCGAAGCTTGCCAGGTACCTGCCACTTATTCTTCTGATATATTTCCTTCTTCCTGCTGTCGCTGCTATTTTGAACGTAACTCCTGAAACGATTGCGTCCATGTATGATCGAGAGCTGGCAGAATCCTTTGCAGTCTCCCTGTCTTCCGCTGCCGTGACAACTGCTATCTCCGCCATTCTCGGAATCCCTCTGGCGTATTTTCTGGCCAGAAACAAAAGCATGTGGAACGGGTTGTTTGAAGCCATCATAATATCGCCGATAGTTCTCCCCCCACTCGTGACGGGGCTTCTCCTGCTTTCTATCTTCTCCCCGGCCAGCTTTATCGGCAGCTACGCTGATACGATGGGCGTCCCCCTCACCCGCTCCTTCGTTGCCATAGTGCTTGCCCAGCTTGCAGTTGCTTCCCCTTTCACGATAATTTCAGCCAAGGCGGCATTCGAAGAGGTGGATACCAAGCTTGAGTTCGCCAGCAGGCTCATGGGGAAGAGCAGTTTTGAGACCTTCGTCAGAATTTCCCTGCCTCTGGCAAAGCGAGGCATAGTTGCCGGACTCATGATGACCTTCGTCAGAAGCGTTGGAGAGTTCGGTGCCACCTTCATGCTTGCATACTTTCCCAAAACGCTGCCAGTGTACCTCTACACCGCATACCTGGGTGGGGGGATTGAGAAGGCTGCACCGGTAGCCCTCATGCTCTGGTTGCTGAGCCTCCTCTTCGTTGCAGCCATCAGGCTCGTGGGTGATGGAGTTGCTGGAGCTGGAAAACGTGGTTAAAAGGCTTGGAAGCTTCAGGCTTGAAGTGACCGCCAGGTTTGAGGGGGTTACCGCCTTACTCGGCCCGAGTGGAAGCGGAAAGACGACGCTGCTGAACATAGTCTCTGGCCTCATGAGGCAGGATGAGGGCAGAGTAGTTCTTAACGGTGAAGACATCTCTCACCTCCCGCCGGAGAAGAGGAGGGTGGGTTACGTCTTCCAGGACTTCGCCCTTTTCCCCCACATGACGGTCAGGAAAAACCTGACTTACGGTGGGAATAGCAGGGTTGATGAAGTCGCGGAGATGCTTGGGATAAAGCACCTACTGGAGAAGCCGGTGGAGCAGCTCAGCGGTGGTGAGAAGCAGAGAGTCGCTCTTGCCAGAGCCCTCATTAATAAACCGGGGATTCTGCTATTGGACGAGCCCATGAGCAGCGTCGACGAGTTCATGAGAAAGCGCCTCATCGTGGAAATGGGGGCAATTCTGAGGGAGTTCGAAATACCGGTGATATACGTGACCCACAGCAGGAGGGAGGCGCTGTTAATAGCTGACAGAATAGCCGTGATGGTTAATGGAAGGATTCTCCAGACTGGCAGCTCTCAAGAAGTTTACGAAAAGCCTGCAAACCGGCTTGTTGCCGAGTTCATGGGTGCTGAAAACGTTTTCAGAGGAACTGTGAAATCCAGCTCAGGCAGGTGGATTGAGATCGGGTGGAGTGAAGGCACTGTTTACGCACCCGACACTGGTTTCAGGCCTGGAGAGGAAGTTGAATTCTGCATCAGGCCCGAGTACGTCATGGTGATAAGAGACGGAAAGCCTCTTGGGGATGCGCTTCAGGGCAATGTCTATTCAGGCAGGATAATAGGGCGGGTCAACACAGGGGGCATGCATGAGATAGTTGTGAAGCTCACTTCTGAATACGTGACTGCTCTGATTCCTGACCATGCATATCACAGGCTGAAACTGGAGACAAGAGATGAGGTGAAAATAGGTTTCAGAAAAAACAAGGTGCATGTGATGCATCCCGAGATTCAGTGAATATATGTTCGTAAACGTAAATAGTGGAAAAATTTATTAACTATTTATAATCTAACACTTACTGGATGGATACAGAGTTGATTAGACTCACCATACTGGCTGAATTTAATCAAAGAGATAGATTATACTGTTATTCATCTGAAAAAAGAAAATTTCCAGGATATCATTTCGATATTAATACGATGAGCTACGAAAAAAGGTGGGATTCATGGATTTCATAACTGCACCTCTACTGCTTCTCGCAGTGTCAGTCTATACACTCATGGCGCTGTACTCATATGACGAGGAGAAGATAACCATTTTAAACAGCTACTGGGAGATGGTAACTCTCGGAATACTTGCACTCCTCATCCTTCTGGGAATGGTATACTTCACAGTCTCCATCGGTTTTCTCTTGAAAAACCTCCCTCTAATGAAACTGCTCATGAAGGGAGTGATTGTGATTACCATTCCCGTAGTAATTGTTGTGCTTTACGGCGTCAATAGTAAAGCAGGCTTCTTTGTGGTTCCAAACAGAAGCTTTCTCAATATTCTAACATATATCTCGGTTTACTGGTTGTTGATGTACCATTTGGAAGGTCTGGTGGACGCAGACCATATTATGACGTATTTAGCACTTCTCATCCTCATAATCTCCTTGCTGATGTTTATCTCATCTCTGCTTCTGGTTAGGTACAGAAAACTGATGAAAAGACACATGATGCAGCCTCTAGACATGATTGAGGTATTGAAGGGAATTATAGTAACGTCCACATTGATTGCAATTGCGGGATTATCCGCCAACTTTGGCTTGCTGTTTACCCATGTTATGTCTGATCTGGCGGGAGCCTTGGTGGCACTCATCGTTCTAACCAGGCTCCTGACAGAGCTCAGGGTTTACATCAGGGAGTAGTGAATGGATTATGTGCCGCCTGTAGAGCTGGTTAAAGGTTTCCTTCAGGACATATTTTTAGGATACGTCACATCTTTTGCCTTTACAGTCTCCATCGGTCTCTCCTGCGGTGCAGCCACTCTGGTAGCACATGTTAGAGGCACCAATTTACGAAATTCTCCGGGAAAAATTTTATATAGATCCGACAGTCACTGTTGATAATGGCATACAGGGATAAACTCCATACGAGTCCAGGGAAGAATTCCGGGAATTAGGCCTGTAAAGGGATCCAGAAGCTTTTCTGGTAAGCCGAGAGTCCGATTTGGAATATATGGGAGGGATGAATGATGACGCGTGTGGTGAATAAAGGAGGGCTCGTGGCAATCCTGATGTCGCTAATATTTACGTTAAATATCGTATATGCTCAAACGGGGGAGGAGCTGTACTCCACAAAGTGTGCCGGCTGTCACACCATTGGAGGAGGAGACCTTGCCGGACCTGACCTCCTTGGCGTGACGGAGAGGCGTGATACGGAGTGGCTTGTGAGGGTTATAGTGGAGCCGGATAAGCTTGCGGCTGAAAACGACCCGATACAGAAGGAGCTAATAGCTACGTACGGCTTCCAGATGCCAAATCTTGGTGTGACGGAGGAGGAGGCTCTCAAAATCATCGAATACCTTAAGCAGTTCTCTGCTCCTTCTGAGCCTTCAAAGCCACAGGGAACGCCTGAAGAAACTCAAAAGGAAGAAACTCCGGAGCCGGGCGTTCAGTTAGGTGACCCCGAGCTTGGGAGAGCCCTTTTTGTTGGAGAGGAGCGGTTTTCCAATGGCGGCCCACCCTGCGTTGCCTGCCATTCCGTCAGCAGCGCCGGAATAAGTGGCGGAAGCATGGCAAAAGACCTCAGCGATTTGTATGCGAGGCTTGGAGAGGGAGGCGTTTATGGGGCACTTAAGAGCCTCCAGTTCCCCGTAATGAAGGACATTTACGCAGGAAAGGGCCTCACCGACGAAGAAGTCGCAGCACTGACGGCGTTCTTCAAGGAGGCTGCTGGCGCCGGAGAAAGGGGAGCGGCAATCTATCCGATGTCCGGAGTCGCCATATTCCTGCTTGCAGTTGTGTTTGCTGCTGTTTATTACGGGAGGGTGAAGTAAATGGCCGAGCGTATAAAGGACGTGTATGCTCCAGAATTGAGGAGCTGGGAGGAATTCTACCGGAACAGGTGGCAGTACGACAAGGTGGTCAGGAGCACCCACGGAGCGAACTGCACCGGGAGCTGCAGCTGGTGGATCTACGTTAAGGATGGAATTGTGACCTGGGAGCTTCAGGCCACCGATTACCCGAGCTTCAATTCTAACATACCTAATTACGAGCCGAGGGGGTGTCAGAGGGGCATAAGCGCGTCATGGTATCTCTACAGCCCTCTCCGGCCGAAATACCCTTACGTTAGAGGTGTTCTGCTCGACCTCTGGAGAGAGGCGAGGGCGAAGTACGGCGATCCCGTAGAGGCGTGGAGGAGCATAGTTGAGAACCCAGAGCTGAGAAATAAGTACGTCAGGAAGAGGGGAATGGGCGGATTCAGGAGAGCTGACTGGGACGAGGTTGTTGAGATTATAGCCGCTTCGACCCTCTACACGGTCAAGAAGTACGGGCCTGACAGGGTTATCGGCTTCACACCAATTCCCGCCATGTCGATGGTTAGCTACGCTTCCGGAGCCCGCTTTCTTCAGCTTCTTGGCGGTGTATGTCTCAGCTTTTACGACTGGTACTGCGATCTGCCGCCTGCTTCGCCGCAAACCTGGGGCGAGCAGACCGACGTGAATGAATCGGCTGACTGGTACAATGCCGGATTCATCGCCATCATGGGCTCCAACCTGAACATGACCCGAACCCCTGACACCCACTACCTGTCGGAAGCCAGATACAGGGGTGCGAAGGTTGTGGTGTTCTCACCAGACTACAGCCAGGTCAGTAAGTATGCGGATGTCTGGATTCCCGTTGAGCAGGGCCACGATTCAGCGTTCTGGATGGCAGCCAACCACGTTATCATGAAGGAGTTCTACTTCGACAGGGAGACTCCCTACTTTGTTGAGTATGCAAAGAAGTACACTGACCTGCCGTTTCTGGTGAAGCTGAAGAAGGACGGAGACGTCTTCGTCCCTGACAGGTTTCTGAGGGCTTCGGAGATTGAGAGAGGAGAAGAGCTTGACAAAGCGGAGTGGATTCTCTGCGTGATGGATAAGGATGGGGAGGTGAGGATTCCCAACGGCAGCATAGGCTTCAGGTGGAGTGATGGCAGCGAAGGCAAATGGAACCTGGAGATGCGGGATGCGGTGGATGGAGAGGAGATTGACGTCAAGCTCAGCCTGTTTGGCGAGGAACACGTCATGGTCAGGTTCTACTACGAGGACTACGGAGAGAGCGTAAGGGCGGTTCCAGCCAAAAGAGTTCAGACCAGGGATGGAGAGGCGTTCGTTACCACCGTTTTCGACCTCCTCGCAGCACACCTGGGCATCTCACGTGGCCTGCCCGGAGACTATCCGGAGAGCTACGACGACGACAAGCCCTTCACGCCAGCATGGCAGGAGAAGTACACCAAGATAGGCAGGAAGACCGTCATAAAGATTGCAAGGGAGTGGGCTGAGAATGGAGAGAAGACTGAAGGGAGAAACCTCGTCATTATTGGGCCGGGACTGAACCACTGGTTCCACAACGACCTCAATTACAGAGCCGTCATAACGGCCCTGATTCTGACGGGGAGCGTCGGGAGGAATGGAGGAGGACTGGCTCATTACGTGGGACAGGAGAAAGTTGCCCCAATCGCTTCATGGGCAGTCGTAGCCTTTGCCCAGGACTGGGTGAAGCCTCCAAGGCTCCAGAACTCCCCCAGCTTCTTCTACGTCCACACGGATCAGTGGAGGTACGACAGATGCGCTTACATCGAGCACGCCGATGGCCTGCCGGAGCACACCATAGACTTCAACGTCAAAGCTGTAAGGCTTGGATGGCTTCCCTTCTTTCCCCAGTTCAACGAGAACCCGCTGAGGCTTGTGGAAGAAGCTCAGAAAGAAGGAGCGAAGAGCGACGATGAGGTCAGGAAGTGGATTGTGGAGCGGCTCAAAAACGGCAGCCTGAGGTTTGCCATAGAGGATCCCGACGCTGAGGAGAACTGGCCCAGGGTCTGGTTCATATGGAGGGCAAACGCTTTGGGTTCGAGTCCCAAGGGGCACGAGTTCTTCCTGAAGCACTTCGTGGGGGCTCCGAACAGCAACGTGATGGCAAGGGAGGTGGCGAAGGACCTCGTCAGGGAGGTCGTCTGGAGGGATGCACCAGAAGGGAAGCTCGACCTCATCGTCGACCTTAACTTCAGGATGGACACCTCAGCCCTCTACTCCGACATCGTCCTGCCGGCAGCCCACTGGTACGAGAAGAACGATATCCAGTCGACAGACCTCCACACCTTCATAAACTGCCTTGGAGGCGCCACATCACCGGCATGGGAAGCAAAGTCCGACTGGGACATATTCAGGCTAATTGCGAAGAAATTCAGCGAACTCGCCGAAAAGCACTTCCCGAAGCCGGTTAAAGACGTTGTAATGGCGCCTCTTCTCCACGACACCCCTGAGGAGATAACACAGCCCGACGTGAAGGACTGGAAGCTGGGCGAGTGCGAAGCGATACCCGGCAAAACCATGCCGAAGCTGGCTGTTGTCGAGAGGGACTACGTGAACCTCTACAAACGCTTCATATCCCTTGGCCCGGGAATCAAGACGCTGGGAGCCCATGGAGTCAGCTGGGATGCCAGCGACGTTTACCAGGAGATTCTCAATGAGTATCCGACGGTGGAGTGGAACGGAAGCAAATACGTTTCTCTGGAGGATGACGTGACGGTTGCGAACGTGATTCTGGCCTTCGCTCCCGAAACCAATGGAGAGATGAGCTACAGGGGGTTCAGGAATCTGGAGAAGAAAGTGGGTAAGCCGCTAAGCAAGATAGTGGAGCCCTACAGAAGCCACAGGATAACCTTCGAGGACGTCAGGGCTCAGCCGAGGCGAATCATAACCAGCCCCGTCTGGAGCGGGAACATAAACGACGGCAGGACTTACTCGCCATACACCCTCAACGTGGAGTACGAGATTCCCTGGAGGACGCTGAGCGGGAGGCAGGAGCTCTACCTTGATCACCCCTACTACCTTGCCTTCCACGAAGCCCTGCCCACTTTCAAGCCGAAAATCAGTCCGAGGCTGCTGGATGAAATCGAAGGCGATGAGGGTCTGATTCTGAACTTCATAACGCCCCACGGCAAGTGGAGCATCCACTCCACCTACTACGACAACCTGAGGATGCTGACCATATCGAGGGGCGGTCAGGTGGTCTGGATAAACGATGAGGATGCGAGAAGTGCAGGGATAAACGACAACGACTGGGTGGAGGTGTTCAACAGCAACGGCGTCATTGTGTGCAGAGCCGTCGTTTCAGCCAGAGTCCCGAGGGGCATGGCAATCATGTACCATGCACCTGAGAGAACCCTCAACATACCCAAATCCAGGAAGACCGGCAGGAGGGGTGGGGTTCACAACAGCGTTACGCGCACCCGCTTAAAACCAATTCTGATGGTGGGCGGCTACGCCCAGTTCAGCTACTACTTCAACTACTGGGGGCCGACGGGCGTGAACAGGGACACCTACGTTGTTGTCAGGAAGCTCAGGAGGTAGGACGTGAGGAGGTGACGGCAATGGACGTGAGAGCTCAGCTCGTTATGGTCTTCAACCTGGACAAGTGCCTGGGCTGCCACACGTGCAGCATAGCCTGCAAGAACATCTGGAGCGACAGGAGAGGGGCAGAGTACATGTGGTGGAACAACGTTGAGACGAAGCCCGGAGCCGGCTATCCGAAGTTCTGGGAGGATCAGAGGAGATACAGGGGCGGATGGGTTCTGAAGGGAGAAAAGGTTAAGCTCAGAGCCTTTGGAAAGTTCTCAACCCTCCTCAACATGTTCTACCAGCCCCACATGCCCAGGCTGGAGGACTACTACCACCCCTGGACATACGACTACGCAAGGCTTTACGATGCACCCGAAGAGGATGACCAGCCAGTTGCAGAGCCCATCTCCCTAATTTCGGGTGAGAAAATAGAGATAGAGTTCGGCCCCAACTGGGATGATGATCTCAGCGGATCACCGCTTTATGCGGAGAAGGACGTCAATCTGGATGAGAGGAGAATCGTGAACAGCTTTGGGAGTCTCTTCATGTTCTACCTGCCAAGAATATGCAATCACTGCCTTAACCCGGCATGCGTTGCTGCCTGTCCGCAGCGAGCCATCTACAAGCGTGGTGAGGACGGTATCGTGCTTGTGGATCAGAACACATGCAGGGGATGGCGGTTCTGCGTGACAGCCTGCCCCTACAAGAAGGTCTACTACAACTGGAACACCGGCAAGTCGGAGAAGTGCATCTTCTGCTATCCCCGAACAGAAACAGCCCAGGCCAATGCGTGTGCCCACAGCTGCGTTGGGAGGATTCGCTACGTTGGAGTCATCCTCTACGATGCCGACAGGCTCGACGATGCGCTGAAGGTCAGGGATGAGGAGCTTGTGGAGGCACAGAGGAGGATGATACTCGATCCGAGGGACGAAATGGTTAGGAGAGCCGCCAGAGAGAACGGCGTCCCCGACAGCTGGCTGGACGCAGCAATCAAATCTCCGGCTTACTCGCTGATAAAGGAGTTTGAGCTTGCTTTGCCTCTCCACCCAGAGTTCAGGACGATGCCCATGACGTTTTACGTCCCACCACTGTCTCCAGTACTCGCAATACAGCGCATCGCCTACGACGTGGAGGAACACGAGGAAATCCCGGACAGAGAAAAGCTCAGGGTTCCGGTGAGGTACCTCTCCAGGCTTTTCTCAGCCGGAAATGAGAGGGTGGTTACAGAGGCTCTTGAGAGGCTCATCGCTCTCAGAGCGTACATGAGGGCGAAGAACGTTGGAGAGACGCCAGACGAGGATGCTCTGAGGAGAACCGGACTGGACGCTGGAGGAGTTGATAAGCTCTACCGCCTCTTCACGGTTGCCAGCTACGATGAGCGCTACGCCATTCCGTCTCTGCACAGGGAGTACCTGGACGTCGCACCTTCAGACGAGAGGAGAGGAGGCAGAGGATTTGGCATATTTGCCAGACAGAGGGGAGGGCTATGAGCCTTGAAATGTCGAAGTGCTATAAACTCCTTTCAACGCTCCTGCAGTATCCCCGCGACGTTTCAGAGGCCAGGCAGGCTGCAAAGGAGCTCTACGGGCTTGTAGAGGCTATCAGGGATCACAGGCTGGAAAGGGTGAAGGAAGAACTTGATGGTTTCATCCGGTTTCTCGAAGATTCAGACCTGCGGGAAGTACAGGAGGAGTACGTAGCAACATTTGACCTCTTCCCGCTCTGCCCGCCCTACCTGTCCCACCACCTCTACGGCGAGAGCTACAGGAAAGGGGAGTACATGGTCGGGCTGAAGGAGATTTACAGGGAATATGGCTTTGAAGTGCCAGAAACTCTGAAAGGAGAGCTTCCAGACCACATCTCTGTCGTTACTGGATTTCTGGGGTTTCTGGAGCAGAGCGACAGGCGTGACTTCATCCAATTCATCATGAAGGGGCTGAATAAGATGGCCGATTCTGTGAGAGATAAGGATACGCCCTACAGGGCCCTCGTGCTTCTCACCCATGCTCTCTGCCTTCTGGATTGTGAGAGGTACGCCCAAGGGGGCGAAAAGAGGGGTGAGGTGGAAGATGCGGATGATGTTGAGGATACTGGGGATGTTGATGAGAGGGGGGTGATAAAATGCTGGACACGCTGATATTTGTTGTCCTTCCGTACTTCGCCATAGCTCTGGCACTGTTCGTCACACCCTACCGTTACTTCACCAACAGGCTTAACTGGAGCGCCTTTTCCACCCAGTTCCTGGAGAGAAGGACGCTTTACTGGGGAAGCGTCCCCTGGCACTACGGAGTGGTCCTAATCCTCGCCGGGCACCTGATAGGCTTCCTATTCCCATCTGCCGTGCAGTCCATTCTTTCAAACGTCTCCGCTCTCGTAGCCCTTGAAAGCGTTGCTTTAGCCCTTGGACTGCTCACACTTCTTGGAAGCGTTGTTCTGCTGATTCGCAGAGCTTCTGGAGTTGTGAGGGCCGTGACAGGCTACTCCGACTGGCTTCTTTTGCTGCTTATACTCGTTCAGGCAGCCACCGGTGTTTACATGGGCCTTTTCGTGAGGTGGGGGATGCAGTGGTATCTCTATACGGCGGTTCCCTGGCTGTACTCGCTGCTAACGCTGAATCCGCAGATTGGCTACGTTTCAGGACTCCCGCTGGTGTTCAAAATCCATGTGGCAGGAGCATTCCTGATTCTCGCAGTGCTGCCCTTCACCAAGCTCGTCCACTTCCTGTTCCTGCCTCTGGATTTCCTGAAAGACCCGCCTCTGCTCTACAGGTGGGCTGTGAGGAGAGAAAAGCGGGTGGAGAGGTGAATTGGGATGAATGAAGTGAACGAAAAGGAATTTCGGAGAGGTGCGGAAAAATGATGGAGGTTAGTGTTGAGGAGCTGAAGAAAAAATACGGTCTGAAAGGGAGTCCGACAGAGGGGTTAATAGCTGCAACCCTCGGATTTTTCGTTGGATTTGCTGCCGTCGCCCTTTACGGGCCAACTGCCAAGGAGTTCAAGGACGTGATGGGGCTCTCTGGCGCCATGCTGGGACTGCTCGTTGCGATACCCCAGCTTACCGGCTCGCTGCTCAGAATCCCCTTCGGTGCGTGGGTGGACAAGGTTGGTGGCAAGAAGCCTCTGCTGACGCTGCTTTCGCTGTCGGTCATCGGAATGGCGGGATTAACGGCCATACTCTTCCTCTACTATCCAGACAATCTCACGACGGAGATGTACCCCCTTATACTGCTGTTCGGCGCCCTGAGCGGGTGTGGAGTTGCAACCTTCTCTGTCGGCATCCCCCAGACTTCCTACTGGTTCCCACAGAAAAGGCAGGGCTGGGCACTCGGAACCTACGCCGGTCTTGGAAACACCGCCCCGGGCTTTTTCACCCTCCTGATTCCATTTGCTCTGGCTGCCCTAGGACTTGCAGGAGCCTATGCTGCCTGGTTCCTGTTCCTGCTGGCAGGCACCATCATCTACGCCATAATCGCCCACGACGCCTACTACTTCCAGCTTGTGAAGAAGGGAGTTAAGAGGGATGAGGCGATAAGCGTCGCAAAGCAGATGGGGCAGGAGCTGTTTCCGTCCGGTACCCTCATCGACGCCCTGAAGATTTCCGCCAGAATAGGCAGAACCTGGGCGCTCGTAGCCCTCTACTTCACCTCCTTCGGAGGCTTCTTAGCGCTGACAACCTGGTTCCCCACCTACTGGCGACTCTTCCACGGGTTCGACATAAGGACTGCCGGCATTCTTGGCGGAGTTGGATTCTCGCTGCTGGCTTCCTTCATCAGAATCTACGGAGGGCACCTCAGCGACAGAATGGGTGGAGAGAGGACTGCCATAATGAGCTTCACACTGGTTCTGGCTGGGGCAGCGATACTCATGTTCTCCACCAGCTTCGCTCCAGCGCTAATTGGCGAGATACTCATCGGTGCTGGGATGGGCATAGGAAACGCTGCGGTGTTCAAGCTTGTTGCGAAATACGTGCCTGAGGCAGTCGGAGGTGCAAGCGGCTGGGTTGGAGGTCTGGGAGCTTTCGGCGGATTCGTTGTCCCGCCCATCCTGGGAACCTTTGTCGACATGTTCGGAGAGCTCGGGTACGCGAGGGGCTTCGTCGTTTACGTGGCGCTGGCGCTGATGTCCATAGCTATATCCCTCATGCTGAAGAAGAGGTACGGGAGCGAGCTGCACTGATTCATTAATTTTTTTCATTTTAATTTACCCGCCAACCCTGCCCCGCCGCCTTCCCGGAGCTTCATTTTGTGATGGAAACTGGAATGTCCTGGATATGCATTCAGCGAAAGCAGAAAAAGAATTTAATCAGGGGTTCAAATGGCCTTGACTCTCTTTTTCAGGGCTGGCGGCCTTGGCTTCATCAGTATTCTGTTTCCGCACTTGACACACTGCAGGATGTTTCGCTCAAGGTCTGCGTCAACTTCAGCGCCGCAAACCAAGCACCTGTACTGCAATCACGTCACCCCTTCGCAGCTTTAGCGGCTGCCTGCTCCATCATCTTCGTTGCAGAGGTTACGGGTATGTACGTTCCGCCAGCGAACTTGTGACCGCACTTTCTGCACTCCCAGATTCCGGTTCCGGCCCTCTTAACAGCCTTCTTACCGCACTTCCTGCAAACGTATCTCTTCCTCTGCTCCCTTTCGATGGCAACAACTACCTTCCTTACTCTGATACCGTATCTCGCACCAAACCTTCCAGCGGATTTAACCTTCTTCGTTCTCGCCATTTTCTGACACCTCTATGAACCGGCAAACCCTAAATATCTTTGAGCATCTCTCTGATCTGCCTGGCTTTCTCGATGCTGATGTCCATCAGTTCATAAAACTTTTCCTCACTCAGCAGGAATGCTCCGCTCTTCTGCATGCCCACGAAGTTGTCGTCCTGGTCTGTTATCATGGTCACGAAGTTGTTACCAACGCTCATCTCGTCTCTCGTGGGGTCGACAAGTATCTTATCCCCAACAAGCAGCGATGTGACCGAAACAGGCAGGTTCCTGACCGGAAGCGGGTAATCGTCGCCAAGCTCAAATCTCTCTGCAGGCACCGTTGTTGTCAGCAGTGCCGAGATAGCTGCGAGGGCTGAAGCGTCCATGAGGTTCCCGTCATCATCGAGAGCATGTATGTCGATGAAAATTATCCAGACCTTTTCTCCTTCCTCAATGCAGAGCTTTTCAAGGTTTATGGCCTTGCTCTCCCTTATTCCCCTGTCAACAACTCTGGCAAGCTCGATGGAGCTCTCATCAGGCGGTCCGGGCTCGAAGGTTGGAGATGCAAGGGGCACGAGCTCCGCGTTTGTTATAATCACGCCCCTGTCGGGAGTGTCAGGGTATGGCTCACCCGGCTGCATCTTGATGCCAACCATCACCTGGGTATCGCCGAGCTTCACGAGAGCTGAACCCTCAGCCTTCTCGATGACATTCGTCTTTATCTCTATTTTCCTGAACTCATCCAGCTTTCTTCCGTCTATTCTCTCCCCATCCCTGAGCTTTGAGAGAACGTAGTCCCTCCTGATGTCGACAAGGATGTCTTCAGGCATTATTCTTCCTCCTCCTGGGTTTCTTCTGTTCTGTATTTTCTCATAATCGCCTCTCTTTGAAGCTGATAAATCTCCATGGCTCCCTTCTTGGCGAGTTCAAGCCCCTGCCTGATTTCATCCTTCGACATGTTCCCATCCATCTGGAGAAGGGCGATGGACTCGATTTTTCCGTTCCTTATCACGAATGCAAAGGGCAGGTCTGCCTCTCCGTAGTTGTCTTCCTCCTTCATCGGATCGAGCACGATCTGCCCGTCCACCTTGGCAACGGCAACGCTGGTAACGATTCCCTTCATGGGTATGCCCGCATCAACCAATGCAACGCTGGCAGCGTTCAGACATGCTGTTCTGCTCCCCGCATCAGCCTGAAGAATCTCCACGAATATGTCAACAGCGCTTCTCGGAAACATCTCGGTCATGATGATCGTCTCCAGCGCTTCCCTGCTGACCTTGGATATCTCAACGCTCCTTCTGTCGGGCCCTGGCCTCTTCCTTTCCTCCACGCTGAAGGGGGCCATGTTGTAGCGGTATCTCACAATTGCCTTGCTGGGGTCAGCCAGATGCTTCGGATGCACCTCTCTGGGACCGTAAACAGCAGCCATCACCTTGTTTCTACCCATTTCGAGATAGCAGGAGCCATCGGCTCTCTTTAGCACACCAACTTCAATTTTAATTGGTCTGAGCTCGTCAAAACCTCTACCATCAAGCCTCTTTCCGTCCACAATAAGCTTCAATTCCTCCAAGTTAATTACCTCCTCAAATCACTTAATCCGTACTTACCGTTCTTCAACTTCTACTGGCCACCTTTTCCAGCTCTTCCTTTCTCCTCTTAACGAACTCCGTTATTCTGTCCGTCAGTCCTTCGGTGTGGGCCTCGCTCTCTATGATGTAGATGGCCTCCTCAGCGATGTTCACCTTTCTCCTGTCACCGCTTATCCACACCAGGCCGTTCTGCCCGACAACGATCTGTATTCCCAGCTCCGACTTGAGGAGCTTTATCATGCTTCCCTTCTTTCCTATTACTCTGGGAACCCTCGCCGGGTTGATTGCGACGATCCTCCCAAACCTGATGGGCCGGCAAACCCTGTCCTTCATCGTCAGCGTTACCTTCATCTTCGGGTCTATGCTTACGACCTTCGCAACTATTGCATCGCCTATGTCAAGAACGTCGTTGGCCTTCTTTCCGGGCTTGCACTCAGGATTCTCCTGAGACGGCAGAAAGGCCTGGTAAGGGCAGTTTATATCAACAGCCCATCCGTTTCCGGCCACTTCTCTGACTATGCCTATCACCACATCGTTTGGTGAGGGGACGTACTTGCCGTTGAGCGGAATGATTCTGACGGACGTATCGGTTTTATCCAGCAGCCCCAGAACCCTTGCGTAGACCTTCCCGTTCTCAACATAGGTGCCGTAGCCCGCTGCCCTCGGATTGGTGGAAACAAGGTCTCCGGGCATTACGATCACTCTTTTCTCGCTCCTCTCCTCCCTCTCGTTCCTGCTGCTCATGCCTGGATCCTCCTCAATATTTTTGTCTGAGCCTCTCCCTTAGCCACCTTGCCAAGCAAATCCATCAAATCCCCCTGCATTCCTGAGGGTATCCTCATGACACATATCCAGCTCCCGTCCTTCTGCCATTCCTCCTGCGTTACATTCCCAAAGCTGTAAAGGGCATTGACAGCCTTTCCCGCGTGCTCCGGAGGAATCTTTATGGCAATTTCTATCTCCTCAAACTTCAGGGGCAGTATTGGCTTAAGAGCTTTCACTATGTCCTTGATCTGGGCTTCGATGGGCTTGAAGATGTCAACGTGTACTTTTGCCTCCTCCATCGCCATCTCTATGCGTGCAGGCGGATGCGGAGCGCCTGTTCTCGGATCTATTGTGTTTCGCCTTATGAAGTCCACGATCTGCTTTCTCTTCTGCTCCTGCATCTCCTTCCTCTGCTCGGCAGTGATCTGAACCTCCCCTTCCCTGATTATCTTCTCCGCAACTTCCCTGACGTTTGTCGTTCCGAAGAACTTCATCAGGTCCTCGCTGCTGACTCTCTCGCCCTTCTTTGCGTCGTGGAACACTTCCTCCGCAGCAAGAAGCTCTTCCATGTCAACCTCTCTGCCTTCCTTGAGGTCCCTTGCAAGGTATGGATCAACGAGAACCTCGAAATTCTCTCCTCCCTTCCTGAGCCGTGCAATCACTGCCCTGTCCAGAGATACCATTTCCGGACACCTTACTGCTTGGAGAGCTCGCTCCTTATGATCTCATTGGCTTTCTCAAGGTATCTTTCGAGTTCTTCTCCCGTTATCTCTCTGTACCTCTTATCCTCAACCTTAACAACACCCATTTCAATTCCGCTAACGCTCAACTCGCCCTCAATGGCTTTGCCCATTGCTACGAGGGCTTTTATTATTGCCTCTTCAAAACCGATATCATCAGCATACTCCTTCTCGAAATACTCAAGGACAACGTTTCTTCCAGCTCCGATGGCCGTTGCCTTGTATTCCAGCAGCGCACCGCTTGGGTCGGTTTCGTAAAGCTTTGGCTTTTCATCAACGCCAGCGATGAGAAGCGAAACGCCGAAGGGGCGGACGCCTCCGTACTGGGTGTACTGCTGCTTGAAGTCACAGATTTTCCTTGCGAGCTCCTTAACGCTTATCGGCTCGTCATAGGTGAGCCTGTTAATCTGAGCTTCCAGCCTGGCTCTATCAATCAAAACCCTTGCGTCTGCAACCAAGCCGGACGTGGCGGCACAGACGTGCTCATCAATCTTGTATATCTTCTCAATGGTATCAGCCTCAAGCAATTTGCTGGCCACGCGCCTGTCGGCTACGAGAATAACTCCCTCATTGGTTTTAACACCAATTGCCGTGGCTCCTCTTTTGACTGCCTCCCTGGCATATTCGACCTGAAACAACCTTCCGTCCGGGCTGAACACTGTTATGGCCCGATCATAACCCATCTGGGGAAGATGCACCTTTCAACACCTCCAAGTATTTTTTCCTACACCTTTTTATTGTCCCGCTGACTCCCAGGATCACGGGATTTACCTTCACTTCGCCTACTCTGCTCATGAGAGTTATAGCTACTTTAACTTTCTCCAGGGATGCGTGGTAACATCCAACTATGCCAACTTCACCATCAAAGTGCTCCAGCCACACTTCGTCTGCTCCCCATTCCCCGAAGAGAGCCAGTAACTCGTCAAGCAGTGCTCTGCTGAGCTCCACTTTGCCTACTCTGTTTTCAGCTATCAGGTGGAACGCAATATATCTTTTTCTCTTACGAAGTGAGGGTGGCAAACCTTTCATGGTCTCTCTTCGATCTCGAGCCCATTCATTATGAAATTTGCGTCAGCATACTTTCTGAAGAGTATCGCTGCGTGTCTTTCTGCCTTTTCAACTTCAGCCCCCAGAAATGAGAAGAAGTCCTTAAGCTGCCTGGCACTCCTCATCTCGTAAATGTTTGACGCCCCGGAAGTGATAACGAATGGTGTGTCGAACTTCTTTATTATCCTGAAAAGGTCCTCCGTCTCCCTCAGCAGCCTCATTCTCCTGGCACCTCTTGTAAGCAGGAACTTGGAGAGGCAGATTTCTATGGCAACGTCCTTCTCTGCAGCGAGCTTTACCGTGACGTAGTCGACTCTCCGCACCACAGAGTCCAAGATTATGTCCACTCTCCTTCTTGTAACCGCCTCCCTGTTGATGGAGATGCTGCTGCTTTCTACCCCAACAACACTCTTCTTGCCCACCTTTCTGAGCTTTTTCCTCAGGTCTTCAACGCTTTCTGGTCGTATGATTTCTCCTCTCACATAACCGTGATTTGTTTCTTTTGAAACGCCAGCGTCAGCAAAAACAACCGCATCTTCAAATCCAAGTCTTTTTAAAAACCCTCTATCCGGCGTGAAGCGCAGAAAATCAATCTGCATTTGAAATCAGCCCTTGTGAAGGGAAATAATCAGATTTCTGGCTGCTTCAATAATCTTCTCCCGCCTTGCAGGATATGTTACGATTTTTATGCGGACAACTATCGCATCTCCTCTCTCAACGATCTGGAGTTCTCCGAGATACGCCCTCTGCTTGTCTATTCTGAGGTGCAGAACTCCCTCCTCATCCACCCTGTCTTCAAGAGTTTCCAGCAGGTACCGGGTATCTTCTTCGCTCAAAGAGGAGAGGATGTACTTCAGGAACTCCCGGACCTCCCTCTTTTTTGTCAGCTTCACTTCCAGAAACTTAAGGGGGTTTCCGTAATGACCGGTCGCATCTGTCACCTCTATTTCGAACTCGAAGGGAAAAAGGGTGGCTATGGCTTCTCCGACCTTTTCCATGTCTTCTGTGGAGTAAACAACGGCATTGACGTTAACTCTCTCAATCTTCATAAAAATAGAGGAATTACTTCCTGAAGTTGGCTCTCAGGCTTGGCCTGACCTTCTCAGCCCCTCTGCCCTTTCTCCGCAAACCTCTGGACTTCCTGCCTGCAGATGTGAGGCCTCTGAAGACCCTGCCCTTCTTGGTGGATATCCAGCCGAGCTGCGGGTCGTTGACGATGGCCGGATGGTTTCTGTCAACCAGTATCACCTCAAACCACTTGTACTTCCCGTCCTCTCCGACCCAGTAGGAGTTCAGAACCTCCATGTTGGGATACCTTCTTGCAGCCCTCTCCTCTGCAATCCACTGGAGGCTCTTCCTGGGCGTTCTCCTGTGGACAACCAGCCCTTTTGTCTTCCTGCCCTTGTTGGGTCTCCTGACGTATCTGCCGCCTCTCCTGACCCTGACTCTCACAACGATTATTCCCTTCTTTGCCTTGTAGCCCAGGGCTCTCGCCCTGTCAAGCCGGGTAGGCCTCTCCAGCCTGACAACTGCTCCCTCTCTTCTCCACTTCTGCAACCTCAACCACATCAGTTCGCCCACGTAGCCATCCCAGGGCTTTTTCCAGGCTTCTCTGATGTAAGCGTATGCGGATTTCATCCTTTTACACCTCTGTTAGCGTGAATTGATGTTGGGGCAGCGGGACAGTTAATAAATATATCGCCCCCCTGGTTTACAGCGGGTCTCACTGAAAGGGATTTTTTATTGTTACCCTTTTTCCCGCCCACCCAGCCCCTCCTCCATTCCTGAGCTTCATTTCAATCGACCCACACTTTTGAAACTTGGAACGGACGGGCGGGTTTAAAAATTCATGATTTAAATTAAATAAGCCCGCTCTCCATCAGCACCTTCAGCTTACGCTCTGAAACCGTAATCTTTCTTTCCGCCTCCTCTCTAAGCTCCTCAAAGCTCACTTCCCTTCTTGCGATTCCGAGCTGGATTGCTTTGACTCCCACAGCAGCAGCAACCAAGGGGAAGACCTCGGTCTCCATCATGTCGGGTATTATGTGCTCCTCACTCAGCCCCTTTTCTTCGGCAAACCTGGCGAGGGTTAAAGCGGCCTCGACAGCCATCTCTTCTGTAATTCCCCTAGCCCGGACATCTAGAACGCCCCTGAAGACTGCCGGAAAAACTAGGCTGTTGTTCACCTGATTTGGAAAGTCGCTCCTTCCGGTTGCGACGATTCTGGCTCCAGCCTCCCTTGCGTCCCAGGGGTAGATTTCCGGCACGGGATTGGCGAGGGCGAAAACGATGGCATCGTCACTCATCTCTGAAATCCACTCCTTCCTGATTACGCCCGGCCCGGGTTTTGATGCGGCTATAAGAACATCAGCGCCCTTTAAGGCTGCATCGACTCCCCCCTCGACCCCCTCTGCATTTGTAACCTCACATATTCTCCACTTGTAGCTTCCCCTCAAATCGTCTCGATGCCTTCCAAGTACTCCGCGGCTGTCGACGGCCAGTATGTTTCCCCCATTAAAGCCGGCTGCAATCAGCAGGTTTATTGTTGCGTAGTTCGCGGCACCGACGCCGAACACGACGACTCTGACGTCCTCTTTCTTTTTCCCCACAACCTTGAGGGCGTTTATCAGTGCCGCCAGCGTGGCCGTAGCTGTCCCATGCTGGTCGTCATGCCAGACAGGGATGCTCAGCTCCTGCTTCAGCCTCTCCAGGATGTGAAAGCATTTTGGCGTGGCTATGTCCTCCAGGTTTATCCCTCCAAAGCCAGCAGATACGGCTTTCACAACCTCGACAAATTTTTCCGGATCCTGCTGCTGGATGACGAGTGGAAAGGCATCAACACCGCCAAGATACTTGAAGAGAAGAGCCTTACCCTCCATAACCGGGAGTGACGCTGTAGCTCCTACGTTCCCGAGACCAAGGGTCCTGGAGCCGTCGGTGGCTATTGCAACGGTGTTGGATTTGTTGGTGTAGTCGAAGGCCTTGTCCTCATCCTCCGCGATCTCCCTGCATACCGCTGCAACGCCTGGGGTGTACCACACCGCAAAGTCGTCCAGACCCCTTATGGGACACTTTGGAATAATCTCTATTTTACCGTGATACTTCCTGTGAAGCTCAGGAGCGAGCTTTTCTGCTTTGCCTGCATCCTCTACCAGCCTCTTTTCAAAGTCCGGCTCCATAGGCATCTGGAGATGTTATGAAACGTAATAATTTTTTCTCATAAAACTTGCCACGTGTTAACAATTGGTAATAACCTGGCATAACCTTTATAGAGTATACTTCTCTCCCGCATACATGCGAACGTCCGTCAACCTTGACAGCAAATCGCTGGAAATGCTCAGAATTCTGGCAAAGAAGAAGGGTATTTCGGCGTCGGAAATAGTCAGAAGGGCTCTCAAAGTGTACTTCGAGCTGGAAGGTATGGATGACGCCACAAAAGAGCTTGTGAAGATCTATACAGACTTTCTTTCGGCGGGAGAGCACTGCATCGTAGACATTGAGCACTGGGCGGCAATCTGGGAAGAGCTGAACGACAAAGCTTCGGAAGAGTTCTGGGAGATTATAAGGAGATCCGGCATCGAGCACGGGATTCAGTATGCTGATAAGGGGCTGAAAGATGTTTACAGTGTGCTGCGGTACATGGAGGCGGGAAACTTCTTCAGGATAAAGGTGGATGGTGAGGGAAAGTACACGCTGATACTCTCCTGTCCTTCTGAGGCGAAGTTCCTGAAGGTCTTTCTTGCAGGAATTTTCGAGGGGCAGGGAGAGGATGTGGAGATTCGCGAAAGCTACGGGAAGCTGAGGATTCAGAAGCTGGCTTAGTCTGCGAGTCAAACCTTCTCCCGCTTGCTGGCCACCCTCTGCATGAAGCGTTCGTAGTTTATGATGAAGCGTTCATGGGTTCCGCGGCAGATGACGTCAACGCCATCGTCCGCTTCCACCTCGAACACGAGCCTTCTTCCGTCCACCTCCACCAGCTTAACCCGAACAGTCACCTCCATTCCCGGAGGTGTCGGCGCTTCGTGGCTCAGGTTTACGTGTATGCCTACGCTCTGCTCCCGCGGCCAGTCGAGATAGGGGTTGAGGGCCTGAATGCACGTCCATTCAACAAGCCCCACCAGAAAACCCGTTGCGAGGACTTCAGGCATGGCCTGAAACTCCGGTGATTCAGGCAACAGAGCGGGCACGGTTTTGTGTACAGGCACCCTATACTTCAGCTCATGGGTTATTCCGGGTTGCAGCGAATCTTTCATGCTCCAAACACCTCGTGTTCTGTTTGATTTGGACATATATCTACTTAGCTCTGTGGTGCTTTCAGAAATCATGCCAGAATTTAGAATATTAATCAATGTGAAATTACTACCAGTGCACTAAAAGTTATGAACTGTACCACATTTTGTATTAATCATGAATAATAAATTTTAAATATTTTTAGTTGAGGTCTCCGGCCGGTGTCTGGGATGGATGCTCTTAACGCCATCAACCGGGTCTGGAAATCGGACAGGTTCAACGAGTTCAACGCAGAATCGGAAGGAGAAGAGCGGATGAAGCAGAGAATAATGGAGGAGGTTGAAGAGCAGATTGAGGAAGGTAGCGTTGGAGACGTCCTAACTCAGAGAAAGCCTGACGGGCACAGATACACTGCCAGACAGAAAATCTCACTGGCTCTCGGAGTTCTGCTCTTTCTGGCACTCGTCGTTATGCCCGTTCCGCAAACATTTGTGGATTCAGCGATATCCAGTGCAAAGCTGTCTGATGAAATAATAACCCAGGCGGTAAGCTCGGGATATCTGGTTAAGGAAGGAAAGAAGCTGAAGGCCGTGGACAGCGCTGCGTTCATGGAGTGGTTGAAGGGCGTCGATGGAAAGGCACATTCAGAAATCCTGAAGAAGGCAAGGGACATGAAGTACGTTCTTGCTCTGGCAGTTCTGATGGCTGTGTGGTGGGTTGGCGAGGCAATCCCCCTTCCGGCAACCGCTCTGCTGCCTCTCGTGATAATTCCCTTCTTCGGCGTCGACAAGATTGACAGCGTCGCCAAAAGCTATGCCAGCAAGATAATCTTCCTGTTCATGGGCGGCTTTATGATAGCAGCGGCGATGATGAAGTGGAACCTCCACAGGAGGCTGGCCCTGATAATAATTGACGCCATAGGCGTCAGCCCCCGCAAGATCGTGCTGGGATTCATGGTTGCAACGGCTTTTCTGAGCATGTGGATATCCAACACCGCGACGACCATGATGATGATGCCGATCGCTCTGGCAATCATCCTTCACGTTGCAAGCGTTGGGATGGAGCTTCAGAAGAAGGGGCAGTTCAAAGGCGTTGACTTCAGGGCGGGGAACTTCAGGTTCGGAACGGCACTCATGCTTGGAATTGCGTACGCAGCGTCTATTGGAGGCGTGTCCACTCTTATCGGTACTCCACCAAATGCGGTACTGGCAGGAACGCTGCCCAAGCTGTTTCCTGAGGCGCCTGAGATAACCTTCACAGACTGGCTGGCTGTTGGCATTCCAACGGCCTGGCTAACTCTTTTCATTGCCTGGTTCGTCATGGTCTACATACTGAACCCGCCCGAAATCGACACGCTTCCGGGAGGCAGGGAAATCATCGCCCAGGAGAAACAGAAGCTGGGGCGGTGGAGCAGGGGAGAGAAGGTGGTTCTGGTCGTCTTTGCCCTGACAGCCCTTGCATGGATAAACAGCAAGCCCAAGAGCATTGGTGCCGTGACAATTCCGGGCATCACCACCTGGCTGCCCTTCGTCAACGACTACGTCATAGCTATGATCGCCGCCGTTGCACTGTTCCTGATCCCGGTGGATTTGAAGAAGGGCGAGTTTGCACTTGACTGGGATCACGCAAAGGAAATTCCGTGGGGAATCCTGCTGCTGTTCGGCGGCGGAATAGCGTTGTCTTCAGCCTTTACGAAGAGCGGACTGGCCGCATGGATAGGGGAGCAGCTGACTTTCCTGAAAGGATTTCCACCGATCCTCGTTCTGGCGGCAATCGTGGTTCTGGTGATATTCCTCACGGAGCTCACATCCAACACCGCGATAACCACACTGATGATGCCCATCATGGCTGCCTTCGCCCTGGCTATGGGAGAGGATCCACGAGCCTTCATGATTTCCGCTGCCATCGCTGCAAGCTACGCCTTCATGCTGCCTGTTGCCACGCCTCCAAATGCAATAGTCTTCGGCACCGGCTACGTTACCGTTCCTCAGATGGCAAGAAACGGGCTCCTGATGAACATAATAGGCATCCTGATAGTGACGCTGTTCAGCTACTTCCTTGTTCCGCTGGTTTTCGGCATCGAGTGGGGTGTTGTGCCGGGCTGGGTTAAGTAAACCGCAAGACTTATTTATCTTCTCTATTTTATTTATTAAGAATGAGATTCCTGCTGCTGGCGATGCTGCTGCTGACTCTTGCAATTCCGGCCGACGCTGCGGTTATTCAGGGCAAGGTTTACTCCTGGGAGACCCTCGACATCCTGAAGAATGCAGTTGTGGAGATCAACACAACGCCTCCCCAGCGCTACGTGGCAGTAGATGGAAGCTACTCCTTCACGGTCCCTCCCGGGGTTTACTCCATCAGGGCATATTACATGAAGAACGGTAAGATTCAGCTTGAGACCGAAGAGGTCGTTTCCATTGATACCGAAGGGGAATTCGTCCTCGACCTCATTCTCTTTCCGCCGCTCCCCCAGATCGAAACCCCAGTGGAGCCGGAGTTTTATCTGGTTGACGGGGGGTCGAATTACTTCGTGTATGCTATCCCTCTCGTCCTTGCCATCATCGTTGTTGCTGCAGCATATATTTACAGGAGAAAAACCGCGGAAATTGTACAGCCAGAGGCCGAAGAGCCGCTCCCTGAAGAGCTAAATGAAGTGCTGGAGGAGATAAAGAAAGTGGGCGGGAGGATAACCCAGAAAGAGCTCCGGAAGAGGCTCGGTTACAGTGAAGCGAAGATGAGCCTGATAATTGCCGACTTAGAGAGGAGAGGAGTTATTGAGAAGGTGAAGAAGGGCAGAGGAAACATCATTTTTCTGAAGTAGCTTTTGCAGGTTCAGCGAGCTCCATCACCACGTCCATGTACACCCACGGAAACTCCCTCAACTCGTCCAGATTCACGTATTCATTCTTTCCGTGCAGCTCACCCCCGCCAGGGCCTAAGTACACCGCCGGTATTCCGTACTTTCTCACGTGTCTCGTGTCTCCCACTCCAAGGGAGAATACTGCCACCGCACCAGCCCCTCTCCTTTCGTAAACCCTCTTTATGGCGTTCAGGAGCATGAGGTCGTCCTTTTCATCAACTTCATCCATGAAAACGCCGTAGGGTTCAAGAACGCCGTTCACTTTAATTTCCACACCTTCGTCACGAAGAGCCCTCCTTATCTCCTCTCTGGGTATCCAGGGGGCAAAACGTATGTCAGCCTCGATTCTGCAGCTATCCGCCACCACGTTCCTCTTTGTCCCTCCAGAAATGCCTGAGGGGTTGAAGACAGCCTGAGAAACTCCTCGAATTTGGAAATCGTACCCAATTCTGGCAAATTTCTCCTTTATGTCTGAATAGCTGCCCTTCAATTTCGAGAACTCCTCAACCCTGGAGATGATGTATTCCGCTGCCCTGTATATGGCTCCTTCTCTGGCGTCCTTCGTTGCGGTGTGCCCGCTCTCCCCCTTAATCGTGAGGTCAGCACTCACAACGCACGCCTGCAGAGCGCCCACGTACCCCATCCCTAAAGGTTCTCCTATGATGACGAAATCGCTTCGCTCATGCCTGAAAACGTAGCCAAGGCCGTTGACTCCACCTATCTCCTCGTCGCTGGTAAAAGCCAGCTTCAGCCCCGCATTTTCCGGGATTTCTGTGCGTTCAATGTGGTCAAGGTACTCGAAGGCCGCCACCACCATTGCCGCAACGCACCCCTTTGCATCACACGCTCCCCTTCCGTATAGCTTCCCATCAGCCACAACCGGGTTGAGAAGCTCATCTGGAGCCGGAACCGTGTCAAGATGGCTGGTGAGCATGATTTCAGGATTTCCAGCCTTCACATCCACAACGAGGCTGGGCTTGCCGTCAGCTTTCTCATAAACCTTCGTTTTGAAGGAGGAAAACAGCTCTTCCAGGAACTCAACGGCTCTGGTTGTCTCACCGGGCGGATTTCTGGTGTCAATCTTTACAAGCTCCTTCGTTATTTCCACAACATCCACGTTTGAACCCACACCGGTCACTCGAATCACATCCGGTAAGCCTCAGGGGAACAGAGGGGGGAACATGAGCCCTTCGGTCTCGTCAAAGCCCAGCATGAGGTTCATGTTCTGAACCGCCTGACCGCTTGCCCCCTTCACTAAGTTGTCTATGGCCGAAACGATAACTGCCCTTTCTCCACCCACATTGATGGATATGTCGCAGAAGTTGCTCCCCCTCACGTAGCTCAGCCTGACTTCATCCTGAAACCTGATGAAGGGCGATTCATTATAGAACTCCCTGTAAATCCTTTCCAGCTCCTCTTTTTCCAGCTCCCCCCTGAGAAGGATGTGGGCATTCGTCAGAATTCCCCTTGAGCCGGGGAACACCTGGGGGGTGAAGTGAATTCTGATATCTTCCTGGAACGCCTTGAGCTCCTGAACCATCTCGTGGTAGTGGCGGTGAGACGTGATTTTATAGGGCACTATGGCCTCGTGAAGGTTGGGATAGTGGGTGAAGGGCGTCGGCTCGGCTCCAGCCCCTGTTATGCCGCTCTTGGAGTCGAATATGACGCTCTCTATCAGCTCCATCCTGGCAAGGGGCGCGGCAGCCAGGATTGTGGATGTTGGATAGCAGCCGGGGTTTGCAACGAGTTCAGCCTTCTCTATCTCCTCCCTGTGAAGCTCGGGAAGGCCGTAAACAGCTTCTCTCCACCCCTCGTGCTTCTTCCCGTAAACCTCCTCGTAGGTGTCTTTATCGAGCCTGTAGTCTGCTGAGAGGTCAACCACTCTGATGCCGGCATCCAGAAGCTGAGGAACATATCTCATGGCCTCGCCATGGGGAACCGCGGTGAACACGATTTTGCAATCGTCAAAGTATCTCAATTCGGGCTTCACAAACCTGAGGTCGTAAAATCCTTTTAGATAGGGATGAACTTTCCACACTTCTTTCCCTTCTTCCTTTCGGGAGGTTACAGCCACAACTTCCACTTTGCTGTGGAATGCGAGAATTCGCAGCAGTTCTCCGCCGGTGTAGCCCGTCCCACCTATAATCCCAACACTTACCATACCCGCCAGTAGGCAGGGTTTTTTAAAAAGCTTTGGAATATGACCTCCATGGACTTCGGGAGTTTCCTGAGAGAGGTGAAAGGCTCCGGGTGGTACCGGCTTACGGGAATGGAGCCGGAAGCAGAAAAGGGGAAGGCCGTTGTGAGGGTCAGCATCGGTGAGAAGCACCTTCAGGCCTACGGAACTGTACATGGAGGCATGATTGCGACGCTGGTGGATTCGGCAGCGGGGCTTGCGGTTAACAGCCTGCTGGTGGAGGAGGGTAAGAGGGCGGTTACGGTGGAGCTGGACATAAAGTTCGTCAATCCCGCATCATGCAGGGAACTGATTGCAGAAGGAAGGGTGATTTCTGTAAAATCCAGCATCGCAACGGCCTATGCTGAGGTGAAAGGCGATGGAGAGCTCATCGCATTCGGTACAGCAACTTTTTACATACTTCACAGTGAGTGACATCAGCAACGTCAGCACGTGAGGTGGGCAGCGAGAACAGCTTTCTTACCCTCTTCCACCAGCTTCCTGTAGGCGGCAACGGCGTCCTGGGTTTTTAAGGTTAAAACCCTTATTCCCCTCTTTTCAAGCTCTTTTACGACTTCATCCTTGACCTTCACCCTGCCGTAATACCCTGTCCCGAATACCACAACTTCGGGATTGAACTTCAGAATTGGATTGATGTCCTCCATATTCACCTCATGTCCTTCTTTTCTCCACCAGCCCTCTTCCACAGCGTCTCCTGAGACGATTACGTCGCTGGTGTAATTCTTTCCGGATATTTTTATTCTTCCGAACTCATACTCTTCCACCTGACGTGCCATGATTACTTTCACCCCAGGCGAAAGATAAAATATTCTCCTTGGTAAGGTAAGGCTGTGAGATTCGTTCACATGGCTGACATTCATCTTGGCTTCAGGCAGTACGGCAGTCAGGAGAGGATGCTGGATTTTGCAACGGCCTTCATGAAGGCAATGAAGTTTGCGGTGGAGCAGAAAGTCGACTTCGTGATAATAAGCGGCGACCTGTTCCACAAGAAAAGCGAGATGGACCCTGTGACGCTGACTCAGGCAACAAAGGTGCTGGAGATGGCAAGGAAGCACGAAATACCGGTGATTGCAGTTGAAGGGAACCACGATGCCACGTTCTTCAGGGATGGGTTCTCCTGGATGGACTACCTCAGCAGGAACCAGCTTATCATCAACCTCAAGCCCAGATTTGATGGCGGTGTGGTGGTTGAGGAGTGGGACGGCGAGGCTGGAGCTTTCATTGACTTAAACGGTGTCAGAATCTACGGAATGAAGTACTACGGGAACGTGACAGAGAAGATTCTGGAAGAGTACGTCAAAAAGATAAGAAGCAAGGATTTCACCATTTTCGCTGCTCATGTGGGTATTGAGGGATACGTGAACATGTACGGCTGCATCTCCGCAACGAAGCTCCACCGCCTCAAAAACAGGGTGGATTACGTGGCGCTTGGTCACATCCACAGGAGCTTTGTGGAGGATGGCTTCATTTTCAACCCGGGCAGCCTGGAAAGCTGTGATGCAACAGAGTACGGCTATGAAAGGGGTATTTTTCTTGTAGAGGTTGACGAAGGCGGAAGTGTAAATTACAGGCTGGTAAAGGACTTTTACAGGCCGAGACCCTTTGTTTTCATCAACTACAGGATGAAGGAGCCGAACACGACGGCGTTTGAAGAGTTTCTGAAGAGCCATATGGAAGAGGGGAGAGTTGCAGAGAATGCTGTCGTCCACGTTAATGTGGAGCTTGCGGGCATAAGGAGGGGGCACGTGGATGAAATCGGGATGGAAGAAGCTGTGAAGCGCATCCTGAACCCACTGGTTGTCAGAATGAGGTTTGAAGGTGGTGACGGAGTATTCCAGCCAGTAGGCATCGACTCCAGAGAGTCCATTGAGCGGCACGTCATCTCCCAGATTCTCCAGAGCTACAATTACGGCGAAATAGCAGACCAGATTCTTCGCCTGAAATCCCTGCTGCTTTCAGGAAAGAGCGTGGCAGACATCGACTCATACATCTCAGAAATTCTGGACTCTGGGCTGGCAAGGGCTGAACCGGGCGATGCTGCCCCTGACGGGCATGCAGAGGCAGAATCAAGTCCGGAGGAATCAGAGGAGGTTAAAACTGAAAAGAGGGAGTTCGAGGAGTCCAGGGCTGAGGAGAGCGAGGAGGAATGGGACTGGAGGAGGGCCTATGCTTCTGGAAGTAAAGCTGGTAAACGTTAAGAGCTACGATCATGCAGTTGTGAGGTTCTCCGAAGGTCTGAACGCGATAATAGGTGAGAACGGAGCAGGCAAGACCACGATACTCGAAGCGGTGGGCTTCGCCCTTTTTGACACTCTGCCCTACAAAATGTCTGAATTCATCAGGAGGGGGGAGAAAAAGGGAGAGATTTCTGTAAAGCTGATGGCTCCTGACGGCAGGGTTTACACCGTCGTAAGAAAATTTGGCGAGTCCGGGACAACGGATTACTACGTTCTGGATTCCGAGCTTGGCAGGATTGCTGAGGGGAAGAGCGAGGTGAGGGACTGGGTGAAAGAGGTTTTCGGTATCGAAATCGACCCGCCGAGCCTCTTCGAGAACGCGATAGGCGTGGCTCAGGGAAAGATGACGTCGCAGTTTCTTGAGAGCCCATCGGTGAGAGAAGCGATATTTTCCCCCATCATCGGGGTGGATG
The DNA here is from genome assembly GCA_964533255.1 of uncultured archaeon. Lineage (GTDB taxonomy): Archaea > Halobacteriota > Archaeoglobi > Archaeoglobales > Archaeoglobaceae > JdFR-37. Next base: position 24,592 of record CAZHKD010000002.1, on the reverse strand, counting down.
GCTACAAGAGAGCCTTTGAGAAAGCGAGAGAATACGAGAAGTTTCTGGAGGACAGACTGAACGAAGTCAATGCGAGGATCATAGAGCTGAGGGCACACGTTTCAAGGAAAGAATCCCTGCTGACAAAGAAAAAGGAGCTTGAAGAAAAACTTAACAGACTCGCAGAGAAAGAAGAGGGGCTATTTCGCAGTATTTCCCCGGTCAGGAAAAGGGTTGAGGAATTTGAGGCGCTTTCAAAGGAGATTTCACAGCTCAGGCCGGAAGCCGAAAGGCTGAGGGAAAGGAGCGCGAACCTTGCAAGAACAACGAAAAAGCTTCAGGAGGAGCTTGAGGAGCTTAACAGCCTTGAAAAAAAGATGCGAGATGCCAGAGAAAGCTACATGAGGTATCTGGCTGCTGAAAAGAAGGAGGCAGAGCTGGAAAACAAGCTTAAGGAAGTGTCTGAAGAGATTGAAAAGCTGGAGAAGTTAGCGGAGGAGGCAATCAGACTCAGGGAGCAGCTGAAGATACTTAATGAACGGTTGAAGGAGGTTGAGAGGGCCGAAAAGGAGCTGGAGGAGATTTCCCCTCTGGCAGAGGAGGAAGAGATGTTAGCAGAGGTAATCAGTAAAATTGAGAGGGCTGAAAAGCTTAAAAAGGAGATTTCCGAGCAGATTCGGTTTATTTCAAGGTCACTGGAGGAGAAAAAACGCCAGCTTGAGGTGCTTTCAGAAAAGGAGGAGAAGGCCAGACAGATAGAGGAAGCTGTCAGAAAGCTCCAGAAGGTGGATGAGGCCAGGGAGAGTCTAATAAGAAAACTCTCAAAGTACAGAACGGAGCTGAAGCTCAGGGAGAAGCAGCTTGAGAAAATGGAGAATGAACGGTGCCCAATTCTTGACATTCAGTGCGAGAAAATATCAGATGCTCGAACAGAGCTGCTTAAGGAGATTGAAAGCATCAAAATCAAGATAGGTGAGCTGGAAAAGAAATCTGAGAAAATTCAGGGGCTTGCGGAGAAAAAGAGAGATGCTGAGCTGAAGCTGAACAGGCTGAGGGGTGAGCTGAAGCAGAAAGGTGCGCTGCTTCGCGAAATTGAGGAGCATAAGAGCAGGCTGGAAAAGATGGAAAACCAGCTGAAAGAACTGGAAAAAGAGGTTCAGAGGAAAAAAGACGTGGAAGAGAGGCTTGAAAGGGTAAAGGGGAGTGTTTCCAGGAGAGAACAGCTTAAAGCCATCGTTTCGGGAAAAGATGCCATCATCAACGACCTCAGGCAGAGCGAAAAAAGACTTGAAAACATCTCTGCAGAGATAGAAAAACTGAAAGAGCTCAGAATGAAGGAGGAAGGGCTCAGAAAAGAGCTTCACGATGCCAGGATGGAGAAGACGAGCTGCAGGGAGGGATACGAATTCTACACCTTTGCCTCGAAAAGGATTGAGGAGAAACCCGGGATTGAAGAAGAGCTTCAGGAAGTTAAGAAAGAGCTTCTTGAGACAAACTCAAGGCTCAAGGTGGTGGAGGGCAGGCTCAGGGAACTCGAGAGGAAGTTCTCAGAGGAGGAGTACAGACAATCCAGGGCAGAACTTGAAAGGCTGACGGGTGAACTGGAAGCTGTCAGAACGGAGAAACAAGCTGTCAGCAAAAATCTGGGGGAAGTGGAAGAAGAGCTGAGGGATGTTGGAGAAAAAGAAGAGCTGCTGAAAGGGGCTGAGCACAAAAAATCGGAGCTGGAAAGGAGGTACAGGTTTATAAAGGACGTGAGGGAGGTTTTCAGGGCCGCAATTCCCGAGATAACCAGAGCGTACGTTGAGGCTGTGTCGGTGGAGGCCAACAGAATTTTCTGCGAGCTTATGGGGGACTACGGCTGGGACCTCAGATGGGGTGAGGACTTCGGAATTAGAGCGAGATACATGGGCAGGGAGATTGACTTTGCCCAGATGAGCGGTGGAGAGCAGATGTGTGCCGCTTTAGCCGTAAGGCTTGCCCTTTTGAAAATAACATCCTCCCTTGGCCTCGCATTCTTTGACGAGCCGACCCAGAACATGGATGAGTATCGAAGGAGGAACTTCGCATCGCAAATCGGAAGGATTAAAGGCTTCAGGCAGATATTCGTCATCAGCCACGACGACACCTTCGAAGAGATGGTGGAGAATGCTGTCAAGATTGTGAAGGAAAGGGGAACGTCAAGAGTTGTTGGATGAGGACGTAGAAGCGAGGCTGATGATGTGTAGAACCCAGAGGGAGAAAAGATGAGAAGGGGGAGCATCTTCGAAAATGTGGAAGTGCTGATGGAGATGATGAGGAGGCTTGAGGGCACAGCAGGAAAGCCGGATGTGGATATAATCACGCTGAGTGATGAGAGCCCTTTAAGCATACTTGATGGTGTAAAAGTGGTGGGAGTGGATGGCTCTGAATTTTCACCTCTCAGAGAGCTGGGAATTCCAGTTGGAGCTGTTCAGGCCTCAAGAATAAAGGTGAGACACGGCACCGGAGACTATCGGGCTGAAGTATTTTCGGACTTCATATATCTCGAGGAGAACCTGAACCTGAGGAGGTTTCAGATGGAAGTGGAGCTTCTGATGGAGAGCATGGATGGCGAAAGCTACCTTTTCTATGACGGTAGCCTCCTTCTGTCCTTTGCTTCCGAACTGAACGCCAGGATTACCAGGGAATACGTTAAATCAATGGAGGAGCTCATAAAGGAGAGTGAAAGGACTTCAACGCCGCTCATTGGATATATAGACCGAAGCTATGCCAAAGACCTTGCCAGAAGCTGCGGGATTCACAACAGTTTTGATGCCGGGCTGCTTAAGGACCTGATGCCCGTCATGAGCTATACCCATCCGGTGAGGTGTCACAAGAATCTGGGCTACGAGGACTCTCTCAGCTTTTCATACCTGAAAATCGTGGGAATGCCATCCAGAATCGAATTTCCGGCCTGGATGGAGGATGAAATTGAAAAAACAGTCAGAATTGTAATGGCAGAGGCACGGATAGGGAGCACCGGAAACTACCCCTACATACTGGAAAGGGCCCACAGATATGCGGCAATAACGTCAAGGGAGAAAGATGCCATGATGAGGGTAGTTAAGAGTAACGGGGTATCTTTCAAGTGGATCAGCAAGGGGTTTGTGAAGTAGCTGAACCAATGAGGGTGGTTCCATGAAGGTTGTGGCGGTTAGAGGGCTCAGGGAATTTGATGTGGACGATTCAGAAGGCAGGCTTGAGGTAGGAGATTTCATCAGGTGTGGAAACCTCATCGGTCTCGTCAAGGGTTTACGCATAGAAGAGCCAGAATTCGTCAGCTATCTCAGCAAATATGACGTTGAGGAGATAAAAAAGTTCATGCCAGACGTTGTTGAGGTGAAGAGAATAGCTGAGTGCGTAACTCTGTGCGACGCGGAGCTTTCAGAGCCCGTCAGGACGCCTGAGATAGGAGCTGACGTTGAGGTTCTGAGTGATGAGGAGGTTAGGAGCCTTCACATGCAGGAAAACGGGTTCAGCGTGCCGTATCTGCTCCAGCTGGTAGACAGAGCGGAAATCGCCGTTATCAGGAGACTTCTTGAGCGCCTTGTCAGGGTCATTCCCGAAGAAAAGGAGCTTCTCGACATTCTGATGTGCGAAGTGGAATATGCGATAATGAAAAGGATACAGCTGAGGTGAGCGGTTTGACCCATGGCGTGAGTTCCAAACCTGTCGGGCTGGTAAAAGGGCCTGGCGACACTCCGCTGGAGTTCAAGTTTATAACGCCCGATAAGGACAGCCTGAAAAGCGGAGAATTCATTTACTACCTCCTGAACGGCAGGAAGATAATCTGCAGGATTACGAAACGTCATCCGCTGCGCCTCTATCCCGACCTCTACCTCTCAAAGCCCGGCGTCCCGCCTGAGAAGATCGTGAGGGTTCTCGGCCTCAGCAACAGGGAGTTCGAGCTCTTCGAGATGACAGCAATGATTATGGGTTACTTCGACGCTTCGATAGGCTTCATCAATCCCAGAATTCCGCCCAAGCCGGGACAGCCCGTGTTCCTGGCGGAGGCTGAAACCATTCAGGAAGTCCTGATGAAAAAGAGAGCCGGAGAAGTCGGCTCAATACACATAGGCTACCTCCTGAACAGAGATGAGGACGTTGCCGTCGTTCTGGACGCTTCTCTGATTACCAGCGAGCACATGTGCATCCTGGCATCAACGGGCAGCGGTAAGAGCTATCTGGCTGGAGTTCTGATTGAAGAGCTCCTCAAACCCTACAACAGCGGAGCAATTCTGATTTTAGACCCCCACGGCGAGTACCACACCCTCAAAGAGGTCGAAGGCAAAGCGGAGTTCGCTTCCGGCGATTACAGACCCCTGGTTAGAATTTTTGGCAAAGATGAAATCAAGATAAGGCTCTCCGAGCTTGAATACGATGAGCTCCTGAATCTCCTTCCTGGACTGACTGAAAAGATGGAGGCCATGCTGAGCAGAGCATTCAGAGAGCTTGAAGGGACGAAGTTCACTGCAAGGGAGCTCGTGGAGCTGATAGAAGCAAGTGCTGGCAGCGAGGCTGCAACGACTGCCCAGGCAATCAGGTGGAGGATAAGACGATATATCGAGGAGGTTGATGTAATTGACGATTACGAGCACATGGAGCTCAAGGAACTGCTCAGGCCGGGGCAGGCCAGCGTTTTGCAGCTTACAGAGCTCAGCGACATGGAGCAGCAGATTCTCGTAAGCGTGCTGCTCAAAAGAATACTGAAGGCAAGAATAAACGCTGAAAAGGGGCAGAGCGGTGAGAAGTTAGATTATCCTGTTTTTATCGTCGTGGAAGAGGCCCACAGATTCGCTTCCAGAGATTCCCGAAGCTACCCGGTGCTGAAAACCATCCTGAGCGAAGGGCGGAAGTTCGGAGTTGGGGTGTGTCTGATCAGCCAGAGGCCATCGAAAATCGATTCCGACATCCTGAGCCAGTGCATGACTCAGATAATCATGCGCATCGTGAATCCGGCAGATCAGGACAACATAAGGAGCGGCGTGGAGAGCATAGGGAGGGAAATGATAGACGAGCTTCCGGGACTAACGAAAGGGCAGGCGCTGGTTGCTGGCGTCGCCATAAACGCACCGGTGCTTATAAGAGTGAGGAAGAGGCTCACAAGTCACGGAGGCATCAGCAAGGATGCGCCCTCAGAGTGGATAAAGTGGAGGGAGAGACAGGAAGCCGAGGCGAGGCCGGTTGCAAAAACAAGGGAGACAAAGCTTTTCTGGGAATGAAGGGGGATATGGAAGAATGAGTGATTGAAAAGGTCAGTATGAGGCTGGACGTCTTTCTGCACAGGCAGGGCTACTTCGAATCAAGGTCAATGGCAAAGGAAGCCATTAAAAGGGGTCTGGTGAAGGTTAATGGAGAGACTGTCAGAAAGCCTTCCAAAGACGTCAGAGGAGACGAGAAGATTGAAGTACTCGCGGAAGGAAGACCCAGGGGGTACTACAAGCTGAAAATGTTGGATGAGAAGTTCGGTTTGATTTCGGGAAGCGACACTGTGCTCGATCTCGGGAGCAGTGCCGGAGGGTTTGTTCTCTACGCAAGCGAAAAGGCGAGGTTCGTCTACGGCATAGAGTTCAGCAGGGAATTTGAGGAGCAACTGAGAAAAATCGAATCGGAGAGGCCCAATGTTAAGATTTTCATGGACGATGCCTTTAAATTTGACATTTCCAGGCTTCCGTATCTGGACGTGATACTCTGCGATTTGACACTGGAGCCCCCGGATGCCCTGGTTGCGCTTCTGAGGTTTCTTCCAAAACTCAAAAAATCCGGCAGGGTGCTGTTCGTGTCGAAGAGTGACGTTGTTGACCAGAATCACATTATGAAAAGCCACATCTCGCTCGATCTGCTGGCCTGTGAAAAGTCAGAGGACAGGCAGGAATACTACTACATCTTTGTGCGGAAGTAGCGGTTTAAATGGTCTGTAACTCGGCAATCCGACTCTAAAACCTGGTAATGAAAATCAGCCCTTAATCCTGTCTATTATCTTGCCCTCCTTTGTTATGACCCACCTGTCCCCCTTCCTCTCAATGCAGAACCCCCACTCAAGAATCTTCAGGTGGTAGTTAAGCTGCTGCTCTGATAAACTCAAAGCAGACATTATCTCCTCCTCAGTTTTCCCTTCGTCGATGAGCCTTAGGATTCTTCTCCTGGTGGAATTGGTTATGGCGTAATTGTATCTCTTGTGGTACTCCTCGCTCTCTTCAAGAGTACTGGCGTTCACCCACCTCTCAACACTCATAATTGAGTGAGTTCACTTACATACTTTTGTAATTTCTCCCTAAAATTTTACGGATTTAGAGGCCCATTCTCAAACCTGACTAAAAAAACCTTCATCAAAATTTCAGGTGGTGTATTCAGCGTTCAGCTTCACGTAATCGTACGTCAGATCGCATCCAAAGGCACACCCTTCACCGCTCCCCATATGCAAATCGATAACTATCTTTATCTCCCCGCTCCCTTTCATGAGCTCTTTAGCTTTATCTTCCTTTCCCGTTGCCACACCCTTTTCGAGCAGCCTGACAGACTTATTGTCTGAAACAAAGTCAAGGGTTACCCTCTCATCCACTTCCACACCTGAATAGCCCAGCGCAGCAATTATTCTGCCCCAGTTGGGGTCGTTTCCAAATACTGCTGTCTTCACAAGCAGCGATGACGCTACTGTCCTTGCAGCTTTAAACGCCTCTTCATCACTCCTTGCACCCTTTACAATGACTTCCATAAGCTTCGTAGCTCCCTCACCATCCTTTACAATCATTTTTGCCAGATTGACACATACGTCTAGCAGCGCATTTTGAAAGACTTCTCTGTCCACCCGTTTCTTCCCGGTTGACGCCAGCAGAACCATGTCGTTCGTGGATGTGTCGCCATCCACAACCGTAACGTTGAATGACCTGTCTACTGCCGCTTTCAGCATTTCCTGGAGCGCATTTGCCTCAAAATCTGCGTCGGTGAATATGAACGCCAGCATGGTTGCCATGTTTGGAGCGATCATGCCAGCGCCTTTTGCAACACCAGCCACAACCGCTTCTCCAGCCCTGACTGAGTAAAGCTTTGGAAAGCTGTCTGTGGTCATTATGGCTCTGGCAAAGGCCTCTGCAGCTTCTCTACCTGTTGATAGCTTTGGATAAACCTCATCAAACATCCTTTTAATCAACCCCATGTCCAGCTGTCTTCCGATTACGCCAGTAGAGGCAACAGCTATTTTTTTCCTGTCGCATCCCAGCCTGTCTGCAAGCATTTCTGCCATCGCCCTTGCATTTTCAAGCCCCTTTCTGCCAGTAAAGGCGTTGGCATTCCCGCTGTTTACAATTATCCCCTCAATCTCACCCCTCAGAGAATTCATGTTGTATATTACAGGAGCAGCCTTGATTCTGTTGGTGGTGTAGACTGCCGCAACTCTGCCTCTGCACACAACAACCCCCAGCCCGTTCTTTCCCTCCTTAATCCCCCAGCATTTTATTCCTTCGATATCTGCAAAGGTCTTCAACCCATCAGCCCCCCATTTGACCTATTTAAATTAATCAGTCTCTAACTGTGGCGGCATGAATTTGAACTTTCCCATGCTCCTGAAGGGTCAGAGAAACAGATTTACGAAGGTCTTGTCACCAAATTACATGGTAGAAAAGAAACCCAGAATTCTTATTGCTGGCGTTGGTAATGAGCTCAGAAAGGACGATGGCTTCGGCCCGGCTGTGGTAAGAGAGCTGCTTAATGCAGTTGATGCCAAGCTATTCGAGGCAGACGTCATTGACTTCGGTCAAAGGCTTCATGAGCTCCTGCTCAAACTGAAGGAATACGACGTGGTGGTCATAGTCGATGCCATCGAGGGGGAGGGGGAGCCAGGAGACATCTACGTAATCCATCCAGAGGACGTCTGTAATAGCAGAGCAGTGGGCCTTAATTTTCATGATGCGGATTTAAAAGAGCTTATTGCACTTGGGGACAAAATGGGAGTTCTCCCCGAGAAGGTCTATGTGGTGGGATGTCATCCAGAAGATGTATCCTGGGGCGTCGGTCTGACGCCAGTCGTAGCAGAAAAGATTGCGACAGTGCTGGAACTGATACACAAAATTATAAAAAGTTATGTCTGACTGTTCTGCTTCTCCCACTCTTTTATGAGGCCTGAAAGCTCGTTTATAACCCTTCCAAGCATGTTTCCGTCAAACTCTGCAGTTATCAGCACGCTGTCTGTGTTGTACTTGTATGACGTCTTAATTCTGCCAAGAAAGACGTACCTTGCCATTTTGAGCTTGATCCTGTGGGTCAGCGGGATTTTGAAATTGCTCAGCTTTATCCAGCCCTTCGAAGCCATATCACACCACCAGCCTTTTCAGGAAAGCTGAAATCATCGCCAGAACCTCGCCGTCTATGGGGTTGTGCTGCATGGCCTTCCTGAACTCTGCAAGAACTTCTCCGGTCATTTTCAGGTTCAGCTCCGCCTCCTTTGTTCTCAGGGTGATGTCAAGCTCCTCTCCCTCGATGCTTGCAAGCATTCTGGGCAGGTCAATCCCGATTGCCACCTCAAGGGGCACTCCTTTTTCGAAGAGATTCGCAAGGTTCTCAAGCGCCTTCAAATCGAAGTTCACTCCAGCCTCCATTCCACCGTAGGATATCTTCACCTCGACTCCGTCCTTCATCATTTCTGAAAACCTGAATACGAACTTCTCCCACGGGTCTTCCGTTACATAGCTAACAGTCATACCAACCACCCCGGTTAATCTCAATCACCCGTTGACCACCTTCTCCACCTTCCTGCCACCCTTGTAAACCGTGACGCCACACGCCAGGCAGGGGTCCATGCTCCTGATGGTCCTGACAACATCCACGCCCTCCCAGCTGTCAGCATCTCCTTCTTCAAGAATGGGCGTGTCAATGAGAGCCTCCTCGTACGGCCCTCTCCTGCCATCACCGTCTTTAGGCGAGGCGTTGAAGTTGGACGGAGTTATCACCTGATATCTGTGAATTCTTCCGTCCTTCACAATTATCCAGTGTCCGAGCGCACCTCTTCCAGCCTCCGTCAGCCCCACGCCGAGACTCCACTCTGGCCTCTCGAATTCCCTGAAGACCTCAAGCTTGCCCTTCTTCAGGTAATCCAGAACCTTCAGTATTTCTGAGAAGGCAACAGCGGTCATGTAAGCCAGGTAGTAGATTCTGGCCCTCAGCCTCTCGATGACGTTAACTTTCCCAGGTATCTTCCATTCCAGCTCCAGCTCATCGTTGAGGGGCTGGCTTAATCCGGGAATGTTCGTCTTTGGCAGAGCGAACTTCAGGCTGCTGCCCGTGGAGCCCTCCACTTTCTTCGATGCCGCTGTCGTCCACATCCTCGCTATCGGGCCAGCCTCCACCACGTGCACCTTTCCTCTGTGAACCCACCTCGGCGCCGTCACCCACGAGTATTTGCTGTCCCAGTCGATCTTCGCTGGCTTTGGCCTCGTGTCCTTATTCCAGGGGTGTCTTGCCGACACTTCGTTTCCAAGCGGGTCTTTCTCGACCTCCTTTCCATCCCACTCCTCGTAGAAGGAGTGGGTGACGAACTCCTGAACGCCGAGATGAATTTCTGTAAGCTTGTTGGTCACCAGCTCCCCATCTATCACCACTCCCGGCGTAACCTCTCTGGCAGCCCCCCACTCGTCCATGTTCTCGTATTTCGCATCGTAAAGCTCCGGATCGTCGGCAGCTCCGTAGCTGATGAGGTTCGCGCTTCTTTCTCCCACCTTCTCGTACCCCATCTCCTCAAGAAATCTGAAGACGTCTTCAGCCATGAAGACCATCTTCTTGACCCAGGGAACGAGCTCCAGGAATTTGAAGAGCATTTCCTGAGCTCTGCCGATTGTGGTAGATACGGTCATCCCTCCCGGAACCACCGTGGCGAGATGCGGATATTTGCCTGCAACCATGACCAGGCACTCCTTGGCTGTCCTCTGATGTGCGATGGACTCAAGCCAGAGGCTTCCCTGGAGCGGCACCATGGCCTTCATTATGTCTCCCACAGTCGAAAAGCCGTGGGCATCCCTGTTCTCTGCTGCGAACTCCTCCGCAGCCTTCATCCAGCTCGGATTTGCCTCTTTCACGATAGCCTCAGAATAATCGGGCCCGGAAAGCTGGAACCAGTGGAGGGTGTGGTCGTAGATTATTTCGAAAGCATCGGCCAGATTTCTCAGGAGCACCGCCATGGGAGGTGGAGGGGCGTTCAAAGCCATGTCTAACGCTTCTGCCGAAGCTATGGCGTGGGGTGTTGGGCAAACGCCGCAAATGCGCTGAGAGATCCAGATCGCATCAGGCGGGTCTCTCCCTTCCATGATCTTCTCGAAGCCCCTGAACATCACTCCAGTGGATTGGGCGTCAACAACCACCTTCTTCTCGACGTCAATATCCACTCTGACGCCCAGGTGGCCTTCTATCCTGGTCATGGGCTCGATAAAAATGGTTTTGTTAGTCATGTCTCCCACCTCCCTTCTGAAGGGAGTACGCCTGGTATATCCCGCCCAGTATCCTCTTTATGATGGTCCTGGTCATCACAACTCCATCAGGCGGCTTCAGGAATGGTGAGAGCGGTGCATCCGGGAATTCTGGCTCGGTGCAGCCCAGGCATGGCGAGCCGAAGGTTGGGCAGCCACCTGTCCTGTTAATCCACCCTCCTGCGGGGGCGGGGCAGTAGGAAATCAGTCCCTTGCAGCCCAGCCCCACCACGCAGTACTGCTCTCCAAAGGTTTCCGCAAACTGTCCCTCGGAGTAGTATCCTGCTCTGGGACAGTTATCGTGGGCGAGTCTGCCAAACAGGAACAGCGGTCTGTGGTGCTCGTCAAGCGCTGGGATTGAAGCCAGGTCTCGAACTGCCAGGACTAAAGCTCCCAGAGTCTGAGTCATCCAGTCTCCTGCCGGAGGACAGCCGGGGACGCACACAACCGGCAGCCCAAGCTTGCTCTTCCAGTCTTTACCCAGGTGATCCAGCAGACCATGTGCCCCGGTTGGGTTAGGCTCTCCATGGGGGACGCCGCCGTACGCTGCACACGCTCCAACAGCAACCACTGCTGCAGCTCTTTCAGACAGCACGTCAATCCAGTGGTTCAGGGTGTAGACTTCCCCGTTCTCCTCTCCCACCATGCACCAGAAGCCTTCTCCTGCCTTCTCTTCATCAGGAATCGCACCTTCCAGCACCAGGACGAAGGGGTCGTACGCTCCCTTCTCGGCATCTTTCAGAACTTCAACAGCTTTGTCACCCCACGGCACCATTACAGCGGGGTGAAACACCAGATTCACGTTGGAAACAGGGTCTATAACACCTGTCAGGACATCTGCTATTCCGGGCATCGAAGAGTTTGTCAGAGAAATTGTGCAGCCAGTACAGCCCTGTCCCTCGAGCCAGATAACGTTTATCGGCTCGATTTTCATAGCATTCACCTGAAATAAGATGATTAATCATCATATTTAACACTTTTTATTTCGAATTTTAATATAATTGAATAACATATTCACTTCTAACAAAAAAACTAAAATTTCCGGAGCGGATTTCTGCAATTATTACTTCTCCAACCTTCTCAATTCCAAAATGACAAATACAAGTATGGTGGTAACAGTGGCAAGGGCATATTCACCCATGCCAGCAGCCATGCCTATCGCCGATGTTGCCCACAGGCTTGCTGCCGTAGTTATGCCGACCACTGCTCTGCTCTCTCTTCTCTCAGCTATTATCGTGCCTGCTCCAATGAAACCGACTCCGCTGACTATCCCGCTGGCGATTCTTGCCGGGTCTCCGAAGAATTTTGTGGATAGGACTGTGAAGAGGGCAGAGCCCAGAGCGACAAGCATGTGAGTTCTCATGCCCGCTGGCTTGTGTACCTTCGAGCGCTCGTATCCTATAACCCCACCGAGAATGGCAGCGAGAATTACCGGTTGAATGTCGGCGAACATGTAGTAACCAGAACTTTTATAGCTTTTAACCTTTGTCTAAAACCGACGTCTGACCCGTCACATACACCTTATCCGGAATTCACCAACCCCACACCTGACGCTGGAGCAGCAGACAGGGTTCTAACGCGAGCATTCATAAAATTATAAAACCTAACAAAAACAAAAAATTTAATGCTTTCAAATTTCTGTGGAAACTATGAGGGAAGTGCTTTCCCCCTTCCAAAACCTGCTTAGAATAGGAGCACCAGCCTATCTGATTCTCATTTTATTCATAACTCCCGGTTGCCTACAGCCTGAAAATGCCAACGAAAGCTCACCTGCGACTCCACAGCCGGTTTCCACACCTACCGTACCTGCCATCACGCCCATTCTCACGTCTACTCCCACTCCAACTCCCACACCTGTTCCGGGCATCACGGCAACTCCATGGGTGCTCCCTTTCACAGTTACAACCGATAAGACCCATTACCTCCCCGGAGAAACGGTTGAAATACGCATGAGCCTGGAGAACAACCGGGGTGAAACCATCAGAATACCGTCGTTTCCTCCAGAAATCCTGATAACCCACAGCATAACAGGCGAGAAGGTCAGAACCTTTCCTCCAGGTGAAGAAATCGAACTCAAACCCGGAGAAACAGTTTCCTATACTCTGAAGTGGGATCAGAGGGACGAAAATGGCAGGGAAGTTAGTCCCGGCAGGTATTACGTAAATGTGGGTGTGGTCGGGGCAGGGGACAGGTATCTGACCGGATTCGGTGGGACTCACACAGAAATAGTTATCGACTACCCTCAGGGAGCGTTAAACAGAACGCTCGAGCTGAACGCAGCCAGAACGTCAAACGGTATCACAGTCGTTCTGGAGAAAATAGAATTTTCACCTTCTGACGTTAAATTTTACCTTCAGACGGGCATCCCCCTTTACTCGGGCGAACCAGCCCCCATACCAACTCCGCTACCAACTCCTCCTGACGTTTTAACGTCCTATTCAGCTTCCCTCAAGGTGGACGGAGAGGAGCGTCCCGTTAAGGACTGGGCGTTCAGACCCGGTGACAGATGGACGATAATCTTCATCGCAGACCCCATACCGAGCGATGCCGAAGTGCTGAGCTTCGTCGTCAGGAACGCTGGAACATGGGAGTTCAGAGTGAACTTAAGATAATCAAAATTGTAAAAAATCACTTGGATTAAAACGGCGTGCCCTCGAAATTCTCCAAATATTCACTGAGTTCTCTCGAAATACGCCGTTACTATTTCCTGTAAGCGCCGGGGATTGCCGATTCAAACTCTTCCCAGAACGCAGATTTTCTTTTATGCTCTCTGTAAAGGTTGCTGACATACTCTTTCCACTCCTCCTCGCTTACCAGTCTCTTAAGCACCTTCAGACATTTCACGGCCTTCCTGTAAGACTCCCTTTTTCGTTCATCAATTAGCTCCTCAATCGTTGCCTTTATATCCTCTGCAAACTCTTTAGATTCTACAAACTCGAAAACCTTTAGCCTTGTATTAATATCCGTTCTGGCAAGCTTTTTCATCAGCTTGTAATCTCTTAAGGCTATTGCTACATCGGCCGCTAAGCTGTGGTACTCACGCCTCACACAGTAATCTGCAAGCTTCTTCAGCGTTGAAGGATCTTTTACTGCCTGGAAAACAACTCTGCATGCATCTTCATCGATCCACGCATCTTCCTCAACAACCCTGTCGAATACATCGATTATGGAATCTTCGCAGCATTTTATGAGTTCTGAATAAAGCTTCTTTTCCTTGGCAAATTTTAATGCCCTATCCCTGTCGATTTTTAAGCACAGCCTGAAGAACGTTTGTTCATCGAGGTTCGCCTTTTTAAGCATAATCTCAGCCATGCCTTTTCTGCCGGCATTTACCAGAAACTCTATGTAGTCTTCAGTGCTGAGGTACTTTCTCGGATCGAACATCCTGAACTTCCACGCATGCCTAATCATTCTCCGAAAGAAAGGATATAAAGCGCCGAAGTCATCTCTATCCGCTATTTCCTCAATTCTTTCGAAGTCCTCATCGCTCAGCTCCTTCTCCGCAAGCACATCGCACAAAGCCTCGAAAATCACCCCGCCATAGTAGTAGTCGTAGTAATCGTTGTAAAGGCAATCCGAGCGCTCGCAGTACTCAAGCAGATACTCGAGCATCCAGAACACAAAATCTTTGCTTATAACGTCTTTGTAGCTTCTTATCGTTCTCGCTATTTCATCGGCCTTTTCCTCGTCTATGTATTCCCCGAGTAAACTCTTTACCCTCTTTTCTACGAGTTCACCCCTTTTGTCGAGTTTAAATGCCAGAAGGGGATTTTCGCTTATAGCATCTTTTACGAGTTCGTCAAGGTCCTCTTTCTTTGCAGAACCTATGGCGTTATCGGCATCGAAATAATCGCCGTTGAGGTAGCTCAAAAGCAAGGCCACGGCATGCTTGCAGTTGTGCCTTACCGGGCAAGAACATGTACCATGGTAGCTGTCCAGATCGACTTTTACCCTGTACCTTTCATTCCCTAAGACCTCTCCGGTAAGCTCGCCTCCGCACTTTATAGCTAAAGCAACCCTTCCGCTTTGATAGTATTCTAACCCCCTTTCATACGTTTTACTACCATAAACATCGATTATTCTGAGCATGCTGAGTGTTCTGTCAGAGGAATATATAATGTACTCCGGGATCCTTTTCTTGCAAGTCCTTAATAGCTGGATTTGCTAACGAGGCGTGTATGAAAATGCAGCCATCGGGTTACTCATGAGATGCGGTTTAATGGTGGAAAATAATTTCAGGAAACTACACCATTACAATTTCAGTGTATGGCCCCAAAACTCAAAAAACCCAGTAAGATTTTAAAATGAGAACGGCTAGCAAAATTGTGGAAAAAATCAGGAATATCATTTCAGAGAAGCTCCACAATGTGAGGATATACTGTCAGATGACGGATATAACCTCTATTTCCAGGAGGTATTTCGTTATCGGGTTCTTTGATGGAGTTCTTACGATTCTCGGGATGGTTATGGGTGCTTATCTAAGCGGCAAATCGTCTCCTGAAATCGTATTGACGGCAGGTGTCGCCACTGCCCTTGCGCTCGGCATCTCAAGCGGCTGGGGTGCTTACGAAGCAGAGAGAGTGGAGCAGACGCTGGAAGCTGACGAAAAGAGGAGAATGCTGCTTACGGATACAAAGGGGTGTGCAATCGACAGAGCCCACGCCTTTGCAACCTACGTCAGCTCGATAGTTCACGCCATAGCTCCGATTCCCGCAGCAGTTGTTCCTCTTCTCCCCTACCTTTTCCTTCCACCAGACGAGGCCATTAAGGCAACCATGCTCATCGGCTTCTCCCTTCTGTTTTTAGTTGGGATCATGATGGGCAGAATAGCCAGGCGAAACATCCTGATTTCAGGCTTTAGAATGGTAGTTGCCGGGTTGCTCACTCTCGCTCTTGTCACCCTTTTGAGCCCCAGCCACGTTGTTTAACAGGGTGCTCCCGGAGCCATCGTTCATTCTTTCAAATTATTATCCCGCCCACCCTGCCCCACCACCATCCCTGAGCCCCATTTTTGGTTTTGGTAAACTGAAGATTGCCAGACCATAACCAGATCTCGGAATCGAAAATAAAAAAGAAAAAGTCTGAATTTCAGAGTTCAGGCTTCCTGAGTCAGCTCCACGCAGTACTTCTGCACCACTTCCTCACTGTCGGGCTTCGTGAGCAGCGAAACCACGATGAACAGCAGGAAGCCCGCCGGGATCGCCCACACCTGGTGCGGCGTGACGAACTTTGTGCCAAGCACGTCGTTCAGGAAGAACCATGCGTGGTGGCCAAGCACGTACTTTGCCTTCAGCCATGCGTAGAGGTGGAGCACGAACATGACGATTGCCGTAACCCAGGTAGCAGTTCTGTTGGCCCGCTTCCACCACAGGCCGAGAATCAGGCTGGGGCCTATGGATGCGATGATGACAACGAATGCCCATCCGCTGAGGTCAAGGACGAGGGCTGGTGGGTTGAAGGCGATGAACATACCTACCAGCAGAAATATCACTGACACTGTCCTCGCCACCATCACCGGGTCTTCCCTGGCCTTTTTGACGCCGAGAAGCATGTCGAACCAGTCTCTTGTGACGATGGTGTTGACCACCATCACCCAGCCAGCAGCGGTCGACATGGCTATGGCGAGGCCACCGGCCACCAGGATGCCAAGGATTACAGGGTTGTTGAGGGCTTCAACTGCTGCAATCATTGAGTAGTCGGTTACGGTTCCAACTCCGTAGGTTTTCTGGATGGATGCCAGCACCAGGACTGCCAGAGGCTTATTCAGCTCTGCAGCCTTCGCTGCAAGCTCCGGAGTCGCCAGCGGGTGGTATTTCTCGATCATGACCTTTGAAGCTGCACCTATAATCTGCAGGGCAACGTAGAATATTCCCGCGAAGAGAGATGTCCAGAATATGCTCCTTCTGGCAGTCTTTATGTCCATGGTGGTGAAGAATCTCACGACTGTGTAGGGCATCGTTGCGAAGCCGAAGTGCCAGACGAAGTACCATCCCAGAACTGCAAGCCACGTGCCGACGAAGGCGTGGGGTGGGGCTGCATCGCTTGCAGTATTGAAGAACCTGGGGTTGTTCTCAAGGATGGCCTGATGCAGTGCGCCAAATCCACCGAGCTTTATGGCTATGCCTATCGCAGCAACAACCGCTGCCACAGTCATCAATGCTGCTTGAAACGCTGCGTTCCAGCTTGTGGCGATCATTCCTCCGTAGTAGACGTAGAACACGACGATGAGCGTTCCTATTATCACTCCGTAGATGTAGGGCAGCTTCAGGATCGCCAGCAGGAACAGCGCCATACCCACGATTGACAGGGTTATGTAGAGAATGGCTCCGAAGACGACTATGAGTCCTATAACCCATCTCAGCCTCTGGTCGTTGTACCTGTCAGCGTAGTAGTCTGCAAAGCTCGTTGGAGCGTATTTTCGCAGTGCAGCAGCGGTCAGCAGCGTTGCAAGAGGCATTCCTGCGATGATGGCCATCATGGCCCACCAGAACGGGTAGCCGAGGATGAACACGAAGGCTGGAAGTCCAAGCATTGAAGCGGGGCTGAGATATGTTGACTCCAGAGCCAGCCCGTTGACGATGCTTCCTATCTGCCTTCCCGCAAGGTAGTAGTCAGTTGCGCTCTTCATCCTCTGTTTGGAATACCAGCCTATGGCTATAACACCGATGAAATACAGAACGGTTATACCGGCAACAATGGGATCCACCGCCAAAATAACACCTCCCTAACAATCTCCATTGACTCATCTGCCAGCTCTGCTTTCCTCCGACTTTTCAGGTATGTAGAAGTACATGAACGCCACAATCGTCGGTATCAGGAAAGTCCCTATCAGCCCCGCATATATCGTTGGAGCCAGCACTCCTCCGCCAATGTCCAGGTGGTTTATCCCTGCAACCGCTTCCAGGGCCCACATCAGAAATGTGTACCCGTATATCACCAACACTCCAAGCCAGAACACTTTAGGTGGCCATGGCATTACATCACCTCGTCTGTCACGACAAATAGTGAACTTTTTAAATTTTTCTATTTGTAACTTATTGTGCTTATAAAAATCATAAAAATTAGTTTGTATGACTACAAATGTCAAAAAGTTTTAGCGTAGTTTCTATAAGCCTGAAGAAGTTTTATCAGCCTGTCAAGCGAGTTGATGCCGTATTTCATGAGGCGTAAAAGCTGAATCTGAAAGATCTGTGCAGTCACAAATGCATCCGCTAAAGCGTTGTGTCTGTATGGAATCTTCACCCCATACCTCTCAGCAAGTCTGTCAAGGCTGTACTCGCTCAGAATCTTTCTTTCACCCAGTCTGTCAGCAAGCCATTGCTCAATTTCTGCAATATCCAGGTGTTCGAATTTCATTTTAAATCCGGCTTTTTTGAGGTGCTTCTTGAGAAAACTTACGTCAATTTCAACTGCATGGCCAATGAGAATTCTGTTTTCCAACCGTTTCACAATTTCTGAAGCCATAGAATCGAAATCAGGGGCGTTTTTCAGGGCGTCAGGGGTAAGTCCATGGATGTTCATGGCCTTTACTTCCCCCGTCGGCCTCAGAAGTGTGTAAAAGGTATTGAAAGCGTGGATGCGTGTTCCAGTCATGGGCACTATTGCAATGGCCACAATCTCATCATTTCTGGTGTTCAGCCCCGTGGTTTCCACATCAATAACGGAAAACTCAGTCTTTCGCATGCCGGTCATACTCTGTCCACCCTGAATCTGGTTTTCAGGTAGCGCTGGAATTCGGAAATTATCTTGAATGACTCCTTGAGGAGTATGTGGTCCAGCTTGTCAAGTTCAGAGGAACTTAAGAGGTTATCCCCTTCAAGAGCCTGATGTTTCAGTCTGAGGTTCTGAATGAACTCAAAGGACTCCCTTAGAGCGTGGCTCCTATCCCTTCCCATGGTCTCAGATACATGCTCCAGCCTCTCCACCGTATTGGTTACATCCAGTAGTCCCTGCTCCACTGCGAGAACTCTGGCACCATTAACGATGGGGTATATGCCATGTTTTTTCAGGTCGATTCCTTTCTCTATCCCCTTTATTCCGAAAAACCCCAGCGGAGGTTCGATGGACGTGGCATCCATAGCAAGGAGCCTTAGAGCCTGATTTGTCACGCCATCTCTGATGTCCTCTATAAGCTCCTCATAAAGGGACATCCTGCCATAAATGGGGCGCATATCAAGAAATATTGAAAGATGACGAACGTGTTCCGGTGTTGGCTCGTCAAACCACCTTCGAAACATTCTTTTCCAGTCATCTATATGATAACACCACTTCTCGGCCATATATCCTGCTCTGCACTTCGGGATGCCCGCTTCATGCAGCATTCTGTTAACGCGAGAAGCTAACTCCCTCAGACCTTCGGGGTCCTGACATATCAGGGCGTTGTCCTGGTCTGTTGCAATAATTTGCTCCCTCCTCCCGTTACTGCCCATGCTGACCCAGACAAAGCCGTCATTAGAGCCAGTTTCAGCCAGTGTCATCTCTATTGCTCTCTCAGTAAGTATGTCGTAAACTGAGTTTATGAGCCTTGAAAGCTCGTGGAAATGAAGACCATTTATGGATAGCTCTGAAGTGGAGGACTTTAGAAGCTCAATACTCTTTTTAAGGTCCTCAACACCTCTTGACTTTTTGATTCTTCTGTAAACAGCCAACAAGGAGGCAGCGGGTTCAAGCTCAGCCAGAATATCCTTGCTGGTTACTACTCCCCTCACCTTCCCCCTGCCGGTTACGACCAGGTGATCTATTCCGCTTTCAATCAGCTTCACATAGGCTTCAAAAACCGGAGACGACTCCTCAGCACTTACTACCGGGGAGGTCATGTACTCCCACACCCTGGCGTTAACCCTTCCGTCCACAAGCACCCTCTGCAGGTCGTGATCGGTGAGTATGCCAACAGGATGCAGTCCGTCATCGACCACCACAACCGATCCCACTCCGTTCTCCAGCATCTTTCTGGCCGCCTGAACCACGGAGCTATCAGCACTGCACACAACCGGATCCCTGTGAACGAGTGAGCCGACGTTCTTCAGGAGTACCCTCTCACCGGCGTCGCTGGCAGCCTCGTTGACTATATCCATAAAGCTCCTGAATCTCCTTGCGACGAAGGTGCTGAAGAAGGAGGAGAACTTCCTGTTACTCCTGAACACATCTTTAAAGGCTTCTTTACCGAACATGTAGCACACGGTGTCTTTCATTGCGATGGCAGTGATGCTGGACGGTGTGTCGGATATGGTGGACATTACCCCAAAAAGCTCACCCTTTCCAACGTGATCAACAATCTGCCGGGTTTCTCCGTTCTGGTATATTCCCACAGAACCGGAATAAACGAGATAGACGTACTCCGATACCTCACCGGCCTTCAGAATAACCTCGCCTTCCTCGAAAATCTCCACTTCCAGGCTGCTGAGAAGAGCATCCAGTTCGTCCTCCGAAAGAAAAGAAAAGGGTTTTATTCTTCTCAAAAACTCCTTTGGTGGAATCATGCAGGGATCTGTCAGTCTTATGAAAGTATCTGCCTTGAAATCAGCAGCTTCATGATCTCCGATGTGCCCTCAGCGATGTCAAGTATCTTGGCATCTCTGTAGGCTCTGTCTGCTGGCGTTCCTGCTATGATCCCGTATCCTCCGTGTATTTCCACGGCCAGGTCTGCTGCCTTCTTTGCAACTTCGGCAGCCTTGAGCTTGCACATGGCTCCAAGTATCGTGGCATCACTCCGATTCGCAACCTCAGCAGCGTGGTATATCATCCTCCTCAGAGCTTCGATGTCCGTGGCAACCTCTGCAAGCATGAACTGTATCGCCTGAAAGTCTGCAACCCTCTGCCCGAAGGCCTGCCTGCTCTTCGCGTGACTTATGGCAATTTCCAGGCACTTCTCAGCTATTCCGAGACCCATGGCCGCAAACGGCACCCTGTTTGGAGCGAGCGTTCCCAGAGCAACCCTCATCCCCTTCCCTTCTCCAACAAGAACGTTCTCAGCAGGCACCTCAACATCATTGAAAGATACAGTTGACAGACCGCTCCCCCTCATTCCTGAGGGCTCCTGCTTCGTAACCTTCACTCCATCTGATTTCTCCACTATGAATGCTGTCAGCCCTCTCGCACCTTCTCCTGTTCTACCTATCACTATGAAAACCTCTCCAAAGGTGGCGTTGGTGATGAAGGTCTTCGTTCCGTTCAGGATGTAAACGTCTCCCTCCTTTCTGGCCTCAAGATGAATGGAGTTTGCAACGTCGCTTCCTCCCCTCGCCTCAGTTATCGCCAGCCCTCCAACGCTTCCCGATGTGAGCCTTTTCAGCCACCTCTCCTTCTGCTCCTCACTGCCGAAAAGCCTGAGGGCGTCTACACCCATGTTGTGAACCACTACGCTGTGAGCAACGCCTCCAGAGACTTTTCCAAGCTCCTCTGCAAGCTTACTTGCCTCAACGTAGCCCAGTCCGAGTCCACCGTATTCTTCAGGTGCAAAAACCCCCATGAGGTTGCTTTTGAAGAGTTTTTCAAGAACAGACTCATCCATCTCGTTATTTCTGTCAATCTCTCCTGCCTTCTCCGCCACAAACTCAGCAACTTCTTTAACAGCCTCTTCAAACTCTCCCATGAATATAAAACAATTATTTGGTATAATATCCTTTCGACGGGTGCGACATTCTTGGGTATCCGGATGATCTGTCTGAAATATCCAGGGTACAGGAGCATCTGGACAACCAAACAGCATACAAATAGCAGATTTTAAATAAGAGAGAAGGAAACGCCATACATGAGACTCTTAGCAATTGTGGGCACAGAAAGAAAAATTGGAAACAGCATTCTTGCAGCAAAATACATCTCCAAGCAGCTCGGTTCTGATCTGGAAATTCTCAGACTGACAAAAATGGAGATAAAGCCCTGCAAAGCATGTTACGCCTGTCTTTTTGGGGAAGAATGTAAGATAGAGGATGACGTGAACGACATTTTGAAGAAGATTGATGAGAGCGACGCAATCCTGATTGCCTCGCCGGTCTACATTCTGGATGCGACGTCAAAAATCAAGGCACTCATGGACAGGGGATTCATGGTTCTGCCGTATCTGGAATCGTATTCCAAAAAATCCTGCGTCATCCTGACATTCCACGGCTTCGGGGACATGGTGGGGTGGGCATCTGCGACGCACCTCACTCTTGCAAGATTCTTCGGGTTCGATGTGCTCGCCAATCTCGAAGTTAACGCTGCCCTGCCGGCGGAAATCTTCGTTAAGGAGGAGAACCTCAGGAAGCTTGACCTGGCTGTGAAGCTGCTGAAGGAAGGCGGAAGACACAGAGAGCCCGACCAGTGCCCCGTCTGCTTCGGCACCATTTTCAGGATGGAAAACGGCAATCTTGTTTGTCCAGTATGCAACTCAAAGCTCGATTTCGAGCTCAACGTTATAGAGGCAAGCAACAGGTTCACCGCTGAGTGGTTCGTCAAGCACTTCGGAGAGGAGCTGAGAGGTCTGAAGGAGAAGTTCATTGCTGAAAGGGAGAAGCTGATGGAGGCTGCCAGAATAGTCGAGGGCTAGCTTTTAACTTTTTCAACGCCTGACTTTCAATATTTTCAGTATTTATCCCGCCCACCCGGCCCCGCCACCATCCCGGAGCTTCATTATAGTGCTTTGTATGGTGGTTTAACGGTTTGAGTGTACTGTCCAGTATGAAGCTTGGGGATTGGGTGAGTGGGCTCAAATTTCATGAATAGATAAGGAGTAGAAGAGTGCTGTTTGAATATTCGGTCTCTTAATTTGCATAAAGTTAGAAACGTTACAGCGACTCAGGGTCGTACCCCAGCACGGCAGTCCACCACCACCTGGCCATATCAGCAAGATCCTTGCTGAAGACTCCGCTCAGCCTGTATTCGCCGTTCTTTATGGTTATCATGCCCGCTCCCAGCAGCTTGTTCCTCATGGAGTAGAAAGACGAGCGAACCATGCCGAGCTCCTCCATAACCTTCTCCCATTCGTCAACCCTGAGCGGCTTCCCGCTCTTCTGCCTCTCCTCAACGATGCTGATGAACTTTACAGCCTTCATGGCCACGTCCTCTTTCCTGAACAGCCTCCTCATGAGCTCGAGAAATGGGTTCTTTGACTGGGAAATTCTGGCGTTTGCGGCGCTTCTGACAATGATTGACGTGGCGGTTCTCGGAGCCTCGCTTACCTTCATATTACAACATTTGTGAGATGAAGGATAAAAATGTTTTTTCTTAATTCTGGAGCTGATTGATGTCTTGAAGGAGCTTATTGGAATATTCGTGTCTTTATTGACGTGAATAGGGGCTCTCAAAATTTTTTCAGAAATCCAGAAAGCTTTCGAACCGACGAACCGATCGAAGCTCCACTGGAGCTCAGATTTCGCATTGCTTAAAAATTTCTTCCATCCTGTTGGTTCAGCCCAGTAACTAAAACCTCATAAACTTCTCAATCCTATCTCCAACCTCCATAATCCAGTCAATCTTTCCGGGTCTGTACCTGTCCTTGTTTTCCTCTCCATCCTTCAGAATTTCCTCAATGACGTCTGCCAGCTCCTGAGGCGTCATGTCTGTAGCATCAATTTCGTACAATTTCCTGTTACCCATCGCTTCCATAAGTATTGAATCAACTATTTCAGCCTCCAGATTCTCCAGAACCTTGTCCTTCCTCCATCCCCTGCTTTCCAGCCGCTTCTTAAGCTTTTCAGGGTGGCAGCGGAGAACAATCGTCACGTCTGGATTCAGGAGGTGGCTGAGGTGTCCCTCGACGATGGTGATTTCTTCACCCCTCAGGTGTTCAATCTCTTCCGCCAGCCTTTCCACATCCACTATCCTCACGTCATCCTCTATTCCCATAACGCAGCCAAATTTATCCGCCAGCTCGTTCACAGACTCAACTCTGTACCCCCTCCTCCTCAGCTCCTCCGCCACGCTGCTCTTACCCGTTCCGGGGGTGCCCGTTAAAGCAACTATCATTTTCCACCCTCCAGCCCCTCAAGTTCCTCCAACGTCTCTTTCAGCGCATCAATAAAGAGCTCGTTTTCCTCTTTTCTCCCAACGCTCACACGAATGGCTCTGCCTGAACACCCTATGAAGCCCGAGCAGTCCCTCACAATAACGCCCTTTCCTGCCAGCATTTCAGCGACGAGGCTGGCTGGTCTGGTGGTTTCGAAGTATATGAAGTTTGCACTGCTGGGATATGCTTTAACTGACTCCATTTCATTCAGCGAAGAATACAGCTTCTCTCTCTCTTTCACAATTTCTCTCACAGCCCACCTCATGTACTCCACATCCGACAGAGCAGCCTTCGCACCTTCAATTGCCAGGCTTGACAGAGGGAATGGTGTTGAGACCTTCATGTACTCCTTTCTCAGCCACTCCGCCATGACAGCGTAGCCAATCCTGAGGTTTGCCAGACCAAAGGCCTTGGAGAACGTCCTTGCCACTATGACGTTCTCGTGTTCTGCAAGACCCAGAAGATTTTGAGGAGAGAACTCGGCGTATGCTTCATCAATGAAGACCGCCGCCCCCACTTCCGATGCCCTCTCGATGATTTCTGTGATTGTTTCAACATCCTCGTCATTTCCCGTAGGGTTGTTGGGGGAGCATATGATGACCAGCTTCGTTCTCTCTGTCAGCTTCTCCACCAGACTCGGCCCAATTCTGAAGTCCTCCCTTCGCTTAACTCTGACCTCTCTTGCTCCGGCAACGGCAGCCAGGGTGTGGTAGTAGGGGAAGGATGGAACAGGGATGACGACTTCATCCCCGGGGTCAACCAGCAGTCTGAAGACGTTCTCCAGCACGCCATCGATGCCGGCTCCGACAGCTATTCTGCTGGCTTCAAATCCTGTATACTCTGCAAGCATCTCCAGAAGGTCTGCGGGGTTTGATGGAGGGTAGATGTTCAGATTTCTGCTGGATATGAGCTTTTGGAGGACATCGTACACCTTCGGGGAACAGCCGTAGGGGTTTTCGTTTGAGGCAAGCTTAACGACCCTTTCAAGGCAATAAACTCTCTTTACCTCCTCTACACTCCTGCCAGGAACGTACTCCGGGATTTCTGCAATATTTTTCCTGAGTTTCACCTTAAGACCTCGCTTTACCCCACCTTATGTTCACCTTACAACCTCTATCTCAGCAATGCTCCAGTCCTCATCCACGCCCTTCAG
>CAZHKD010000001.1:0-56326 GCA_964533255.1 uncultured archaeon | reverse complement strand
TTTCTGTTGGTATTGGTGGGCTGAGAGGCAAGGTCAGGAACATCAGAAAGTACTACACTGCTTTTCTTGAAAAGCAGAATATTGCAGGAAAGGTGGTGGACGAGGCAAGATACGGCTCATTGCTTCCGGTATTTGACGGAGCATCAAAGCTCTCAACCGATCGCGTAGTGCTCACTGGCGACGCTGCAGCCCTTGCTGACCCCCTCACTGGCGAGGGGATATATTATGCAGTTAAAAGTGGCGTTATAGCCAGCGAAGTGCTCGAAAGGGCGATGGAAGGCGAAGCAGAACTGAAGGAGTACGACATCAGAATTGCAGGGGAGATCTGGTCAGAACTCGAATACGCAAGAAGACTGAGCATGATGTTTTACTCGTCTCCCCGGAGAGCTTACAGCTTCTTAAAAGATAACCGGGAAGTTTTGGATGCCATTTTAAAGCTGGTCAGAGATGAGTACGGCTATAGCATGTTATGGAGGTTGCTGAAAGAGAAGAGGGGGCTCATGCTGGATGTGGTATGGAGGGTCTTTGGGATATACAGTTTCTTCATCAAATAAGTAAAAAAATTTATTTACTGAAATTTTGTAATATAATTGCTTACAAACTGCCAAAGTAACCAGTTCTTAATAAAAAATAAAAAAGTCCTTTAGATCTGAAATGTCAGGTTGTCGAGTTGCTGCAGCTCGCTCATGAGGGATTCGATTTCCTGAATATCGCTAATCGCCTGTTGAATGTCCTGGTCCTGCACCACGCTCTCCTGGGTTTGTGCGGGCGTCGGCGTGGGTGTCGGTGTTGGTTCTGGAGTTGGTGTGGGGGTGGAGACAGGTGACTTCTGCTTTGCCTCCTGGACGCATCCGAGGAATAAGGCTGAGACTACCAGCACCAGCACTATCGCCTTCCGCACCTCACTCCCCTCCGAAGTCAACTGTCACGCTTCCTTCAAACTCTATTTCCTCACTCATCTCCTCCTCTGGCAGCTTCTTTACCCTGTAGTATCCTTCTCCTTCCAGATACAGACTGCCCTTGCCCTTGGCGAATAGCTTAACGTCCTCCCCTTCTATCCTAACTGTTATATCCTTGCCCCTGATAACTGCTTTGCCCTCCCCGGTGAAGGTTACAGTGTTGTCAGCGACGCTCTTCTCCCCAAAGCCCACAACCGTGACCACCGCATCTGCAGGAGTAATCTCCAACGTACCTTCTCCGCTGACGCGAACAATTGCATCTCCATTTAC
Source organism: uncultured archaeon (assembly GCA_964533255.1). Taxonomy (GTDB): domain Archaea; phylum Halobacteriota; class Archaeoglobi; order Archaeoglobales; family Archaeoglobaceae; genus JdFR-37. Next base: position 55,097 of record CAZHKD010000001.1, on the reverse strand, counting down.
TTCTGCAATCCCGTCGCCACTTGCCCACACCTCTCCTGCCTTACCTCCGAAGAATATCCTTCCCTCCCTGATTCCCGGCTTCAGCTCCTTAACAAACTCCTTGATGTCCTTAAAAGCCTCTCTCAGGTATCTGTTTGCCTCCTTAAGCAGGCTGTCCCCTTCACGGAACAACTCATCCACATCCTCAGCGCTTCCCGCAGCTCTGAACTTCTCCTTCGCCTCCTGAATCTTCTCTTTCGCGAGGTCAATCTTTTCCGAGTAATCACTCAGCAGCGCTTCGAGGCTGGAGGTATCATAACCAGCTTCCTGCAAGGCAATAATCTTTTCATCAAGCCTGCTTTCCACAAGCTCTGCCCTGTCGATAACTGTTTCGAGCTTTGCAGCCACTATCTGGCCAACAATACTCTTTATACCCTTTCTGACGTCCTTCCAAGTATCTCTCAGCTCTTTTACTGCCTCTCTCAGCTCTTCTGGCGTGGTTGAATTGTTCACCCTGCTTACCTTCTCATCCAGCAGCGATATGTACTCGTCTATCTGAGCCAGTATCTCTGCCCTGCTTTCATTAGAGATCCTTGGAGTGTTCTCAACGTAAATTCTCAGCCTCTCGAGGTATGCTATGCCCATGTTACCGCCAGCATGGACAAAGCGCTTGGCATGTTCGAACCTCTCACCTTTTAGATCCCCTCTCATCTTCATGTACTCCTCCCTCTCCTTCTCGTACTTCTCCCTGAACTCGTGATACTTCTCTGCCCTTTCCTTCATTCTCTCCCTCATTTCCTCTGCTCTCTCCCTGTACTTCTCCCTCATTTCCTCAGCCCTTTCTTTCATTTTCTCTCTGAACTCCTCCCTGCGTTCCTGCCATTTCTGCGGGGTTGCAGGCCCCATGGGACCCATGGGTGCTCCAGGAGTAGCATTTGCGGCCCCTCCGTGTTCTCCCATCATGTCTTCACTCATCTTTTCCTTCTCATCATCCATGCTGGATGCCGCTGCGAATGCTGGCACCAATACCAACAATAATACCGCCGCCACAAGCCATGCTCTCATGCGCATCACCAAATAATATTCGACCTCGAAAAATAAAAAGTTACTTTCCTAAGACGCCCGTAAATTAATATCCCAGAGGCCCTGAAACGCTTTAATAATCTTTAGAAAACTTTACAATTCTTCAGATTTGAGTGCTGACGGCTCGAAGCGATCTTTTTAGCGTTGCACCCTCCTCCTTTTGGCCATTTTTGAAGTCCTCGCCATCTGACCATTGGAATGTTCTCATCAGAGTCGTTCTCAGCAACCATGTCGAGAATGTCCGACGGAAAGAGCCAGTTTTTGTCTTATCACCTTATCGCGTAGTCGATCTACTGGATTTCACTTTTCAAAAATTTTAAATAATGTTATATATGATTATATTATAATGAGGCTTAAACCTTCTCTTCACGACCACATGTGTGCAATTTTCAGAAGCCGTGAAGAACAGCTCTCAACTCTCACTCAGTTCCTACTAGAAGGTTTCAGGAAAAATGAGAAGTGCGTATGTATCCTGGATGAGAGAACCCGGGATGAGGTCTTATCCTCGTTAGCGAAATTCGACATCCCCCGGCAACCTTCAGACCAGCTGGTTTTTCTGACTTCAGAAGAAATGTATCTCGGGAACAAAAGTTTCCAGCCAGATGAGGTGATTCGGCTGATCGAGGAGATGGAAAAACAGGCAATCAATGAGGGTTTCAGAGGATTAAGGATGGCTAGTGACATGACCTGGGCTTTAGCTGACGTACCCGGAGTCGAGAGGCTCACGGAGTACGAGGCAAAGCTGAACCACTTTCTGCATCAGAGCAAAACCGTTGCTCTATGTCTGTACAGCGAGGAGATGTCTGAAGCTGATAGATTGGTCAGTGCCATTCTGACACACCCGACAGTGGTTCTCCAGGACACCATTCACGACAACCCGTACTACCTCCCACCCCATGTTTTCTTGGGCAGGGAAGTCGACAGGGAGGTTTACAAGAGGTTGAGAGATGGCATTGTAACCAAGAAGAAGATTCTGGATGAATTCAGGAGTCTCAGGGATAGATATAATGCCCTGCTTCAGAACACCACAGTTGGCATAGCCGTGAAGGATGAGAGGGGTCGGATTGTAGAGTGGAACAGAGCAGCAGAGAGGCTGACCGGGTTAAAGAGGGAAGATGTTATTGGAAGGGAAATCTGGGACGTGATATTTCAGCTTTTGCCCGAAGAGAGAAGAAGCGTAAGAGCTTACAGCACTCTTAAAAAATCCGTTCAAGAGACCATCGCATCTGAAGGAAAGCTGGCGGGAAGAATCGAGGGATACGAGATCGTGCTGCCCGATGGCAGCAGGAGGGTTCTTGATATCGTGGGCATGCAGGTGGATGCCGGAGACAAAAAATACATGGTGGACTTTTTGAAGGACATAACGGAGCTAAAGAGGTCTCATGAGAGGCTGAAGGAGGAGGGAAACAGGTTTAGGGCTCTATTCGAAAACATATCCGATCCCTCTGTAATCGTGGAATTTGCTGATGGTGAACCGGTAATAAAGGACGTAAACCCTGCCTTTGAGCGGGTGTTTGGGTATCCTAAGTCTGAAGTTACGGGAAGGAAACTTGATGAGATTATTGTGCCTCCCGAGAGGCTAGCAGAGGCAAAGGAGCTAAACAGAATTGTGCTATCCGGTGAGTTCGTACGGGCGGAGGTTTGCAGGAAGACGGCTTTCGGGGAAAAGTACTTTATTTTGACAGGAGTTCCGATTAAGGCAGGGGATAGAACAGAGGCTTTTGGAATATACACCGACATAACTGAGCTGAAAGAACTTCAGGAAGAGCTGAGAAGAAGCGAGGAAAAATACAGAATGATATTCCAGAACACTCCCAACATCGTCGGAATAGTCAGAGAGGATGGAGTCATTATCGAAGCCAATCCTGCGATGATTGAGAGTCTCGGCATCAATCCCGTCGGGAAGAGCGTCTACCATGTGCTCCCCAGAGATGTTGCAGAGAGGAGGATGAATTATGCCCTCAAGGCCATAAAGGAGAATAAGCGGATCGCGTTCGAGGACAGCAGAGAAGGCAGGCACTTCATAAATTCTTTTGTCCCTCTTGAGCTGAGGGGGGACAGGCACTGCCTTGTGATTTCAAGAGATATAACAGATATAAAAAGGCGGGAAATGCTCCTCAAAGGACTAATCAGAATTGGAAGGATAATTGTCCAGGAAAAAGACCGGCAAAGGCTTTTAGAGAAGGTATGTATGGAGCTTACCAGTCTTCATGAGTTCATATCCGCCAGAATAGGTCTTATCGAGAACGGCGAGATCGTAACCGCTACTTCCTGCGGACAGACCCTGCCTGAAGTGGATCACTGCGAGGTGTTGAATGAGGTTGTCAGAGGCGGTAAAGTAGTCAAAGGGCGAGCGGAGAAGTGCAGAAATTGCTTAGCCGGTCAGTGGGGTGTGAAGCAGGTTCTGTTTTTCCCCATGGTTGTTGACGGAGTCCCAAGGGGCGTGCTCATACTATATCAGGGAACGGAGGCTGAATTGAGTATTGAAGAGCTCGAACTGCTGGAGACGATATCCAACGATATCGGGTTTGCGGTCAGGAACATTGAGTTGGAAGAGATTAGTAGAAAGGCCGTTGAGCAAATCGAGGAGAACATATACCAGTTCGCTACGCTAATCGACGAGATCGGCGACCCGCTTACTGCTCTGCTTGCCATGACTGAGGCAACTGTTGAGGACAGGGAAGCTGCCGTCAAAATGCAAGAACAAATCCAGAAAATAGAGGAAATTATTGAGAGGTTGAACAGGGGCTGGCTTGATACTGAAAGGGTCAGAAAAGTTATCATGAAAACATGGGAGGTTCGCCATCACGTAGCCCTCTCAAAACTGAGTGGGCTGGCTTTGTCAGGTGCTGACCTCGATGTGCTCATGAATGAGGCCGCTGAGCTCGTTGCACAGAGCCTCGAAGTGGATTATGTCGAGATTCTGGAACTCTCTCCGAGTGGGAGGGATGTGCTGGTACGTGCAGTTACCGGACTGAAGGATGAATTGCAGGTGAGAACGTTTGATATCAGTTCCCACCCTCTGATTGCGCAAACTCTGAAGTCGGATGAGCCTTTCATTGTGAAAGACCTTCCCACCGGGAGTTTCAAAGTACCGGCCTCAGCACAGCTAGACTTTGTCAGCGGAATAAGCACCGTTATTCCGGGGAAGGTTAAGGTATTTGGCGTTTTAGGGGCATACACAACCAAAAAAAGAAATTTTAGTGCGGACGATATCAATTTTCTGCAAGCAGTTGCCAATACGCTATCCACGGCAATCGATCGGAAGAAAGCGGAGGAAGAGATAAGACGGTTGAAGGAGTTTAATGAGAAAATCGTCCAGAGCATGGAAGAAGGTATTCTAATAGAGGATGAAGATGGATACATAACGTTTGCCAACCCCCGCATGCTTGAAATGCTCGGCAGCTCCAAAGAGGAGCTTATAGGAAAGCACTGGTCTGAGATTTTCTCCCCTGACTGCGAAGGGAAAATAAGAGAGGAGAATCGCAGAGTAAGAAACGGTGAGAGGGTGAGGTTCAATGCGGTGTTAAATGCTGGAGAGCGGGAGCTGCACGTTATTGTCAGCGCCACCCCTATCATAGAGAACGGCCGCTATGTCGGGAACCTGAAGGTTCTTGTAGATATAACTGAAATTAAGGAAGCCGAGGAGAGGCTCAGGCTGAAGGCTCTGAATTACAATATTGAGAGGGGAAGAAGCTACCTGATTCTGGATAAGACTCTGGACAGAGGTTCAGATGTTCTCAGAAATCTGATTGACATTGGATACAAAGCCATGGTGATCAGCAGAACTCCGCCAGAGGAGATTGAGAAATTAGTTGGTGAGGATGTGGAGATTCTCTGGATTAGCGAGAAGAAGAAAGGAAAGGGTATAGTACGTCCAGAACTTTTACTTCTTGAGAAAATTGTTGAAGACTTCATGTCCAGAAACAACGTCGTGCTCTTGGACAGGCTGGACTACTTAATACTGATTCACGGCTTCGATGAGGTTTTGAAGTTCCTTACCAAGCTGAATGAACTGGTGTATTTGACCAAGGGCATCCTTTTGGTTGTAATCGACCCGGACATCCTTTCAGAACGGGAACGCGTGCGGCTGGAGAAAGAGGTCAAAAGGATAGAGCCCAAGTACCGGATTAAACTGAAGGAGGACCTTTTTGACATTCTGAGATACATACAGAGACAGAACGATCTGGGCAGAAATCCAGCCCATAAAGACATCATGAGGGCCTTCAATATAACACGCCCTACGGCAACAAAGAAACTGAAAGAGTTGAAGAGTCTTGGACTTATTATCGAGAGAAAAATTGGCAGATACAAGGTTCTCGAGCTTACGGACAGGGGGAAAGAGTTGTTGTAACTCCATTCAGGTTTATCATTTTTGAACCCGTCATTAACGTTTTTTCTTTAACGTGCTTTAACGTCTCTTAACACGAATTTGCACTATTTTTTAAATTATCCTTATTATTACAATAATGGCCACAAAAATTACTGAGGTGGTGACGATGCCGTACCTCAGAGTTAATCACACGTACCTCTGCTTAGAAGACATCTCTGTTTTTGAACTTGAACCCCGTGACAGCTCCAGCTCAGATATGGTCGTCCTGAAAGTTTGGTTTAACGGCCTTCGGAATCCCATACAGGTCAAGCTGAATTTGCCTCATGAAGCCATTGATTCATTTGCAGATGCCCTTATCGGGCTGATTGACCTCGCTAAAAGCAATAGATACCTGAAAAATGTCTTCGATGTCTCTGAAGTAATAGAGTCTGCAAAGGAGGAGACTAAAGAAATTCTAGCTACTAAAATAAAAAATAATCTAAAAAGATAAGGTGCTGGTTTATGATCAAGTACTTGACCTTTGCAATTGCCTTTGCCGGCGCCCTGCTGCCCATGTTCATTCCATCCGATCACGTTTCAGCCTACAGTGAGGTTAGGTGCAGCTTCTGCCATGCCGATGAATATTACCAGCTCGATTCATCACCGTCTCATAAAAGCTGGGGTGACCCCGAAAGAGCAGATTCTGAAGACTGCAGAACGTGTCACGCAGTTAAATTCCGCAAACCCTTTGAAGAAGCTATCGCTCCACATTCGACCATAAGTATGGAATGTGTTGACTGCCATGCCTATGCCCATCTCTCCGTCGCTTCTTGCGAATTCTGTCATATCCCTGGCCCTAAAGCTCAGAGAGTCGGAAGGAGAAGGACAGTTATCAGCATAGACGCAGCACCTGGAGGGGACGGTAAATGGTCAGTTGGCCTTTCTGTTGAGAGAGTTGAATGGGCTGAGAGGATGGGGAGTAACTGAAAGGTGATGTTGATGTCGGCTGAGAAAATTAAAACGGGGATAGAAGGCCTTGATGAAATGCTCAATTGGGGAATTCCAAAAGATTATGTGGTTACCTTGCTCGGTGCATCTGGCACTGGAAAAACAATTGCCGCACTTCAGTTCACCTATTCCTGTCTGCAGCAGAACCTGAGCTGCCTTTACATTTCCACGAGCCAGAGTGTAGAGTCCCTCTTAAATACAGCTAATTTTTTTGGGTGGGATTTTAAAAAATATCTTGAAACTGAGCAGCTCTTGTTCAGGTACTTCCTGCCCGTTAGAATAGAGCCGATACCGACCCAAAGGCCCCTATCCAGCGGACAGGAGCACTCTCCCCATTACAAAATAACAATTATCTCTGATTATTTGGAAGAGCTGCCAGCTGCTCTTGCTGAAAACGTTGCGGATGTGGTTGTAATAGACTCTCTAACTGAATTTCTGCTTCTATGTGAGAGAGGCATCGAGAGGTTGGGTAGAGCTACCCATCTGCTGAATATCATAAGGAACAACGGTTCCACCGCACTCGTACTTCTAGGGCACAGATTTCCCGAGATTGACCATCTCTTTGACGGGATTATTGAACTTAAACGGCTGCTTTTAAGAGAAAGAGGAGAGGTCGTGAATCTAATGCGAATCGTGAAGATGAGGTTAACGAACCACTCAAAAGAGGTCAGGGAATACATCATCACGCACGCAGGAATAAAGGTACTTGATGTGTTTTTACCTGGACATTTGTCAGGGTCACGAATTGTGAGGATACATCAATAGACTTTTGCTTTTTTTACTATATTTTGGCATTTAATTTTCTTTAAGATAATACATGGTGAAAAATTAATTCTAAAATATGAATAAAGTAATTGGCTCAGAGAATTTGGATACTGTAGCCAGACACCGGAGATGTGGCAGTCACTCAAGAATCCGGAAAAACCACACACATGCTGGTACGAGAGACCTGTGGGTCTTGCAAAAGCTCAATAAAACCATTACTGATAAAAGATTGGCTTATTTCCTGGCTGTGATGCTCAATACATTCAACATTGCAGACTTGATCACAACCTATCTTGGTCTCAGCAGTGGAGAGTTTTTTGAACTGAATCCCACGATTGTATACTTATTTGAGACCTCACCAGCATTAATGGCATTTTTCAAACTTTCCGTTGTAATGGTGTTCTCTATGATCATCATTAAAATAGATATATCAAAATTATCAGGCGCTTTTGCGAAAGGCGTTTATTACGGATTGATTTTGGGGGCGATTATCTCCTCTCTTGTTTTGGCTCTAACGAGCCTTCACAATGTTTTACTGCTTATACGCGTAGCAAATTCAAACTTGGCACTGCCAATGCCCCTAATGTTCTATAACCACATCGTCACAAAATGCGGCACCATCAAAAATTGATCACGAAAAATGGTGCCACCCGGATTCGTGCCCGTTCTCCGAGATGCTTTCCTCTGACAAACACGAAGCGCCCTTCATTACTCTCTCACAATTCTGAATCCGACAGCGCTCTCCTGATCGGGCACTGAAGAGCTTCACCCGACATTTACCCGGTCTTCAGGCAAGGCCCTTACACATTGCGGAATGCTGCACGGTTTTAATTTCAATATTTCGTATTTCTTCGGATACCTGTGAAGCAATGCCACCTCATAGTGGGTTATTTAACAATAAATAAGTTATCAACAAACAACGAATTTCGCTAATTATTTATAAGATTGGTGCCGGTGCTTGAGTGGGGGAAAATGTATGACTGGCGTTTTTGAGCTGGATGAAAAGGATAAAAAGATTCTGGAAATACTGGAGAACGACCCAGACGCATCGCAAAACGAGATTGCCAAGCTGGTGGGGCTGTCGCAGCCATCAGTAGGGGCGAGGATAAAGAGGATGAAGGAGATGGGCATAGTAAGCCACACATACGGCATAAACCTCAAAAATGCCGGGCTGTATGTGTTAAAGGTAGACATCAAGTGCAGGTATCCCAGGGAGCTCATAAAGGTCTTTGAAAAGTGTCCATTCTTCCTTAACGGATACATTGTTGCGGGGAACAAGAACCTCTCCCTAATGTTCATAGGCGAAGACCTCTCAACTCTGGAGGCCATAGTGGATCAGCACATAAGGCCAAATCCGGACGTCCACGATCTTGAAGTGGGAATAATAGTGAGGGCTGAAAAGGACACGGTCGTGCCGATAAAGCTTTTCGTAAACAAGGGTGAGAACCCATCGTGCAATCCTGATTGCATGAACTGTGACTACTACGAAAACAACCTCTGCCTTGGATGTCCGGTGACGGGTTACTATCGAGGCAAAATCTGGAAGTAATTTTATATCCCACCCCTTAATTTTCTGAATATGCTGGGAAGGCTCAAAGGCTCCATCACCCCTTTTGTCAACCCGCTGGCGAACGCCCTATCCAGAATCGGCGTCAGGCCAAATCACGTCACCGCCACCGCCCTCTCCCTCGGCATCCTTTCATCTTTTTTTATTGCGAGGTCTGATTTTATAGTGGGTGCCGTTCTTCTCGCTTTCAGCGGATTTCTGGATCTGCTGGACGGTGCTTTAGCAAGAAACACCGGAATGGTCACGAGATTTGGAGGTATACTGGATAGCGTGGCAGACAGATACGTAGATGCGGCAATTCTGATAGCCTTCGGAATAGCGGGCCTCGACTGGCTGGTGGTATCGCTGGCGCTTCTCGGCTCGCTGATGGTGAGCTATACTAGGGCGAGGGCCGAGAACGTGATTGAGAGGTGCGACGTTGGAATTGCCGAGAGGGGGGAGAGGGCTCTGATAATTATCGCCGGACTGGTGACCGGCTACATTTATGAAGCTCTGCTGCTGCTCGTGGTCCTCTCACATCTAACAGTCGTGCAGCGAGTACTCCATGCATGGAGTCAGCTGAAGAAGTAAATATCTACGCCCAGAATTATGAAGACCGCTCCGGCAATCACACGTGATGAGAAGGATTCGAGCTCCCGGATTAGAGCGTAGCTAAGGAGTATGGTAAAGAGGGGATATATGCTCAGCACCGGCTCAACAACGCTGACAGGTACTGTCATAAGAGCATCGTAACGCAGATAATGTCCCACCCCTACCAGCAAGCCGCCCAGAGCAAAATAGATGTGGTTTCTGTTGAAAGTGAGCGCTTTACCCCTCATGAGAGCAGCATAAAGTATGGTGGAGGATGTGTATCCTATCGCCGACGCCCAGACAGCATCTCCGTATATCTGCATGCCTGCTTTAACGAGAACTGATGAAAAGCTGGCAGCCAGCCCAGTTGCGATGCCTAGGAGGATTCCCACCGTGTCTCTCCGGATGCTGTCAGGCTTTGAAAGCAGAAATATGCCCGTAAAGATTAAGGTTGTCATCAGGAGTATCTTGGCAGTTATCTCCTCCTGGAAAAAGATGGCTCCGAAGAGGACAGCGAAGTACATCCTCGTGGCGGAAAGTGGGCCTGCAACATTTGCTCCAACCCTGTCTATGCTGTGGTAAAAGGCGGTTCTCGCAACAAGAAAGTGGAGGACTCCGGCAGTAGCCATAACAAGAAGAAAAGCGCGGTCAAAATAAAATCTGCCCACTGATAGCGTTAGAAATATGACAGAGCTCGTTAGCAGACTTATGAATATCCCGGAATTCAGGTCGCCCTCCTCAGTACCCTTCCTGATGACCACCTGATGAAGGCTGAAAAAGAGGGCTACGAGGATTAAATTAAATTCCTTCATTGAATTTCTTCACGTCTTCATTCTTTGAGCGCTGTTATCAGCTTCACGTTCATGACTCCCCTAAGGGCAGTTATTTTGTCCACAAGTTTCTTGATTTCCCGCATCTCTCCCTTTACGAGTATCATCTCCAGACAGCTATCCTTGTCCAGGTGGACGTGAAGGGTGGTGGAGATTATCCTTCCGAATTCATGCTGAAGGTCTATGAGGGCGTCTGTAACGCCCTTCATGTGGTGGTCGTAAATGACATTAACGACACCTATTATCTCCCCTTCCTCCTTCTCCATCCACTTGTACTCAGATATGTAGCTCCTGATGGCGTCCCTGATAGCCTCACTTCTGGAAGAGTATCCTCTGGTCTCTATGATGCTGTCGAATTCATCTAGCAAGTTCTTGGGCAGGCTGACGCCGATGCGTGTGACACCTTCTTCCATGAATGAAGTGAAAAAGCCAAAGTTAATAAATTTTTTTAATGGCAATATATTAAATTTAAAATAGCCTGAATATAACTGTCCGACCTTTCAGGCTGTCTCAGACCTGCTGCCTGTACGCTTCCAGCACAGCATTAACTATTTTGTCCCTGGCCTCCTTGCTAGCCGGATGGAAGATGTCCTGGAAAGTCCCATCCTTTCCCTTTCTGCTGGGCATGCTGACCCAGAGGCCATTTTCTCCTTCCAGAACCTTAATCCCCTTCACAACAAACTCGTTATCCAAACTCACAGAGGCATACGCCTTTACAGCTCCTTCAGATTTCGCCTTGTATATTCTAACTTCCGTTATCTCAGCCAATTCCAACTCCTCCTTTTCAGTTTCGGTTTTTGAGGATTCGGCAGAGGAGTATATAAATGTTTTGAGGGTGTCCTCAAACTGCAGCATCCGAAATGACTTTTCACCCGTTGAACTGCCCCGGGCATAGCCGGAAACACTTCACACGGTGGCTCCCTCCCCAGTCTTTGGTGCTCCTGAAGTTCCTCTTTCTGATCGTCTCTGGTTATCCGTGGCCCCCCATCCGGAAGATGGGCATTTGTTGAGGTTAGATGTTGATTTCGGGAAAAAGGCTTTTGCTGCGAGGATCGTAAGAATTATAAACATACCGGTAAGACTCAAATCTAACCGGTTAGAGAAATATTAAAGGGGGGAGAAAATGGAGGAGATCTCGCCTGAGACCTTTAAACCGGTTGGAACGGTTGCAGTAATGTCGCTGCTGGCTCTGCTGATTGCAGTGATTTGGCTCTGGATGTACTTTGGAGTTCTCCTGAAAAATCAGAGCGTAGGAGGGATTATTCCATGAACAGGTATGAAACAGGGTGGATACTTTTCAGTGTTGCGATGGTGGCAGTGTTTTTGGTAATTGTTGGTTACTACGGATTTTCGGTGGGCATTCAGACACCTCACAGGGCTGAGGTGATAGACCCGAAAAAAATAGGGGAAGATAGCAGATTTGCCAGCCCAAGGGTTGAGGAGGTGATTCCCGGAGAGGAGTACAGAGTGTATATGGTTGCAAGGATGTGGACATTCCTACCCAATGAAATCGTCATACCAGTGGGTGCAAAGGTTACCTTCTACATCACAAGTCCAGACGCCGTTCATGGCTTTCAGGTCGTTGGCACGAATGTTCAGACAATGGTGATGCCCGGCTACATCTCTGTTGTTTCTGCAAAGTTCGAGAAGGCTGGAGCGTATCTGATCATCTGCAACGAGTACTGCGGTCAGGGACACCATCTGATGAAGGCCAAACTTGTTGTTGAGGGAGGTGTGAGGAGTGCCTGACGACAGGTTCTACATAAAGTTCGGGTTTGCACTGTCGTTCATCGCTCTCGGCCTTGGAGCCATTTTCGGCCTGTTTCAGGTTCTGGAGAGAGTTCCAGGAATAGATATTGTCCCAGCAAAAACGTATTACATGGCTCTAACCGGACACGGTGTTCTCATGGCCCTCGTTTTCACCACGTTCTTCATAATGTCCCTCGCACTGTTTGTGGTGAACAGGAGCCTTGGAATCGGGACGTATCCTTCCCTCAATGCCCTTGGATTCGGATTGGCCACAGCTGGGGCTGCGATGGCGGCGGTGACAATACTTCTCGGAAAGGCAAACGTTCTCTACACATTCTATCCGCCAATGATGGCTTCTCCTGCGTTCTACATAGGTGCTACACTGCTCATCGTTGGAACCTGGTTTTTCACAGCTAATGTGCTCGTGACAGTCAGGAAGTGGAGGTTGCAGGGAAATGCCGGCAAAAAACTACCTCTTGACGTGTTCGGCGTGGTCGCGACACTCATAATATGGATACTCGCAACCGTCGGAATCGCAGCAGAAGCGCTGTTCTTACTGATTCCTTGGTCACTGGGGATTACTGAAAGAATCGATCCGCTTCTGGCCAGGAACCTCTTCTGGTACTTCGGACATCCGCTGGTCTACTTCTGGCTTCTGCCCGTTTACATCGTGTGGTACACTGTGCTCCCCAAGATTCTCAACGTCAGAATTTTCAGCGACACCCTCGCCAGAGTCGTTTTTGTCCTCTTCATCCTCTTCTCCACACCGGTCGGCTACCATCACCAGTTCATGGATCCCGGGATAGAGGAAGCATGGAAATACCTTCACACGGCGACAACCTATTCGGTTTTTGTTCCAAGCCTGATAACGGCCTTCACAGTTACGGCGACGATGGAGATGGGAGCAAGGCTCAGGGGAGGGAGCGGACTGTTTGGGTGGATACTCAGGCTTCCATGGAAGGACCCGACCTTTGCCTCCATAGCCCTTGCCATGATCCTCTTTGCACTGGGCGGCGCCACCGGAGCGGTTAACGCCGGATACAACCTCAATTACGTTGTCCACAACACTGCATGGGTTCCGGGACACTTCCACCTGACTGTGGGTTCGGCAGTAGCCCTGACGTTTATGGGACTGTCTTATGTCCTTGTACCACAGATTCTTGGTAGGCGGCTGTTCAGCAGCAGGCTGGCACTAATCCAGGTGTACATGTGGTTTGCGGGAGTAATAGTGTTTTCAACCTCGATGCTTTACCTTGGAGTTCTGGGGTCACCGAGAAGGACGTACGATGTGACGTATGGCACCCCCATGACATCTATCTGGACACCATACCTTGCTGCGGCTGCTGCAGGAGGATTTCTGATGTTTGCAAGCGTAGTGCTTCTGCTGTACAACATTGCCAGAACTGCCGTTTCGGGTGAAAGAGAGTCGGTGGCGTTAAAAGATGGCACAGTGGAAAATCTTGGCCCTGCTGGGATGGTTGACAACTTCAAACTCTTCACAGCAATTGCAATATTGCTTATCCTCGTGGCCTATGTAATGCCGACGCTGCAGATAATAAACATGGCCTCTCCTGGCGCGCCACCAGTGCTGCCGAACCTCAGGTGAAGCGCTTCAAAGGATCATGGAGGCGGGGATTCAGATATTCAAGCCCAAGATAGGAATTTTTTCGGTTTTTATTGCTCTTTTATCTTACCTTATGGGTGGCGGATACAGCGTGGGCACAGCATTGCTCCTATCGATTTCCGGATTTCTGGCAAGTTCGGGGGCTGCAGCCCTCAACAACTACTTCGATGTGGACATCGACACCCTCATGAATCGCACAAAAAGCAGACCTCTGCCACGTGGACTCGTCAGGCCTGAGACTGCTCTGTTTTCGGGCTGTCTGCTGGTGGCATCCGGGATTGCAGTGGCAGCGATGATCAATTTCGCCACAGCCTTTTTCGCCCTTCTCGGAGCGTTCATATACGTGGGTATCTACACAATCCTGTTGAAGAGGAGGAGCTGGACAAGTGTGGTTGTGGGTGGTTGGGCTGGAAGCTGCGCGGTTCTGGCAGGCTTTGCAGCTGCTGAGAGCGAACTCTCTACGCTGGCTTTAGCCATGTCCTTTCTGGTTTTTCTCTGGACACCATCCCACTTCTGGAGCTTTGCCCTTGCCCACAAAAGGGACTACATGAGAGCGGGGGTGCCAATGCTGCCGGCCGTTGTGGATAACGTCAGGGCAAGAAAGTACATTGCCCTAAGCACGTATGTGCTTGTTGGCTTTTCAATAATCCTCTTCCTCTACTTCACGGAACTCGGAGTTTTTTACCTGCTGTTATCGGCTTCTGGAGGCGCAGTCATGATTTACCTCAGCAGACTGCTGTTGAGATCAACAGACTACGCGATAAAAAACTACAGGTTCTCGGACATTTATCTGGGACTTGTGTTTCTCGGAGCAACCATTGATGTCCTCGCGATTTTTTAATTTGTGTGGGTGGACTGGGATGCGCAAGTGAGGGGTGTGCTACCTAGCCTCATGCGGGTTGACGAGCTGAGCGGAATCGCTGAACCCTGCTAAAAATTTATAAGGAATAATCGTACTGAAAGCTTACTCCCACATGTTTGTGTCAGGAGGGATAGCATGCTCGTCGCCAGAATCAATCTGTCCGAACCTGCTGTTAAAGTATCTGAACTGCCAGCAAACTGGGTGAAAGAGTACATCGGTGGAAAAGGAGTTGCTACAAAACTCCTTTTCGAAATTCCACCAAAGATAGACCCCTTCCATCCAGATAACGCACTGATATTCGGAATCGGCCCCCTCAACGGGATAGCTCTGTCCGGAGCATCAAGAATGACCTGCGTCTTCAAATCCCCCATGACAGGCGGATATGGAGAATCCCAGTGCGGCGGCTTCATCGCTTACGAGATGAGAAAAACAGGCATAGATTTCCTGTTCATAACCGGAAAAGCCGACAGGCCCGTTTACATCCTTGTGGAAGACAGGAACATCCAGGTAAAAGACGCATCCCACCTCTGGGGGAAGGACAGCCACGAAACTGAGGAAATCCTCAGAAAAGACGAAGGCGGTGAAGTCCTTGCGATAGGGCAGGCCGGAGAAAACCTCGTCAGATTCGCCTGCATAAGTCACAGAAAAGGCAGGCAGTTCGGCAGGGCTGGAGCTGGAGCAGTCATGGGCTCAAAAAATCTGAAGGGAATTGTTGTCAGGGGCAGCGGGAAAGTGGAGGTGGCTGAGCCCGAAAAACTGAAGGAATTCCGGAGGTGGCTGAATCAAAACGTTGTCAGCAACCTTCAGGGAATGACGAAGTACGGCACACCGGGCATAATGGCTTTGACGAACGAAGCCGGAGTTCTGCCCACCAAGTACTGGCAGGAGGGGAGCTTTGAAGGCTTCGAGAGCATAAATGCTGAGGCCATGCAGAAGTACGTTGAGAGAAACACTGCATGCTACGCCTGCGTTGTTGCGTGCGGGAAGGTAACCAGGATTGGAGACTTGAAGGTTGAAGGGCCGGAGTACGAAACCCTGTTCTCCTTCGGCTCTCTCTGCTACAACAGCGATCTGGAATCAATAATCAGGGCCAACGACCTCTGTGACAGGTTCGGAATGGACGTCATTTCTGCCGGCAACGCCATAGCATTCCTGATGGCGTGCAGCGAGAATGGAGAGGTTGAAGAGAGGATTGGATTCGGCGATGGCGAGGCAATTCTGGAGTTGCTTAGAAAAATAGCCTTCAGAGAAGGTGTAGGTGACATACTTGCCGAGGGAGTTATGAGGGCTGCGAAGCTGCTCAACGCCTCCACCGAGCCGGTGCACGTGAAGGGGCTGGAACCACCAGCTTACGATCCACGGGGCCTTTACAGCATGGCTCTAGCGTATGTAACATCACAAAGAGGAGCCTGCCACATGCGAAGCTGCGCCTATCGCCCCAACCTTACAGGGGTTCTGGATAGATTCTCCCCTGAAGGTCAGGCGGCGCTGGTTAAGGACCTGGAGGACTTCTACTGCGTCGTCGATTCTCTGGTTTTCTGCAGGTTTTTGTGCCTGCCGATCATTGGAATGGGCTGGAAGGAGATTGCTGAACTGCTGAGCATCGTTACCGGCAGGAAAACAAGTGTGGAGGAGCTCAAGAAAGCCGGAGAAAGAATTCACAATCTAACCAGAGAGTTCAACATCAGAGAAGGGGTTATAAGTGAGAGGCCGCCATCCACCTTCTTCAAACCACTGAGAAAATACGACAGGGAATTTGCTGTTGACGAAGAGAGCTTTAAAGCCATGCTTGAGGAGTACTATAAGCTCAGAGGGTGGAAGAAACAGATTTAACACTTCAGTTGATATTTTTTATCTCCACCTCAATGGGGACGCCAAAGAAGCTGGTAAGGTATTCGGAAATCTCCTGTCTTAGGGAGTACACGTCCCTTCTTTGGGAGGCGAAGTTAGGGTCAAGCTCTATTTCTACAACACATCTGTCCTGATCGGTCAGAGTAATTGTGTATTCAGTGCCAACTTCAGGGAAGAGACGCAAAACTTCTTCGATTTCGCTGGGGTAGAAGCTTATCCCGTGGTAAATTATCATATCGTCAGTTCTGCCAACTATCCCGCCCGGAGACCTGGCGTGCGTTCTGCCGCAGGAGCACTTCTCGTATTCCAGTCTGGCTATGTCTCCGGTCCAGTACCTTACCATGGGTGTGGCCTCTTTGGACAGATGCGTAATCACGACGACGCCCTTCTCCCCCTCTCCAACCCTTTCACTGGTTTTCGGGTCGACGATCTCCACCAGATGGTAATCTTCGCTCCAGTGAAGGCCGGCCTTCTCCGTGCACTCAGAGGCGAAGGTGGGCGCAATTTCCATGAGCCCGTAGTAGTCGTAGGCATCGATTCCCAGCAGCTTTTCTATCTTTTTTCTGGTGGAAGGTATGCCTGCTCCGGGCTCGCCACCAAAAGCACCGAATTCCAGGGTCAGATCGTCACCACTGTATCCGAGCTCGTGGAGTTTACTTCCTATTTTAAGTGCCAGCGTAGGCGTTGAGAAGATGGCCGTAGGCGACATATTGACCAGAAACTCAATCTGCCTCATCAGCTTCCCGTCGCCGATAGGCAGGACGAATCCTCCAATCTTCTGGACAGCTCGATGAATTGCCATGCCAACTGCCCAGAGCTCGTACTTGAAGGCGTTGTGAACGACGTCATCGCTCCTCAATCCCATGCTCCAGAGAGTTCTGGCCGTAACGTCGATTATGTACTCCCTGTCCATCTCTGTCCAGAAGTTGAGAACCGGCTCTCCTGTGGTTCCGGAAGTTGGATATGCTTCTACAAGCTTGTCTCTGGTAACAAGGTACCTGTTAACGCCAAATCTCCTCTGTTCATCCCTGAGCTCGCCCTTGAACACGAATGGGAACTTTTCCAAGTCGTCCAGCGTTCTTATGTCTTCCGGAGATACGCCGGCTTTTTTAAACTTGACTCTGTAGAACAGAGAGTTCTCATAACACCTCCTTATCTGCCACCTCAGCCGTTTTAACTGCAAATTCTCGAGGTCTTTTCTGCTCATCAGTTCGATTTTGGGGTCCCAGTAGTCATTATTCATGAGCAAATAATACTGAGCAGAGAACAGTTTTTAAACTTTGGGTTTTTTGTTTTGGTAAATTTTTAAATAGTTTATTTAAGTTATATAATAATTCAGTTGTATTTTTGTTAACACTGATCAGCAAGAAATATCCAATCTTTAGATTGCGGGATGAACTGCGTAAGAAAACCTTTTTCTCCCACCATCAGATTTGAGCCACTTGCTTTTGCTTCGCGCTCCGAGCAAGCGCGCTCAGCCCACCCAGGAGGTAAAGCATGTTGGTTAGTGGAGGCCATCACTGCATGTCTGACTTTACCTGACGATCCTACGAAACCCGCTCACTGTTTTTTCTCCTTTCTCCTCTTCAAAAGAGATGGAAGGTGGATAACGTACCTCCCGTCTTCCTGCAGCGCAATGACGATCTCGTCCCGCTCCAGAATTCTTTCAAGGTTTATCTCGTACATGCCCGGGGCAAGAATCTTGACGCTCTCAATACCCATCTCAGAAAGCTGCTCCTTGATTTCCTCAACCTGCTCCTCCTTCTCCCTTTTAACCTTCGGAACGTAGAGGAACCTGTTGTTTCCGCACTCGCATCCGCTGAGTATGCGAACGTCTCCATCAGCATACTCCTTTCCGCATTTCGTGCATTGGTGGGGCATTGTCTTTCACCAAAGATTATTCACCGAGCTGAACTAGGGCGGTAATCAGATCCTCCTGCTTGGAAAGGGTCTTAAGGCGGTTGGCAGGGCCGATAACTGTCAGCCTCCCACCTTTCTTCCCGAGTATTTTGCTGAAGAAAGATTTCTCCTTATGGGGGTAGGACTCCACCTCTATCCCGACGAAGTTCTCGTGGTCTATTTCCAGCATGGTGAGCTCGATGAGCTTCGCCTCCTCCTCAGGCGTCAAACCGCTCTCCAGCACCACTATCTTGCCCTCTTTCACGCTGTCCAGAATCATCCTGAGCTTCTCCATGGAAGGCATTTTTTCCAGCCTTTCCTTGGATATGAGATTGAGCTGAACTCCTTCCATCCCCGTCACCCCGTCACACTCAATTT
The DNA here is from genome assembly GCA_964533255.1 of uncultured archaeon. GTDB lineage: Archaea > Halobacteriota > Archaeoglobi > Archaeoglobales > Archaeoglobaceae > JdFR-37. Next base: position 36,620 of record CAZHKD010000001.1, on the reverse strand, counting down.
CATATGCATCACCCGAACCTCTCCGCCATGGCCTTGTACAGGCTGTCTATGTTCAGACCCTTCAGCGCAGAAATGGGGACGACAGGATGCTGCGGGAACGCTGCCTTTATTCTGGCCGGCGACGCGTTTGGAAGGTCAATCTTGTTGGCCACTATGAGCAGGGGCAGGTTTCTGGCTTCGATGTTACCGACTATGGTGACGTTCACCTGGGTGTAAGGGTCTTCGGTTGAATCCATGACCAGCAGTATGCCGTCGAGATCATCTAACCACTTTATCGCCTCTATAACACCCTCTGTCGCCTCTTTCGCCCTTCTCTTCGCCTCCTCCTCACTCAGACCGAACTTCAGAAAGTCGTGGAAGTCGATTTTGGTTGCCAGGCCCGGGGTGTCAACTATGTCGAGGGTAAGGCTCTTCCCGTCCACCTCAATCTTCACGCCTTCCCTCAGCCTGGCCCTTCTCGTCTCATGAGGAATCTCGCTTGCAGAGCCTATTACATCGCCAGTCCAGTCTCTCAGAATCCTGTTTGCCAGCGTCGTTTTCCCGGCATTGGGCGGGCCGTAAATGCCGATACGCATTTTGTCCTTCTTGAATATCCACCTGAAAATAAACCCGAACCTCTTCTTCAGACTGAGTATGATTCCCATGAAGTCTCCCCCAAAAAATTACGTCAGCCAATTAAAAAATTTGTGGTGAAAAAAAAGATGTAGCGAATGAAAGGGTCACTCAATTGTTATCGCGTCGCTCGGGCAGACGTCCACGCATGTACCGCACTCAGTACATGCGTCTGCATCCACCACGGCCACATCCTCAAGCTCAATCGCACCTACGGGACATTCATCTACACATGTCCCACATGCAGTGCATTTTTCAGCATCAACTACAGCTGGCATGATAACACCTCCGTTGATGCTGCGGGATTCAGGATATAATTTTTGCGCTTTTTGGACTCCTAAATCCAAATTGCCAGCATTCGAAATCAATAACCATGTTGGAACATACATGGATGAGGAATTCCTGAGGTCGCTGAAACTTTTTGACCCCGTCTGGGTGCTTGAAGACAGGGCTGCTGAAGCTCATAGTAAGGACAACTTCCCGTAAGGTGGAAGGACTGTCAAGCCCACCCACTCATTTCTCTGTAACCTCTGGCCCCCACCTGAAACCCACCCACAGACAAAATTTTATTTACCAGTGGTTGTAGAGGGCAGCATGGTAAACAAAATGCAGAGCAGATCAGCAAAGCTCCTCGCATTCTTGCTGGCACTGATCATGGTCGGTTCGGTTCTGGCATACGCTTTCAGAGGCGGCACTTCGCCGGGAAGGGAGATAAAAGCTGAGCTGGGGGCTGGAGTTGAGTTGCTGAGGTATGCAAATGGGGATGAGATTATTTACTTCAACTTCACACCAAATTCAAGCCTCATGATTCTCGCAAACGCCTACCTGAAGAACGTGTTTAAAGATCAGGTTTTCAGGCATTTCACCCTTTCATCCGGTGCATCTATCCGGGAAATGGTGGTATCCTACAACTACACGGACGGTAGCGTCCTTTACATGATAGATATCGGAAAGAAAAAGGCCTACTTCTCCTATACTGACAAGGAAAGTTATGATGGGCTCGAAGTTCGTGTTAACGGGCCCTATGCTGCCATTTTACAGACCTCTCCGATTCTCCTGGGAACATATTCAGCCGTTCTCGATGCAGTGGACGTGTATAATGATAAAAAGAGCGGAGACCTGGCCATTACCAACTACACTTCCCAAATCGGTTCCGCTGAATTCATGCTGGTGTTCAGGGGAGATGTGTTGAAAAGTATAATGTCTGGAAACGTTTCAGCTGACTTCTATGCAGTCGCCTACCGCATGAACGGCAGCTATTATGAAAAGGTTGTTGCCATGCACTTCACCGAGCCAAATGTTTTCTTCGTGAGAGGGAATCAGACCGCATACAATTACGTAAAGAACACGGACGATCTGAGCATCTCCATAATGGGTGACTACAACCTGACCAAGCTGATAGAGACCCAGCCTGAGATGAGGAAGGTTCTGATCCGGATGGAGCAATGACGGAGTTCGAAGAGACTCCCAACTCAACCCTGCTTGTGGAGGGCGAGGCTGAAATTGAGGTAGAAGGCAGAGCGGAAGTATTCGGCTGTCCCGTTGAGAGGCTGAAGGTTCCAAAGGGCAGAGTTGTGCCGGTTTTCATTCTGGAGAAGTCACTGATCAGAATTTCGGGCAACTACATCCGGCTCAACGGCTCCACCATTCCGAAGAGCTGGGAGAAGCTGGCGAGGTCAGACTTCAACAGCATCTTCATTTTCGGAGATGTTGACAGCGGAAAGAGCAGCCTTGCCACGTTTCTTGTAAACAGAATGGAAGGGAGCAAAGACGTTTTCGATTTTGATGTAGGGCAGAGCGACATCGCACATCCCGGAGCCATGGGATACGCCTTCACAACCAGCAGGGTTCTCCACATCTCCCAGCTACAGATGCATGATGGATGCTTCATCGGCAGCATATCGCCTGCGGGAAGGGAGAGTCTGTGCCTTAAGGCCATCTCAAAACTTAAGAGGTTGCGGAGAGGGGACAGGGCAATCTTCGACTCCACTGGCTGGGTGAGAGGGAGGAAGGCTAGAGACTACAAGCTTGCAAAGCTGGAAATTCTTGAACCTGAAGTAATTGCCTGCTTCGGTGATGCACCCTACTACTTGGACGGTTTCGATACAGTACGGGTTGAGTCATTTGTTGTGAAGAGGAGGAGCAGAGAGCTGAGATGTGAAATCAGGGAGGAGCTATACAGGGAGAAGCTGAATGGGAGCTTTATAAGGGTTTTCAGAGCTGGAGGCGAGGTCAAGCTGGGAAACACGTCTCTATTCAGTGGGGAGGAGGTGAATCTTGACGGAATCATCGATTCCGTTGTTTATTCTGAAAGGGGATATGACTTTCTGAATGTTTTCACCTCAACGCCTCAGAAGCTCTCTCCGAGCGTGATTAAAAGCCTCTGTGAAATCTTTGAAGTCCAGGAAGTAAATATCGTGTCCGTTGGAGAGCTTAAAGGTCTTCTTGTCGGACTATATGGTGATAGATACTTGGGAATGGGTCTGCTTGAATCCATAGACTTTGAGAGGAAGGAACTTGCTGTTTCCACCAATATCAGAGAACGTATTCGCAGGATTGATTTTGGAGAGATCAGGCTGCAGAGGCTGGAAAGTCAGGAGGGGCGCGAAGGTTTTAAAGAGTACTTCGTCAGAGTTCCATGAACATGGTGAACGAGATAGTAATAAAAACCGGCAGACGGGTAGAAATCGTGGATATCACAGATAGGGTTGTGGAAGAGGTTAGGAGAAGCAATGTCCAGAACGGAATCGCCGTAATTTATTCCATCCACACCACAACGGCTGTGGTTCTCAACGAGGGTGAGAAAGGCTTGCTGGAAGACCTCGAGACGATGCTGGAGAAGCTCATTCCACGTGGAGCAGGGTACAGGCATGACGTTATCGACAGCAATGCCGATGCCCACCTGAGGGCCACATTGCTGGGCAACAGCATCGTCATTCCAGTAGATGGTGGAAGACCCGTGCTGGGAACCTGGCAGAGGGTGCTTTTCGTGGAGCTGGATGGCCCAAGAAATCGAAGGGTAGCTGTCAGCGTGGTTGGGGAGCGGAATGAAGCCAAGGAGAGTTGACGACAGACAGGACTACTACTACTGGGAGGCGAAAAAGAAAGGCTACAGAAGCAGAGCAGCCTTCAAACTCTTACAGATAAACAGTAAATTCGGAATCATCAAAAAAGGTTACTCTGTTCTTGATCTCGGCGCGTCTCCAGGCGGATGGAGTCAGGTGGCTGTGAAGCTCGGTGCGGATGTGGTAGCCGTCGATTTAAATCCGATGCCCCCCATCGAAGGTGTGACCTTCATCAGGGGCGACATAACGAAAAAGGAAACCCTCGAAAAGATAAAAGAGGTCAGAAGTGAGTTCGATGTGGTGATAAGCGATGCAGCACCCAAGATAACAGGAAAGTGGTCAATGGACCACTTCATAAGCGTCGAGCTGGCAAGGGCTGCTTTCAGCATAGCTAAAGAGGTTCTGAAACCCGGAGGGAACTTTGTTGTCAAGGTCTTTCAGGGCGAGGAAATCGGAAAGTTTCAGAAGGAGTTAAAGCCCCATTTCAGATTCAAAAAATTCCACTCCCCGCAGGCATCGAGGAAGAGGAGTGCAGAAACGTATTTCATTGGAAAGGGGTTTGGTGGAAGATGGAGACCAAAGAGGGCGGAACGATCGGATCGGGATTAATTACCAACTGTAATTTTACACAAGCTGAGAAAAAGAGAAATTTCAAAAGAGGAAAAGGCTTATATCCTACCTGTCCAATTGATGATGGAATGTTGGAGCTCGAGGTCATGGATGAGGATTCCTCAGAAATTCATGTAGGCAACCATGTTGCTGAAAAAATCTGTCGCTGCCTCTTCAGGAAATACAACACGGAGAAACTGATGGAAATCGTCAGGCAGAACAACGGAAGCAATATTTTCATCGTCGTAAACAGAAAACGCCCCAGCAGGCTCAGAGTCGTTGTGGACAGGCATGGGAGATACCGTTATTGCTCGGGAGAGCGGCTCTGCATCCCCGTTCCCAAAAAATTTGCCGTTCTCGAGCCAGACATGAACTATTTTGAAATGACCGTCAAGGCCAACGTTTTTCTGGCGGTTCTGGGCGTGGAAGAGAAGGATCTTCACCGTTAAGGTTTTTCACGGCCGAAAATGTCCGTGGTGGTACAGGACCTCGTGAAGGTTTTTGGCAGCGTCGTGGCAGTTGACTCAATAAGCTTCTCTGTCGAAAAAGGAGAGATTTTCGGATTGCTTGGCCCAAACGGGGCTGGGAAAACGACGACGATGAAAATACTGTGCACTCTTCTGAAACCCACCAGCGGTGACGCACTTGTGGAGGGCTACAGCGTCAGGAAAGACGCCAGGAGGGTGAGGGAGAGGCTGGGGGTCGTTTTTCAGGAGTCAACGCTGGACGTTGAGCTCACGGTATTCGAGAATCTCGACTTACACGGCAGGCTTTACGGAATGAGCAGGAATGAGCGAAGGAACAGAATAGATGAGCTGCTGGAACTCGTCAATCTCGAAGATTACAGAAACGTACAGGTGAAAAAGCTCAGCGGCGGGATGAAGAGGAAGCTTGAGGTTGTGAGGGGCATAATGCACTCTCCCGACATCCTGATTCTTGATGAGCCCACCCTCGGCCTGGACGCGGCGACAAGAAGAACGATATGGGAGCATATAGAGGATATCTCGGAGGACGTGACGATAATCCTGTCGACTCACTACATGGATGAGGCTGAGAAGCTCTGCGACAGGGTTGCGGTGATGCGGAGCGGGAAAATTGTGGCACTGGACTCGCCACAGTCGCTGAAGGAGAGAATTGGAGAGGAGGTTATAGTTCTGAGTTTTGACGTGAATTCTGAAAGGCTTAAGGCTGTTGCAGATAGTCTCGCTGACCTTGCTACTCACATCTCCCTGAACGGCAGCGTTATTGAAATGCACGTGAAAAGGGCTTCAGAAACACTTCCGGAAGTTATGGACGTTCTGAGGACTTTAAGAGGCGTTAATGTGAAAGGAGTCGAAGTCAGAAAGCCCACACTGGAGGACGTTTTCATAACTCTTTCAGCCGATTCGGCACCGGGGGATTGAAATGGGGGAGCTTGATGCAGTTTATGTCTTGTGGCTGAGGGATCTGAAAAGGTACATGAGGGCTAAAAGCAGGGTTTTTGGCAGCATAGGCATGCCTTTCTTCTTCCTGGCCTTCTTCAGCCTTGGTTTCAGACGGGTTGAATTTCAGGGAGTTGAGATCAATTACGTTAACTTCATATCCCCCGGCATAGCGGCAATGGTGGTGCTTTTCACCGGCGTTTTCTCGGGAGTTTCGGTGGTCTGGGACAGGCAGTTCGGCTTTCTGCGGGAAATAATGGTCTCTCCTGCAAGTCGCTTCTCTATTGCCCTGGGCAGAGCTCTTGGAGGGGCAACAACGGCCTTCGTGCAGGGTTTGATAATGGTGGCCGTCAGCATGCTTATTGGATTCAGACCAGCCGGAAGCAATCTTCTGCTATTCCCTGTGCTGCTCTTCCTTACAGCCCTTACCTTCACGGCCATCGGAATTGCCATTTCAACGGTAATGCGGGACATCCACGGATTTCAGATAGTTGTGAACTTCTTCGTCTTTCCCATCTTCTTTCTGTCAGGAGCCCTTTTCCCGTTGAGCGAGCTGCCCGGCTTTGTTGAGGCTCTGGCCATGCTCAACCCCCTGTCTTACTCAGTTGACGCGCTCAGATGGAGTACAACAGGATACGCCTTTTTCAATCCAGCTCTGAGCATCGCAGTCATAGTTCTGAGCTGCCCCATGTTCCTCACACTCTCTTCATTCCTTTTCTCCCGCACGGAGGTTGAGTGAGGGTTGGAGGCAGAGGAATCAGAAGTTGAAAAGTTGAGCAGTTACATTTTAATATTTTGATATGAACATTGAGGCATGGTTTTGAGGAAGCTTAAACAGGAAGCTGAAATAGCCCTGAGGCATCTTGAAGTTCTCGAAGCTGTTAAATCTAACCAGCCCATAGGAATCTTCAAGCTGGCTGAGCTTCTGAACATGCCCCGTCACAAGGTAAGGTACTCGCTTCGCGTTCTTGAGCAGTCTGGAATAATTGAACCGACACAGTATGGCGCTGTGCTGAGAGAAGGTGCCGAACTGAACATAAAAAAGCTCAAAAAAGATATAAAAGAACTGGAAGAACGAATTTCCAGAATTTCCGAGATAATCTCAAAACTCTGACAACTCTGACTACTCAACCACTTCTGCAAAAGCGTACTTTCTCAAAACCTTGGTGATCCTTACAGTCACTTCATCATTAACCTTCGTTCCCGGAACAAACACTACGAATCCACCAATTCTTGCAATTCCGTCGCCGCCGCTTCCTAATGCTTCAATTTTTACGCTTCTTACGTCTCCGACCTCTACAGGAGGTCTACTTTCGAAATCCACTAAATCCACCTCCAAATCTAATTTCTCAGCCTCTTATTTCCTGGTACTTAAAGCTTTCCATCAAAAGATTGATAATTTTCAGATACGTTTCCTCGGAATAGCCTGCTTTGTACGATTTCAGTAGAGATATCACCTCATCTCTCCGATTTACGATAACCCTCTTTCGGAGAAGATACACAATGAACTGGGTCAGGTTCGACGGCTTCCCGCTCTCCTTCGACCTCTCAAAATCGATTAGCTTAACGTTTACACGTTCTTCGCCCCCTTTCACGTCCCAGCTCAAAATCACGTGCTTGTCCGGATGGTTCATCTCCTCCTTCTGTATCCCGAGCACATCCAGTGTTCTGCATATTTCGGCAGTTCTGAGGGCTGTAATCTTGAGTTCATCTATATTGCCAGTTCTGACGAGTTCTCCTATGGTCTTGCCCTCTACAAACTCCATTTCCACGGTTAACTTCTCAGGAATAATGGCATAAAGCCTGGGAACGAAATGAAAGGGCTGTAGAGCTACCAGAAACCTCGCCTCCTTCCAGAAATTAAGCCTGAACTCCGGGTGGAAAACCTTTCTGGCAACACCACCCTTCACGAAAACTGTGGAGTGCTTCCCCTTCAGAATCATAACAACTGCTACCACTGCTTTTCAGACCTTCAGGACGTAAATCGTATCTGCTATCTCCTCATCCACAGCAAACTGAGTATTGCCGGCCTGTATTATGGCTCCGGGAAAGACCCTGACGACCTTAACTTTCTTACCGGGCAGCAGGCCAACTGCTATGACCTTCTTCAGAATCCTTTCATCTCCGGCTATGTACTTTATTTCCCCAGCCTCTCCGGGATTCAGCTCACTCAGCCTGTAAATTACTCTCTTTACTTCTTCTTCCCTCTCCTCGCAGCACCTGCCCTTAGGAATTCGCTGTCCGTGAGGACATATTTCGGGGTGGCCGAGGAGCGTGCAGATCGCCTCCTCCACTTCCCTGCTCAGGAAGTGTTCAAATCTGCATGCGTTCTGCTCCACTGAGCTCTCTGCTGTTCCGAGCACGTCGATAAGGAGTCTCTCAGCAAGCCTGTGGAGGCGGATTACTCTCTCCGCAACACCCTTTCCCTTCTCCGTCAGCGCAATTCTGCCGCCTTTAACTTCCACAAAACCATCTTTCAGGAGCTCATCCAGCTTTTCCACTTCATCTCTGCTTACATGCCTGTTTTCCTCAAACTCCGCAATCCAGATGTTCTTGAGGGAATTCTCAACTTCCTCACTCCACCTCTCTGCACCCCTCAACTTTATACCCCCATTGCTGTAAGAATCGCGCTGGCTAAATAACCTGCGCCAAATGCAACCAGAGCTGAAATTATGAAGGTCAGAGCAGCAAAGCGGATGCCCCTCTCCCTGACCATAACACCAAACTGGGCTACGCATGGGACGAATAGTGTAAGAGCAATCATGGCCACCACAATCTGACTGTAGTCCATCATTCCCTGCCCCACTATGTCGTAAAGCCCCGCAGCTCCGTAGTCCCTCCTGAAGAATCCGTAGAGGAAGACCACCGCTGACTCGGCCGGCAGACCAATAGCCATTGCCGGAACGCTCAGCAGCGATATGAGGAGCTGGAAAACGCCGGTGAGTCTGCCAGCCCAGATGAGGACGCTTGCAATTACGAAGATGGGCAGGACTTCCTTGAAGTACCATTCGAGCCGTGTTAAGGTCTTCACGAGTACATTCCTTGCCGAGGGCATTCTGAGGGGCGGGATTTCCATGAAGAACACCGGCTTCTCCCCGGGCATGAACTGCGAGGCGAGAAAGCCCACGGTAAGCAGAACGCCGAAAACGAAGAAGGCCCAGAGCAGAATGGCTGTGAAGTCGGGAGCCACCGCCATAATCACGCCGAGCTGGGCTGAGCATGGTATGGCTACAGCGAGCATCAGCGTTGCAATCATCCTCTCCCTTCTGGATTCGAGGACTCTGGTAACTATGGTGGCCATGGTTCCGCACCCAAAGCCCAGAAGCAGAGGAATTACCGCTCTCCCGCTGAGCCCAACTTTCTTGAAGAGCCCGTCCAGCAGAAAGGCCATTCGTGGCAGGTAGCCGGAATCCTCGATGATTGAGAATATCAGGAAGAATGAAGCAACCACGGGAAGGACTATGGCTATTGCGTATCTGAAGGCCAGGGTTATGATACCGTAATCCCCTCCCACGAGCTCCCTCAGCCAGTAATTTGGAACGTTCGCCTCCAGCCAGGCGTTGAGGGCTGTGTTGATGCTGGCCTCAAACCACCCCTCTATTGCATCCACGAGAATCTGGGCTCCAATCACTCCGGCGAAGAGGTAGAGGGCGTAGAGGGTCAGCAGGGACATGGGAATTGCGAAGATGGGGTTCAGCGTTAGCTCTCCAAGTTTGTCAGCAAAGCTCCTTCTGGCTTCACGCTGAGATACAACGCCGTCCAGTATTTTCTCTGCTAGCCTCTCATACTCCATGGCGATGCGATAAGCTGGGGACTGGCCGTATCGTATCCTCAACCCCTCAAGCTCTTTTCCCACCACCTCCAGCTCATGGGGCTCCAGCATGCTCCCCACGTCTGGGTCGCCGGCAAGAAGAAGCAAAGCCAGCACCCTCTTGCTCACAGGGTGCTTTTCAGAAAGGGCTGAAGATATTCTCTGAATGCTCTTTTCCAGGCTGGAGTTCAGGGTCCAATTTCCGTGATCTTCTGGTGCATCCGGTTTCAATTGTTCCAGCCCCTCCAGAGCTTTTGCAATCTCCTCCTTAAGCTCTCTTACCCCCTTCTTCTTGGTGGCAACCGTGGGAACTACAGGCGTCCCAAGCCTTCTTCTGAGCTTTTCTATGTCTATAACAAGACCTGCCCTTTCGGCCTCATCCATGGCGTTCAGGACGAGAATGGCGTTAAAGCCAGCGTCAATCAGCTGAAGAGTGAAGGGAAGCATTCTGTCGATGTTCTTCGCATCCACAACATGGACGATGACAGCGCCTCCCTCAAAGAGCATCTTCTTTGCCACCCTCTCCTCCTCAGTTATGGACATGAGGGAGTACATGCCCGGCGTGTCGATGACCTCGGCGTCAAGCTCTGGAATTTTCCCTCTGGCAATTTCAACGGTTGTGCCGGGGTAGTTCGATACCGTCGCATACTTCCCTGTGAGATGGAAGAAAATCGTGCTCTTTCCCACGTTCGGGCTGCCAACCAGCAGAACTCGGTGTCTGGCTTCCGTGACCTCACTTGCTTCGCTGCACGAATGGCACTTCACATTTTTAGACTCACCTAAAAATGTTTAAAAGCTTTTGCAATTCTAACCAGGCTCCTCACCCTCTCAGCCTCAACTCTCCCAGATTTTTTGAAATAAGTACCTACGATTACGCCATCGCACAGCTTAAGGAATTCCGAAACGTTTTCGGTGTTTACGCCGCTTCCAACCAGTACGGGAGCTTTGAAAAGCCTTTTTGCTCTGGATACAGTTCTAAAATCCGGAGCAGAACCGGTTGATGTCCCGGTTATTATGGCCGCATCCGCCAGGCTCCTTTCGAAGTTCTCGGCGAAGTCCTCAAGCTTTGCCAGCTGAACGGAGTGCTTCACTCTTACGTCTGCAAAAATCATTGCCCTGCAGCCTATCTGTCTCTTGTATCTGAGAACTTCACCAGGATTGGCATCCATGAACCCTTCGGGCATGAAGGATGGGAATATGAGCTGATTGGCTCTGACAAAGTCCGCGTTCACAGCTTTTGCGATGGCAATGGCCGCAACGACATCATTTCTGAGAACGTTTATTCCCAGGGGGAGAGAAGTTTCTCTGGCAATTTCTTTCGCAATGACAGTCATGCAGGCAACGGTTTCGGGCGGGGCGGTTTTGAGGAAGGGCACGTCTCCGAAGTTCTCGATGAGCAGGGCATCAACTCCTCCCTCCTCCAGCGCTCTCGCATCCTTCACGGCAGCGTCAAGAACCTCAGCGAAATCGCTGTGCAGCGGAGCTCCCGGGAGGGGCCTGAGGTGGACGACGCCGATGATGGGCTTCATCGGTTTTCTTTCAATTCCGGTATTTGAAATTCTTTCTATTTCTTCACGTCTGTGAAACCGTTAAAACCATAGAATCCGATTCCCAGAGAGAGGCGTTGAGTGGGCATCACACACCCATATGAGAAATGCCGATGAAAACAGGGCAGCGCTGCATGCCATATAAAGTGATGGGTGACAGGTTTTGACCTTGAAAGACAGCTTGGTTAAGAAAATTTCCGAACTTTCAGGACTCTTCAAGCACGCTTTGGCAGCCCACTTCCCTAGCTGAGACACTTCTCAGACACAGGTTACACGACCTGCAGTCACTCGCCTCACTTTCACCCTGCATCCACCTGAGCGGGAGGAATGGGTCCCTTATCAGCGGTCTGGCCATGGACACCATGTCAGCGTAACCCTCTTTAATCAGCCATTCCGCAAAGGTTTTGCTCCTGATTCCTCCGACTGCTATAACCGGTATGCTCACCGCTTCCTTAATCTTCCTGGCAAACTCCCTGAAATATCCCTCGCCGCTCTTCGAGACCTTCTGGCACACGACGTTGTAACCGGTGTGGTGTGCAGACTCAAACATCCCCCCGCTCACCTCTATTGCCTCGAAACCTGCTTTCTCGAGCAGTTTTGCAATTCTCACCGCTTCACCGATTTCAAGGCCTCCCGGAATGAAGTCGGTGGCGTTCATCTTGACCAGAACCGGAATTCTGCTTTTTTCGTCTATCCTCTCCTTTATGTCAAGGAGAATTTTCGCCCTCTCCCTACCGTACTCGTCCTTTCTGCGGTTTGTGTGGGGAGATATGAACTCGCTCAGGAGGTACCCGTGGGCTGCGTGGAGCTGAACCGCGTCAAACCCTGCCTTTTGAGCCCTTCGAGCTGCAGCACCAAATGCATCAATTATCCGCTCTATCTCCTCTTTCGTGAGCTCTCTGGGAGTAACCCTCATGACCGGATCATGGACGGGAGATGGGGCCACAGGGTTAAGCCCCTGCCTTCCCGCATGGGAGATTTGCGCAATAAGAATCTGCGAGCTGTTGACGTTTCTCACTTCCTCAACCATTCTTTTCAAACCGCCGATGTGCTCGTCACTGCTTATGCCGGTCATCTTCCTGTGGGCTTTTCCGTCATCCGTGACAAACATGTGTCCCGTGATGACGGCCCCTGCCCTACCTTCGGCAAGCCTTCTGTAGAACTGAACAAAGCCCTCCGTCACAAAACCGTCATCATCCGCCATGGATTCTGCTGTGGCCGACTTTACGATCCTGTTTTCTGCTGTAAAGCTGCCAAGCTCTAAGGGTGAGAACAATTCCATGTGGTGTAGAATTCGATGAAATTAATGTATTTTTCGTATCGTGTTCTGGCCGGGCTCGGGAACGATGAAGTTTTATCGAGTTGTCCCACACCTCACCTAAGACTTATATATATCATAACAAATAGTGAAATTACCATGTACGTCCTCACAATTGATATGCTTCAGTACGACTGCCCGTTTGTGAACACCTCAGACGATCTTGACGTCTCGTATTTCGGTACATACTGGGATTTTGGAGCTAATTCCTTCATTATCCGTGGCTATATTATGGCAAAGGACTCCGATGAGCTTCAGAATGCAATTTATGCCTTGCAATCTCAGCCGAAGTTTCACAAGCTGGATTTTCTTTCTAAAGAGAGAAACATAGCTTCCGTCAGGGTTGAGATAGACTATACCGATGCAATGAGGGCCATAAGGCGAAATCACGGCTACATCGTCGGGCCGTTCCACGTCAGGAACGGGAGCGAGCTCTGGCAGGTGGGTTTTGACACAAAGATGGATGTTGAGAGGGCTCTGCATGATTTGGAGAAGAACAACCAGTTCGTCATACGCAACCAGAACAGGATTACCGTTGAGGACTTCTCCAGAATAATAAGCCACTCATCAATACTTGCCGACCTGATGAGGGCAATCGACGAGCTCACACCTGCAGAGAAATCAATTCTGAAGGCGGCCATAAAGCAGGGGTTTTATGAAGATCCCAGGAAGGTAAACATAACGAAGCTGGCGAGGGAGTTCGGGATCTCAAAGGCCGGAATTTCCAAGAACATAAGGAGAGCGGAAAAGAAAATCCTGACCCACATCGGAAGGATAATTTCCCGTGAGTAGACAGAAAACAATCTGAAAGTAAAAAATGAGAAATCAAATCCCAATACAGAGCTGTTCAAACTTCTCGTGGTCCAGAAGCTCTTCCGCCTTTCCTTCGAAAGCAACTCTCCCGCTGATGAGGAGGTATGCGTTATCGCTTATCTCAAGGGCTTTTTTGACGTTCTGCTCCACCAGAAGTATCGTGAGGCCGAGTCTGTCCTTCAGCTCGATTATCTTGTCGAAAATCGTGTTGGCGAACTTTGGAGAAAGCATGGCTGTCGGCTCATCCAGCATCAGCAGTTCCGCTTTTCTGATGAGGGCGGTGGCTATGGCAAGGAACTGCCTCTCTCCTCCGCTGAGGGTTCCTGCCTTCTGGTTCAGCCTGTACTCGAGCTCGGGGAAGACGTCAAGGGCGAGGTCTCTCCTGTCTTTATATTCACCGTTATCCAGCGTGTAGCCCGCAATCTTCAGATTTTCCTCAACGGTGAGATTGGTGAAGACGTTGTCCACCTGCGGCAGATATGCGATCCCCATCTTCGTCCTCTCGTGGGGAGGCGTTGTTGTGACGTCCCTGTCGTTGTATATCACCCTCCCCGAGTGGATGGTGGTGAGGCCAAATATTGATTTCAGGAAAGTGCTTTTGCCACTGCCGTTAGGGCCAACTACAGTGGTTATCTTCTTCCTCTCCACATTTGCATCTACCTCGAAGAGAATGTGCAGTTCCTTATATCCAGCCGACAGCTTCTCAGCCCTGAGCACCAAGATACACCTCAATAACTTCTGGATTATTAAGAATTTCCCTTCCCCTGCCCTCAGCAACAATCCTGCCGTTGGCCATCACGTACACTCTGTCGACGTAATCGAGAATTATGTCGAGCCTGTGCTCCACTATCATGAACGAAATACCATCTTTTGCCAGGTCCTTCAGCTTCCGCAGTATGCTGTGAGCCAGTGCTGGGGCGACTCCGGCAATGGGCTCATCCATGATGATGAGCTTTGCATCGCACATCAGTGCTCTGCCAATTTCGAGCAGTCTGAGCTGCCCGCCACTCAGATTCATTGCCCAGTCGCTCCATAGGTGCTCAATGCCCAAAAAATTGAGAATACTGAAAGCTTTATCCACCAGCTCTTCTTCCCTTTTGAGCCATTTTCCACTGAAGGCTTCGCTGACTCTCTCGCCGTAGCCAGCGTCGGCTATCAGCAGGTTTTCCAGCACGGTCAGCTTCTTCAGAGGATGAGGCGTCTGGAAAGTTCTGACGATACCCAGTTTGAACCTGTCATGTGGTGCTTTATTGGTGATGTCCACACCCTCAAAGGTTATTCTGCCAGCATCGGCTTTGATGAACCCTGTCACCACATTTATCAGCGTCGTCTTTCCGCTGCCGTTGGGGCCGATTATCAGCGTTATGCCACCTTTAGGCACTTCTACACTAACCCCATCCAGGGCTCTCAACCCACCGAAGTTCTTGGTGATCTCTTCCGTTACAAGCGCGTTGACTTCAGCGTCAGGTCCACTTGATCGAGTTGGTTTCGAAGCTCCATACTCCAGCTTCAGTCCAGGCTCCCTCCTTGACTGCGTAGATTCTGTATTCAGTTCCAACCCTATCGTTATACTCATCAAACTTAACGGGTCCGCTGACAGGTTCGACACCGTACTCGCCCTTGCTGTACTTCTCGGCAACTTCCGGAATTGTCTTGGCCATTTCGTCCGCATCATACTTGCCGAGCTTGTCGTAAACCTCAGCAAAGGACAGGGCGAAAACCCACGCGGCATCGTAAGCGTTCAGACCGTAGCTCTTGGGCTCTTTACCACCAGTCCTTTCGGCATAGACCTTCTTGAGGTCCTCAAAGGCTGCTCCACCCCTCGTCTCTGAGACTGTGCTGTAAAGTCCAACCTTGCTGGCCTTCTCAGGCACGTCTTCTATGACCTTGTTGCTCTTCGCAGTACCATCACTGCCAATCCATTTGACGGTCAACAGAACCGAGTCGTCCTTCATCTGTGCGAGCATCGTAGCCACTTCTTCATAGCTGAACGTCACCACAGCGACCTCTTCAGGGTTGTATTTTTTGAGCAGGTCTTTTACGGCATCCTCGATTGTGGCTATATATGGCGTGAAGTCTGCCGGGGGCGGGTCCGGATATTCAACAGAGGCCCCTACCTCGATGCCGAGTTTCTCGAATTCGGCCTTACCATACTCCTCAAGTCCCTTACCCCAGGCATTACCGAGGTAAGTTATAACCACAGCTTTAACACCAAGCTCCTCAGCCAGCTTTGCAATTGCCTTGGTCTGGAAAGCGTCGGTGGCGACGAACCTGAACACGTACTTCTTCTCTTCAGGAGATGTGACACCTATATACTTGGGAGCTGCCGTTGACGATGGAGAGCCGAGGATTATCTTGTTTGACCTCACGTACTCAATGACATTTTTCACCTCTCCACTACCCATCGGGCCGATTATGAGCTTGACACCCTTGCTGTGCAGAGTCATGACCTTGTCCAGAGCTATTTTCGGATCGACTCTCGTGTCCTCAACGTAAAGCTTAACCCTGTATGGTTTACCGTTTTTCTCGAAATAGGCATTAATCCTCTCACTGGCGATCGTTACAGTTGTCTTGATATCCTCACCATAGGTCGTCAAGGGTCCTGAAAGGTCCACCAGCAGACCCAGCGGAATCTCCACCTCTGCTGGCTTTGTCGGGGTGGGTTGGGGCGTCTCCGCAGGAGTTGGTGTTGGCTTCTCCACTGGCTTCTCCTGCTGGGCGCAACCAGCGAGGAGAACCGCCGCCAAGAACACTACGGCAAATATCTTCAACCATCGCATGCTCTAGAAATTACATTAAAATTTATAAACTTTAGGGTTACGCCGCAACCATGGTCGTTATAGAGGGAGCACTTGTGTACTCGAACCTTTTGGCACTGCTGAGTATAGGGCTGACCATAACTTACATAACCACCGGAGTACCCAACTTCGCTCAGGGAACAATGGCAGTTTTTGGTTCATACATCTCTCTGACATTATGGCTACTCTTCGGAATTCATCCGTATGGTACAATCCCCGTTTCATTCATTCTGGGCGGAGTTCTGGGCATTGCAATATACATCTTAGTCCTCAGACCAATGATACATAAAGAGGCCATGATAGTTATTTTGATGATTGCAACCCTGGCAGTAGACCTCATTCTTCTGGGTGTTCTTGGTGCATACTCCGAAACCCTTGGAGTCCTCTCCGGGAAGAGCACGAGAAAATTCATATTCACCCCCATGGACTTCAAGATTCTGGGCATGGACGCAATACTTGTAATATCAAGTCTCGCGATCCTGGCACTCCTGCTTTCATTGTTTCTGCTTCTCTACAAAACCAAATTCGGCATCGCTTTGCGTGCATCCATGGAAAACCCGGCTCTTGCTGAAATTATGGGCGTGAACGTTGAATACACTCGAATTTTCTCCTGGTTTCTCTCAGGCTCCCTCGCTGCTGTTGCAGGCACACTCTTACCCTTCAGACAGGAAATAGTCCCGGCTACCGGCGCCATAATCATAGTTTCAATTTTTGCTGCAAGCATAGTGGGTGGAATAAGCAGCATCTACGGGGCGCTGACTGGCGGATACATCATCGGCCTGTCTGAATCCATGGTTACATTCTACCTCTCCAAGGTATTCGGGCCTTCAATACTGGTTTACAGCAAGGTTATTTCCCTTGTAATCCTGATAATTGCCCTTATGGTGGCCCCAAGCGGTATTGCGGGATTGGAAATATGGAGGAAGAGAACATGGCGCAGGAGTTCTTCATCCTAGATGTAATTCTCTGGACTTCGCTGTATCTGATAGTAACCCTGAGCCTGAATATTGAGTACGGTTACGCAGGAATACCCAACTTCGGAAGGGCATTGGCCGTTTTGATGGGAGCGATAGCTGCTGGAGGCGTAGTAAACAGGATCCTCATAGCAATTTTCGGAGTTGAGGGGGACATAATCGAAGCCAGTGGAGCCCTGAAAAGCGTAGTGAACCCCATGATTGCCCAGAACCCCTTTTTCGGACTGGCGATTTTTGTCCTATCGCTGATTATTGCTGCTCTGGTTGGGGCATTGACCGGGGCCCTCTTCATACTCCCCAGCGCCAAGCTGAGGCACGACTATCTTGCCATAACCCTCCTGGCAATAAGCGAAGTGATATTCATGGTCTCAAATTACAATCCTGCCATCATCGGAGGCTACTACGGCGTGAGCGTGCCCGACATACTGGCATGGCTCCCGGGAGAGCTGAGATTTCTGGCTTTCACAGTAGTTGCTCTTATCACAGCCATTCTGGTTTATCTTTTCGTGGAGAGGCTTCTCACATCCCCTTACGGCAGATTGCTGAAAGCCATGAGGGAAAACGAGGATGTTGTGGAGGCCTTTGGCAAGAACATAATGACCATCAGAGTAAAGACCGTCGCTATTGGATCGGCTGTTGCAGCCATTGCAGGAGCGCTCTACTCATTCTACAGCGTCAATGTCATTGCCACGACATTCAACAGGGTCGAGTGGACATTCTTCCCCTTCCTCATGCTTTTGCTTGGCGGCATGGGCAACAACAGAGGCGTTGCTCTCGGAGTCTTTTCATTCGTTCTGGCAAAACAATTCCTGACTGTTTACAAATTCGAGATAAAAACGATGCTAAATCTTCCCTTCGAGGCTACGTGGCTGGAATACATCCTCTTCGGCATAGCAATGCTCCTGATCCTGTACTACAGACCCGAAGGCATCCTGAGGGAGAAGCCAGTGATGACTCCTCCACTAAAGCGGGCTCTGAAAGAGAAGAAGTCCCATTCCTGAGGCTTGCTGGGATTCTGATTGCCAAGAGGACTGGAGCTGGCCTAGGAGCCCTGGACCTGCTGAACCTGCAGCATCATGCGGTAGGCGTGCTTCCCTATCCCGTAGTAGTGCTTTATTATTTCCGCAATCCTGAATCCAACCCTTCTGTAAATCTCCACCGCAATGCTGTTCGCGGTGTTAACTTCGAGCATGACTGAATCGTAACCGAGCTGAGAGGCCATCTCTGCAGCTTTCCTTATCAGCGATTTGCCAATCCCCTTGCCCCTCCATTCCTCCTTTACGGCAACGCTTCCCAGGCAGAACATCTCGTCGTTCCAGTAGAGAACCGCCACGCCGATTATCTCGCCGTTATTTACCGCAACCAGAACCTTCTTTTTGTAGTCGGTCATGGAGAGCTGGGCGAAGGCGCTGTATCCGAGGATGTCGTATTCAAGGTGGATTACGTCCTCCACCTCATCATCTGACATCTCCCGAATTTCAAACTCCACTCCTCCAGCTTACTGGGACAATATAAAAAATTTTTGCCGTAATGGCCGTAATGGGAGAGTTAACAACACATTACTCCTGATAACCCAGAATAATAATTCTGTGATAATCCTTTTATTCAATGCCGAAGAAGCGGAAGAGATGACAGTGAAGGCACTGCTGGAAGAGGTGCGAAGGGCCTGCAGAAACGCTGCTGAGAACAGGCACAGGTACGCAGTCTTTCTCTGCTCCTCCGAACTGAACGACAGGCTGCTAAAGCTGGCCAAAAAGGTGTATGCCGCACATCTCCAAGAGAGAAGTGAGCATGGGGGTGAATCGGATAAAAATAGCCTCCTAATCGTCGGCAGGAGCGCTTTTCTTGAGATCGCCAGAGATAAGTTCGAAGGAAAGTTCATGCACTTCAAGGAATCTCCAAAAGTCCTTGGAGAGACATACTCATCCCTGATCCTCGACCTCACCGAAGGCTTTCATCCCAACGACCTGGGAATAATAGTGGAAACGATTGCGGAGGGAGGAATAATAATCGTCCTCTCTCCTCCACTTCAAACCTGGAATGACCTGGTTGGGAAGTGGCACGAGGAGCTGATAAGCGAGCCCTACAGCATCGAAGACGTCACCCCCCGCTTCTACAGGCGCTTCATCAGGCGAAGCCTGGAAAGCGAGGGCATAATAATTTTCGACGCAGACAGGAGAAAGATTCTGAAGAAATACGAGTTCAGCAAAAGGAGAGAGTCCAGGGAGGAAATAGAAATCCCTGCTGAGGAGAGGGAGATAAAGAAGAAGCTCTACAAGCTATGCGCCACCCAGGACCAGGTTAGGGTTCTCCAGCTCTTCGAGACATTCTTCGACAGGGCGAAGGAGAGGAAGGCTGTGGTCATAACGGCGGACAGGGGAAGGGGCAAGACGGCGGTGCTGGGCATAGTTACGCCATACCTGATTTCCAGGATGCAGAGGGTGCTGAAGAGGCCTGTCAGGATTATGGTTGTTGCACCAACACCGCAGAGCGTTCAGGTCTTTTTCAAGTTCCTGATGAAGGGGCTGGTGAGGCAGGGGATGCGGGACTTCAAGGTGAAGGAGAGCAACGGAATGGTGACTGTTGTTAACAGCAAGTTTGCCAGGGTGGAGTACACGGTTCCCAGAAGAGCGCTGGTGGAGAAGGACTATGCGGACATAATAATCGTCGACGAGGCTGCCAGCATCGACGTGCCTGTGCTGTGGGAGATCACTGAAGGAGTTAGGTACACCATATTCTCCTCCACAATCCACGGCTACGAGGGGGCAGGCAGGGGCTTCAGCATAAGGTTCATGAAGAGGCTTGAGGCGGATGAGAGCGTTGAGATTCAGAAGGTTCACCTGGAGGAGCCCATAAGGTACGGCAGAGACGACCCCATCGAGAGGTGGCTTTACGACGTGCTGCTGCTGGACGCTCAGCCGGCGGAGCTGAATGAGGAGGACGTGGAGAGCATAAAGAAGGGCAATCTGGAGTTTGAGGCCATCGATAAGGACAGGCTCATGGAGGACGAAGGGCTTTTGAGGGAGTTCTTCGGCATATACGTTCTTGCCCACTACAGAAACCGCCCCTCCGATCTTGTCATCCTCTCGGACATGCCCAACCACCTCCCGTTCCGCGTTAAGGTGAATGGCAAGACGGTTTGCTCCCTCCACGTCGCCGTTGAGGGCGGCATGGATGAGGATGTAATCGAAAAAATAGCCTCGGGCTACAAGCCGAAGGGGCAGATAATTCCTGATCTGGTGCTGAAGCACTACTGGAACTACGGCTTTCCAAAGCTCAAGGGCATCAGGATCGTCAGAATAGCAACGCATCCTGCGGTCATGGACATGGGAATCGGCACCTTCGCCCTGAATGCCGTTGTGGATTACGCCAGGAGAAGCGATCTGGACTGGGCCGGAAGCGGTTTTGGAGTCTCACCTGAGCTCCTTCGCTTCTGGATAAAGAACGGCTTTACGCCCATCCACATAACTCCCCAGAGGAACGAGATTTCGGGTGAGCACACTGTTATAGTCCTGAAACCCCTGAAAATGCATGTGGAGAGCATTGTTGAGGAGCTCAGCTCCGATTTCATAAGGAGACTTGTGGAATACCTGAGCGATGAGCTCAGGGATCTTGAGACCGAAACAGCTGTGCTGCTCCTGAATAGTTTGCTGAGGGATTCAAACGTGTCAAAACCAGATTTCGGTAGGGTGGAGAGGAAGAGGATGAAGAAGTACTTCGGAGGAATGAGCCTCTACGAGTACGTTTCCGACGTCGCCAGACCTCTGGTTAGGTACCACTACTCCAGGAGCGAGAGAATCGAGCTTGATGAGGACGAGGAGTACGTTGTCGTTGCCAAATGTCTTCAGCTAAAGCCCTGGCATGAAATCAGAGCTGAGAAGTCCTTCAGAACCCTTTTGAAGGCCCTTCAGAAGCTCTGGAGGCATTACTATGAGGGGTATGAAAGAGGAGAGGAGAATTAACTTCGATGAGGAGTACGTTGAGGCGATAAAGAGCGGAGCCAAGGTTACGACAGTTAGAAGGGGGATAAAGAGCTACCCGGTAGGCAGGATAGTGGAGCTGACAGCCAATTACCGCCCCTTTGCCAGAGCGAGGGTGGACAAGGTGGTGGTGAAGAGGGTTAAGGAGCTGAGTGATGATGATGCGAAGAGGGATGGCTTCTCCAGCAGGGATGAGCTTATAAAGGCCCTGAAGAGGATATACGGTAACATGGATGAGGAGGAGTTCGTTACGGTTGTCCACTTCACGGTGGTGGAATGATGATGGCTGGAAAACCCGAGAAGTCTGAGGAGTTGAAGACCCACAGGCTCGCATCCATGTGCCTGGTGGGCAGCGTTGTTGAGCTGGATGATGGCTACTCAAGGGTTAAGCTGGAGTGCGGCCCCGAGATGGCGGTTGATGAGAAAGGGCTCATACACGGCGGCTTCACCTTCGGCTGCGCTGACCTTGCAGCCATGGTGGCTGTGAACCATCCAAATGTTGTGCTGGGCAAGGCTGAAGTTAGATTCACAAAGCCCGTGAGGGTTGGAGATGTCATAGAAGCTGAAGCCAGGGTTGTGGAGGTTTCCGGAAAGAAGCATGTGGTGGATGTGGTGGTGAGAAAGGGCAGCGAGACCGTTCTTGAAGGGAAATTTTACTGCTACGTTCTGGAAAAGCACGTTCTCGACTGAATTTCTGGATTTTGAGTTCTCAAAAGATTTTCAAGGGATTTAAAAGTGAGTGTTGGAAACCAGGGTAGGCAACCTTTAAATTCCATCGGCAACAAGCTGCAAGGGATGAGTGAAGAGAGACGTGAAGAGAAGCGTGAGGATAAGCTTGTCATAAAGAGGCAGGGATTCCCCTCAAGGGGTGAGATAGTCATAGGTACTGTCACGCGTGTTCTCGATTTCGGAGCCTTTGTGAGCCTGGATGAGTACGAGAACAAGGAGGGAATGGTTCACATCAGCGAGGTAGCTCCTGGATGGATCAAGGACATAAGGGATTACGTCAAGAAGGGGCAGAAGGTGGTCTGCAAGGTTCTGGACATCAACCCGAAGAGGGGACACATCGATCTCAGCATAAAGGACGTCAACGAAAGGCAGAGGAAGGAGAAGATCCAGCAGTGGAAGGGTGAGATGAGGGCCTTCAAGTGGCTGGAGATAGCCGGACAGCAGGCTGGAGTGGGCAGAGATGAGCTGATGGAGATTGGCAGGAAGCTCATGAAGGAGTACGACTCCATTTACGCAGCCTTCGAGGAAGCAGCATACGAGGGCTACGAGGTGCTCATCCCGATAGCCGGCGAGGAGCTTGCAAAGGCGATAGGCGAGATTGCCAGGGAGAACATCAAACCGCCCAGGGTCAAGGTTAGGGGGTACTTCATTCTGAAAAGCACAGCTCCTGATGGGATAGAGAGGATAAAGAAGGCACTCTCAGAAGTTTACAGGATAAAGAAAGATGACGTGGAGTTTGAAATCGAGTATATCGGAGCTCCGCGCTACAGAATAGTGCTTGAATGTGAGGATTACAAGACCGCAGAAAAAACCCTCAAGACCGCAGCGGATAGAGTTCTCAAGACAATAAAGAAGCTTGGTGGAGAGGGCGAGTTCGTCAGGGAGGCTGCCTGATGAAGGTGAACATAAGGAAGTGCTGCGAGTGCGGCAGATATACTTTGAAAGATGTATGCCTGTGCGGTGGAAAGACTTACATGCCGATTCCTCCCCGTTTCTCTCCTGAGGACCCTTACGGTAAATACAGGAGGATGCTGAGAAAGGAGTTGGGCTTCTTCGCCCTTAGGAGGTGCCATAATGCTCCAGAGAGTTGATGTGCGGATGATAAAGGCTCCAGAGGAGCTGGGTCTGAAAGACCCCATATTCATCGAAGGTCTGCCCGGCATCGGTCATGTGGGGAAGCTCGTAGCAGACCACCTGGTTAAGGAGCTGGACGCGGAGAAGGTTGTGGAAATTTACTCCCACCACTTCCCGCCCCAGGTCATGGTGATGGAGGACGGGCTGATCAGAATGCCGAAGAACGAAGTTTATGCCGTCAGAGCCCACAACAA
Source organism: uncultured archaeon (assembly GCA_964533255.1). Lineage (GTDB taxonomy): Archaea > Halobacteriota > Archaeoglobi > Archaeoglobales > Archaeoglobaceae > JdFR-37. The sequence continues at coordinate 13,615 of CAZHKD010000001.1, read as the reverse complement.
CGCCCCTGACATGCTGATACTTGTTGGAGACTTCCAGAGCATAAGCAGCGAAGGCCACTACGAGCTTGTAAATGCGTATCTGGACATAGCCAGGAAGTTCGGAGTTAAGAGGATATTCACCCTCGGCGGCTATGGAATAGGAAGGCTTGTTGACGAGCCCTACGTTTTGGGAGCTGCGAACAGCAGAGAACTCATGGAAGAGCTCAAAAAATACGGTGTGAAATTTGAGGCCAACGAGCCCGGTGGAGGCATCATAGGAGCTTCAGGTTTGCTTCTTGGCGTCTCTCAGCTTGAGGGAATTGAAGCTGCGTGCCTTATGGGTGTAACTTCCGGCTACATGGTGGATCCCAAGAGTGCGAAAGCCGTGCTGGATGTTCTCATGAAAATACTCCACATAGATGTGAGCGTTGAAGCACTTGAGGAGAGAGCCAAGGAGATGGAGAGGCTGATTGCACAGATCAAGGAGATTCAGGAGGCCTCGATGCAGCAGTGGAAGAGTGATGAGGATCTGAGGTACTTCAGGTAACTTCTCGGATAACTTTTATACCTTTTTAGACCGCCAGTTTTTATGCCTGTGTGTGGGGAGTGCCTTTATTTCATGGAAGACCACGGAAGAGCGGAGTTCTGCACCAGCCCTCAGTCCAGCTCTGATCCAACATCATGTGCCGGTTTACCCTTCAAAAGGGTGTTTTACCATGAGCGGGCATGCCCGAGATTTGAAGTTTGAAATCAAAACAGGATGCTGCGGTTTTCCTGTCTCCATGCAGAAGTACTTCCAGGAGTTCAGACTCGTTGAGGTTCAGAAAACCTTCTACAAGCCCCTATCTGCGGAAACTCTGAAGGGGTGGCGGAAAAAAGCACCTGAAGATTTTGAGTTCACCGTCAAAGCCTGGCAGAAAATCACCCATCTTCCCACCAGCCCCACTTACAGGAAAGCGGGCATTTCCGGCGAGAACTGCGGTTTCTTCAAGCCCACACACGAAGTGTTCGAGGCGTATGAGGTGACGAGAGATGCTGCAAAAGCCCTGAGTGCCAGAATAATAGTTTTCCAGACACCAAAGAGCTTTTCCGAGAGCGAAGAAAGCATGCAGAACATGCGGGAGTTTTTCTCGTCCATAGATGAGGAGTTCATCTTTGTCTGGGAGCCCAGAGGGTGGAGTGACGAGGGCATCGCTTCCATCTGTGAGGAGCTGAACCTGATTCACGCAGTTGATCCCTTTATCCAGAAGTCCCTCTATGGCGGGATGAACTACTTCAGGCTTCACGGCGCCCATAAGAAAATGTACAGGCACAAATACAGCGATGACGAGCTGAAGCAGCTGCTGGAATTCTGCGATAAGGACAGCTACGTGCTTTTCAACAACGTTTACATGTACGACGACGCAAGGCGGTTCATGGAGCTTCTGAAGTAAAATTCAGCTTCATCTCCGGAAAATGGACTCAATAAACTCCCTCTCCTTCCTGAGCTCCTCAACCTTTGCCCTGTAGTCCATGAGTCCGTAGCCAAGGTCGTCCAGCTCAACTGTAATGAGGCCATCGTACCCAGCCTCTGCAATTTTCTTCAAAGCCTCTTCAACCCTCTGGCTCCTTCTGGATGCCACATGCCTTCCCGAGCTGTCCCATCCGCTCACATGGACGTTTTCGACCATGTGGATGAGTTCCAGCATGTTCTCAAATTCTCCCGCTTTGAGGGCGTGGCTCACGTCAAAGGTAACGCCAATGCTGTGTCTGGAAGCGTACCTTCCAACATCTTCAGCTCTGCTGCACAGGCTGTTGATTCTGGGCTCTGAATTCTCCAGAAGGAGTTTGACACCCTTAAGCCTGGCATAACGGGAGCAAGTCCGGATGTACCTGTCAAGGGCACCCCAGTCCTCCTCAACCGGCTCCCTGAGGGCACTCCGCCTTCCTGCATGAATGGTGACAAGTCCACAATCCAGTTTCCTGGAGAGGGCGATCGAGTAGAGAGTTTCCTTCAGCGTCAGCTCTGCAACACCCCGGTTCACGCTGCAGGGGTTCAGGTCGAGGACAGGGGCGTGAACCGCAGGAATGAACTCAGCGTATCTTTCCAGCTCTGAGATGGCAGCTGAACCCGAAACTCTTGCGGAGTTTACAGAATTCTCCCGGATGAGCCAGAAGTGGGGCGTTTCAACCCAGAACTCCACACCATCGTATCCCGCTTCAACACATGCCTGGAAGAGGGTGGGAATCGCGTACTCGTACAGAAACATGGAGGAAAACAGCATCACGGCTCTACTCCCCCCGATTTAGGCATCAGCCATGCTCTGCATCTCCAGATAGGCCTTTTTTCTCTCTCTAGCTTTATCAAGAACCTCACTTCTGGAGCTTCCAGAGGAGAGAATCGAGATGAGGGGTTCCTCCTTTTCCACTTTTTTAACGGGGGTTATGTCTGCGAAAAGCGGATTGCCCGCTGGCGCAACCCTCACGTTCATATCTGAGGGTGCAAAGAGGATTGCCCTGCAGGCGCATCTCCTCGGCTTTACTTCGATTTTTTCACCTTTCCCCTCCACGGCATCCACGTGAAGCCTGAAGAGGTTAATGTCGCAGGCCCACTCAATGCTGTCAAGAGAGCCCTGAAACCTGGGGTTTATCTCCAAGACGTAGGGTTTATCAGCCAGGATGAAATCCACTCCAACGCTCCCGGCGAGATCAAAGAGGGATGCGGTTTCGACCGCAGTTCTGAAGAGCTCTTCATTGGCCGGGAAAGGTGTTACGTTCCCGCAGTACTGGAAGGGCTTTGCGTGGAGCCACTTCAGGCCGTGCAGAATGTAGTTTGCTGCAACCGGGACTGGCTCTCTTCCCACAACCAGCGAAACCGAACACGCAATTCCATCGATGTACCTCTGGAGGATGTACCCCTCTTTTGGCTCCATCCCGAACTCTATCCCCTCCCCTCCACCACCCTTAACTGGCTTGAGGATGAACCTGCATCCATTTTCACCGCTCTGACAGTCTGCATCATCTTCATCCAGAATCTGCGGAAAGGGGATTCCGGCGTTCTCAAGCTTCCGGTAAAACTTCAGCTTGTTGACTATGCCTCTGCTCACCTTCGGATCACATCCAAGAATTTCAGCGTCGATTTCCGCATCCTCAATTCCTGATGAGAGGACGACAGGGGCGTTGTGGTGCTGTGCAACCTCTTCAACCTGCCTTTCTCCCTCCTTTCCATCCTGAAGGTGGTGGACTTCCTTGCAGTAGAGCATGAGGTCAGCATCCAGGTGTTTCGTAATTGCTATTACCTCATATCCGGCCTTAAAAGCAGATTCAGCGATGTTTCTGACGTTTCCCCCTGCTATAACTACCTTTCTTTTCATTCTCCTTCATCCTTGATTCCTTACAGGCCTATCCCTTATTCGCCCCGCTATAACGTCTTCATTTTCTGCTCTGTAAACATCCGAAATGCTGCCCTCTCCAAGAACATCAAGACCCCTGATAATGACCACCGGGACTCCGCCTCCTCCCTCGCCCATCAGCAGGTTTGCAAAGGCTGCAAGCTCATCGGCCACGCACTCCACCGTCACTTCCAGCTCTCTGCCGTAGATGTCCTTCTCGCCTCTCCAGTCTTTCAGGACTTCTATGCCGGAAGAGCCAATTGCGAAGCCAACAACACCTTTCCTGAAGGGCCTTCCGTTGGTGTCCGTAACGATGACTCCAACCCTTCTCCCCGTCAGCTCTTGAATCCTCTCCCTTATCTTCTCGGCACTTCTGTCGGGGTTTTCTGGAAGGAGGAGAAGGTAGCCCTCCCTGACATTGCTGTTGTCAATGCCAGCATTCACGCATATGTTGCCGCATTTCGCCCTGGTTAGCATAAATGGGGACGTGAAGAAGATTTCGATGCTCTCGTCGAGCACAGCCTGAACGAATTCCGGCGATTTGTCCAGCATTTCTGCAAGCTTTAAAGCCTCCTCACCTGGTGTGATTTCTTCAATCTTCCTGAGCCTTCCTTCAGCCTTAGAAACCACTGTGGAACAGATGGCAACGACGTCTCCATCCTGAATCTCAATGGAGTCCACTATCAGTCTAGCAATGTCGTCTCCCTCACGAATCTCCGGGAGCTTGAGAGGTATTGCTTCCACTTTCAACGATTCGACCCCTCAATCAGGTTATTCAGCCCCTCACCCTCAGGAAGGCAAACAGAACGTCCATGAGGTCATCTCTGGTGGGCTCAATCTGCCCGGCTCCCTGAGCAAGGTCTTTCCTGCCTCCTCCACCGCCCTTTATCAGCTTTCCTACCTCCCTAATCAGGTCTCTGGCATCCACGGCTTCACTTCCACTGAAGCACACCATCTTCACGCCATCCCTGACTGTAATCAGGCAGCCAACGTAGCCCATTTCCGCCAGATACCCTCCCATCTTGACAATGGTCTGCATGTCCTCCCCTTCGAAAATCTCTGCAATTACTTTAAAGCCCGCAAGCTCTTCTGCCTTCTCTCCCAGCATTTCTGCCTTAAGCCTGGCTATCTCATCCTTCAGCCTCTCTATCTCCTTCTTCTGGCTCTTCCATTCGTCAAAGAACCTCGCAACCGTCTTTGGCAGCATGGCAGGCTCAACTCTGAGCAGATTGCTTGCCTCCTTCAGGTATTCTTCCTCTTTCGCTATGTGCTCTAAAGCAGCATCTCCGGCAGCAAATTCAAATCTGATGACGCCATCCTGAATGGATTCCGTTCTGAGTATTTTGATCAGCCCTATCTCTCCTGTGGAGTTAACGTGAGTTCCGCCACACGCCTGAACGTCTTCTCCTGCTTTAACAACCCTGATGTACTTTCCTGGCGGTACACCTCCCTGATACAGCCTGAACCCATATTTCTTCTCAGCATCAATTCTGTCGACTATCTCCCACGTGACGGGCTTGTTGGCCATCACTTCCGCATTGGCAATTCTCTCCACCTCTCTGACTTCATCATCGCTCAGCTTTCTGAAGTGGGTGACGTCAAGCCTCGCCTTGTCCCACTCCTTTCTGGCTCCGGCCTGCCAGACGTGGTTGCCAAGAACTTTGCGGAGGGCGTAAAGGAGTATGTGGGTTGCGGTGTGGTGCCTCATGTGCCTGAACCTTCTCTCGGCATCTATGTAGCCTCTCACATTCGCCCCCTTCTCCAGTCCATCAACGCTGTCGACCACGTGAACAACCACGCCATCCTCTTCCAGCACATCCGTAACGGCTATCTTCCTTCCGTTCAGCTCCAGGTACCCGGTATCGTTGTCCTGTCCGCCGCTTTCTGGATAGAACGCGGTTCTGTTCAGAATGACCTTTCCATCGGCTTCAACTCCAATGACCTCTGCCTCAAAGCTCAGAATCTTGGAATCGTAGTAGAGCCTCTCGGTTGGAGGATACTCGGCCTGAAGAATTTTCTTCTTCTCCTTCTTCTCAGCCTTTGTGTGCCTGGAAGCAAGCTCGGCGTAGAAGTCTTCAGGCATCTCAACTGCCACGCCCTTCTTCTCGGCAATCTTCAACGCCAGCTCAGCTGGGATGCCGTGGGAGTCGTAAAACTCGATGAGGTCGGACTTCTCAATCTTCCCCTTCCGCTCTATCGTTCTTTCAACGAGCCCAACTCCCCTCTCAAGCGTGACGCGATATCGCCGCTCTTCAAGCTCCAGAATCTCCTGAATGGTTTCCATGGGCACATCGAAGGTGAAGCCCTTCAGTATGTCTCTGTGGATGCTGACGATGTCGTAGAGGCTGAGGGAGAGCTCAAGCTCCTCGGCAAGCCTGAAGCTGCGCCTAATCATGAGCCTGGCAAGATAGCCTGCCCCGGCGTTGCTGGGAACCAGCCCATCGCCCAGCATGAAGAGTATGGTTCTTGTGTGATCTGCCAGCGCATAAACAAGCTCCATTGGCTTTACGATCTTCTCCAGCTCTTCAACCTGAATGCCGAGTTTTCTGGCAACGCCTCTCCTCAGCTCCATCAGCGCTTCGCCCCTTAAAGAGCCCATCACCCCAGCGAGCCTGGAGCTTTCTGCGATGATCCTAGCAACCTCCTCATCCCTCCTGTCGACGCCGGCATTGCTGTGGTCGAGAATCGCATCCACAACCTGTCCAAAGACAGCATCGTAGAGCGTAGCAGTCCCCTGACTGGCCCAGGTGAATCGCTCCAGCCCATAGCCTGTATCAACTATGTAGTTATCCATTTTCCTGTACCGCTCACCCTTGATTTCTATGTCCCCTTCTGGGTGCACTTCCAGATTCATGAAGACCAGCGTCGCCACCTCCAGACCGCCAACGATGGCCTCCAGGCATGGCCCTGCATTCCCGCCGCCAGCCCAGGGCTCCTCCTTGTAAACTATGTCCTCCTTCGCCACACCGAGCTCGTTCAGCAGTTCCGTGCAGTAAGCCACAGTCTCGCTCTTCCAGTAAATCTCTTCCCTGGGATTGTTGAAAGCATGGTGGGCCATCATTTCGAAAAGCGTCAGATGCCTGCCGGTTCTGCCAACGCTGTCCAGGTCGTCCATTCTGATGCACGGCTGGGAAATTGTGAGGGGGTTAGCGGGAGGTGGTGCAACGCCAGACGTTACGAAGGGCTGGAAGTCGGCGATGCTGGCAATGGTGAGGTATATGTCGTCCCTCCACCTGGCAACGACAGGATAGCGCTCAATTCGCTCATGTCCCCTTTTCTCGAAAAATGAGAGGTAGTACTCCCTCATTTCGTTAACATCCATCTTCTTCTTAAAAACGGGGTCACCTATGAACGTGTAGCTTCCGCACGGAGGATCGCCGCAGACCTCTCTATCATCAGCGGTCCAGAAGTATTTTCCGCACGTTTTGCAGCGCTTCCTCACAAAACCGTTTTCTGGAAGGTAGCTTATATCCAGATACTCCTTTTCAAGGCTCATCGCTCTATCTGGATTGGGGAAAGGATATAATTTTTTTGATTACACCTATCAGACTACACCTTGTGGAATCTGAGACTTTCGCTGAGCTTCAGGCTGTAGCAGCGGTGCCTGAGGCTGGGGTCGAGGGTTTTCAGGACTTTGGCAAAGTATATCTCGTCAAAGATTGAGTATGCTTCCTCGGTGTAGAGCTCCAGCACAACGTCAAACATGCTCCTTATGCTGGCCAGCTCGTGGGCGTCAAGCATGTCCGGGTTTACAGTTCCAGAATACAGAATTTTTCTGTCTGTGAGCCACGCAGAAAGCTCGTAGAACTTCTTCAGAAAACCATCTCCGCCAAACCTTATGAGGGTCGAGAGGCTGAGAATTGAGACGAAAACCTCATCATGCTGAATGGAATCAAGGATTTGCTTTACCCCCTCTACTATTGCCACGCTGTCCGAGTACTCCGCTCTCACTTCCATTACGCCACTTTCCTCTGTTTTCCCTATTCTGACCACATCGTAATCTGACAGGCTTATATCAGAGTTGAAACTGGAGTTGACCAAATTGAACAGCTTCTGAACCTTGAAGTAATCCAAGTCTGTGAGCACAAGAATGTGGCGGTGACTGGGTGGTGGAATTGATATGTGAAACAGCAGTGAAAACGGAAAATCAACGTGAGACTCTATCAGGATTGATTTATCTCTCAATTCGTCCATTATTATTTCGCACTCTAACGACATCCTGCAGCAGTGAAGTAGAGAATAATTAAAATCTTTCGCTTGATTAAATTCAGAAACTTAAATATAATCTATAAATTAAGTTTCTCTTTTTCAAAATCAGACAATTCCTATCTCTTCCTTTGTAAGATAACAGCTCGGATCATCTCCCCACAAGTCACCGGCCCTCAAAGCTCTAAGTCTGAAGCCGCCGCAGACCTCTTTAAATCTGCACCTGCCGCACCTCTCACCCCTGAGATGCTTAGTCTTCTCTCTCAGCTTTATCAGCAGCTCATCCGTCGGTTTAAGCCAGATATCGCTGAATTTTTGGGTTCTTATATTTCCCACAGTGTAATCCCACCAGAACTGGTTTGGATGGATATTGCCGAACATGTCGACATCCGCTATTCTCTTCCCGCTGTTATCTCCACCCCTGAACTTCATGAATTCGAAAGCCATTTCCGCAAGCTCCTCATCATTCTCCTTCAGCTTCAGATACGTGTAGATGCCGTCCGCCGGGTTGTCCACGGTAAGGATTTCTGTTTTATAGCCATCATCGTGAAGCTGTAAAGCCTTTTCAAAAAGCCAGTCTATCAGCTCACGCCTCTCCTTAATGGAGATATCATCCCTGAAGTCGGCCCTTCCCGAAGGGACGAGGTGGTACAGGCAGAACCTCGGAATGTCGTTTTCGGCAAGCAGGTCAATTACCTCAGGAACGTCCTTCAAATTGTACTTTGTCACCGTAAACCTGATGCCCGTCAGCAATCCTGCCTCCTTTGCGTTTATCAGGCCTTCGAGAGCCTTCTGAAATGCCCCCTTAAGGCCCCTGAACCTGTCGTTGGTTTCTGGCATGCCGTCAAGACTCACTCCGATGTACGAGAAGCCGGCTTCTTTGAGCTTCTCTGCAATTTCAGGAGTTATCAGAGTTCCATTTGTCGAGAGGGAGCACCTTATCCCCTTCGAAACTGCGTATTCCGCAAGCTCAAAAATATCCTCTCGCATGAGGGGTTCGCCACCGCTGAACAGAAGAACGGGAACTTTCATTGAGGCGAGATCGTCAATAAAGGCCTTTGCCTCCTCGGTCGTGAGTTCGCCCTCCCTTTTACCGCCGGCGTCAGCGTAGCAGTGGATGCACTTCAGATTGCATCTGGAAGTTGCGTTCCACACGGTAACCGGTATTGCTTTTTTGCTCGCCTCCACCAGTGCCTTCGGAATTCTGCTTTTGTCTCCTCCGTAGGTCAGGAACTCCGATACCGTGGCGTCTCCTGTAACCATCTTGGTAATCCCAATCATTGCAGAGAATTGGAACAGCAGGTATTTAACCCCTATCCCCCATTGATTCTGCAGGCATCTACGCTACAGGTAATCCCCTCTCAGCACCTTCTCAATCAGCATCGTGATGTCAAGCACTTCCATCCTGCCCGATTTTTTCAGGTTCATGTAGCAGAAGGGACACGAAGTCACTATGATGTCCGCTCCACTCTCAACCGCTTCGTCCACCCTCTTTTCTCTGACCAGCCTGTAGAGGTCGGGATATGCCGCCCTCACGCCTCCGCCGCCGCCGCAGCACAGGCTCTTTTCCCGGTTGCTCTTCATTTCCACCAGAGTTACCATCCTGCTGAGGACGTTTCGAGGGGCGTCGTACACCCCCATGTGTCTGCCGAGGTGGCAGGAATCGTGATACGTTACCTTGAGACCTATCCTGTTGTTTTCGGAGAACTTCTCATCCAGAAACTCAACCATGTGGATGATTTCCGCATCAAGCCCTCCGAAGAGCTTTTCATAGTCCTTCTTCAGAGTCCTGTAGCAGCCGGGGCACGAGGTGATGATGTACTCCGCACCCGTCCGCTCTATGGCACTCTTCAGGCTTTCAAAGTTCCGTCTCGCTGCTTCCCCGCTCTCACCGGTTCGCAAAAGGGTGCTGCCACAGCAGTAAGAGTACTCGACGGAATAGTCCACCTCCAAATAGTCAAGAACACTCAAAACACTTTCAAATATTTCTCCTGCTCTGTATATGGTGCTGCAACCCGGATAATACAGATACTCACACTCCTCTGCTTCGAACCTCAAAGATTCGCACCCATAGGGGTTGCCGGTTTTCAGAACCTTCTGGGTTATCTCATGGAGCTTTGGAGGGATGATGCCCTCACCCCTGAGCCTCGCCCTTTCATTCTCCACATCGTCAACTATCTCGAGTCCGGATGGACAGGAAATTTCACACCTAGCACAGGTGAGGCAGGTGTAGAAGACATCTTCCAGATTCTCCCCCCTGAGCAGCAGCCTGCCCTTGGGGCTCAGGTGCTCCCAGAGAGTGACCACATAAATGGGACAGTCCTGAACGCAAGCTGAGCAGCGAACACACTTTCTAGACCTCATAAAATCCTCCCCGGGTTCATAATATCGAGGGGATCTAAAACACCCTTGATCTTCTTCATCAGGTTCTTCCTGCCCGAAAGGAGGTCTTTTCTCACCTCTCCATACCCGTGCTCTCCGATGTCCCAGCCCCTCCTCTTGACTTCCCGGTAAAGCTCCCTCGAAAAATCGATTCCTTTTTCTTCTTCTCCCACAATAATTGGGTGAATGTTTCCGGTATCGAGGTGTCCGAAGAAGAAGTTCTCGAACCCGTATTTTCCAGCAATGCTTTTCACGATCTCGATGACCGATGGCAGTTCTGAAATGGGTGCAATAATATCATCGCCAGCATATACTCTTTTCCCCTCACCGAGTTCAGCACCGAGCAGGCTGCGTTTTTTCCAGAACTCCTTCTCTTCACTTCCTTCGAGGACGTGAACATTACCGAATTTCTCCAGAATGTTAGCTGCTTCTCCAAAGTCGGAAGGTATATGCGATGCGAACTCAACGGCCAGCAGGTTTGAGCTGAAACCGAGCAGAGAAGCTGATTTGCTGTCCATAAACTCCACTGAATCCGGGAGATGCTTCAGAATCTCCAAAGTTGCCCTTACACAGTCCTCCAGCTTCTCCACCTCGCAGACAAATGTCTGCCTGAAAGCTGGCAGCGGGAGCACCTTCAGCCAAACCCGGGTTATTACTCCAAGCGTTCCTTCAGAGCCCACGAAAAGGGAGTGCAGACCATATCCGCAGTCCTTAAGATGCTTGGTCCCAGCGAAGTTTATGCTTCCGTCGGGCAGCACCACTTCCACGCCATGAACGTAGTCCCTGATGGTGCCGTACTTCAACCCCCTCTTGCCGCTTCCAGCGTTGGCAACAAATCCACCGATCGTGCATATCTCAACGCTTCCCGGCTCTGGAGGGAGGAAAAATCCTTTCTGTTCCAGATACTCCTTTATATGTCCCATAACAGCGCCAGCTTCAGCTTCAAGTATGAATTCCGAATCCATGTGGAACCCGTTCATCTTCTTCATGTCCACAATTATTCCCTTGCCCGCGGAATTTCCAGCCGTGGACGTGCCAGCACCGCGGGGTGTTACGGGAATTCTGCACTCGGAGGCAAGTTTAAGAACTTCCGAGACTTCCTGAGCGTTTTCAACCCTAACCACGACCAGCGGTGAGGTCACGATGGGAGAGGCATCATAACCATAGACCCTGATAGCGTTGCCGGTAAGAACATCATCTTCACCAACTACAGAGGAAAGTTCATTAATAATAATTTCAAATTTTTTTCCAGGTTCCACAATCCGCCATACGGGTGCAGGGTAAAAAAGTTATGGTCATGAGAGCCTGAATGCTCACCCGAACTGACCAATAATTACCCTATGTCTGCAGATATTTCAGGGCATGAGACAGGTTGCAATGTAAAAAATGGGGAGTGAATGAGCAAAAAATCAATCCACAACTACAGAATTATCTCAATGCCCAGCCTTTCAGCAAGCTCCTTGTAGCGGTTCCTGATTGTAACTTCTGTGACTCCAGCAACCTCGGCAACTTCCCTCTGAGTTCTCCTCTCACCTTCCAGGATGCTGGCTATGTAGATTGCCGCTGCAGCAACACCTGTAGGCCCTCTTCCGCTGGTCAGCTCCTTCTCCTCGGCCTTCTTGATGATTTCGATGGCCTTCTTCTGCACCTCTCCACTGAGGTTCAGGGCAGCGCAGAACCTCGGCACGTAGTCAGCGGGGCTTGTTGGCATCAGTTTCAGGCCGAGCTCCCTGGCAATGAAGCGGTACGTCCTTCCAATCTCCTTCCTGTCCACTCTGGAATAGGTTGCAATCTCATCGAGAGTTCTTGGCACCCCTGCCTGGCGGCATGCCGCATACAGGGCTGCTGCAACCACGCCTTCGATGCTCCTGCCCCTTATCAGGTTCTTGTCGACGGCCTTTCTGTAGACAACCGCTGCAATCTCCCTTACGCTCTTGGGCAGGCCTAAAGCGGAAGCCATCCTGTCGAGTTCGCTGAGAGCGAAGGCGAGGTTTCTCTCGGTAGCGTTGCTTATCCTGATTCTCCTCTGCCACTTTCTCAGCCTGAAGAGCTGAGCCCTGTTTCTGATCGAGATGGACTTGCCGTAATAGTCCTTGTTGCTCCAGTCGATTATGGTGGAAAGCCCCTTATCGTGAATGGTGTAGGTTACGGGGGCACCTACTCTGCTTCGCTTCTCCTTCTGCTCGCTGTCAAAGGCCCTCCACTCCGGGCCGGAGTCGATGTACGTTTCCTCAATCACAAGCCCGCAATCCTGACAGATGAATTCGCCACGTCTGTAATCCCTGATGAGCCTTGGACTGCCGCATTCGGGGCAGGTCTCAATTACGTCTTCTCTTTCCAGCTCCTTTCTTTCTACCTCTCTCTCTACTTCCTTTCTTTCTATTTCCTTTTCCCTTACTCTTTCCTTCTCCACCATGAGCGCTCACCACAAATAACTCATTAACTTCAGCAGACCTATCGTAGGGGCGGATGATGACAAATGGGGACTTTGTTGGCCCAATAATGTCATAAACAAAACCTACCTTCTCATTTTTCCTGTTAACTACATTACTCCCAATCTTCGGTAAATTCTTCGGATCGGCCTCCACAACTATGTTGCCAGTCTTTGTGAGATGGAGAACCCTGCCTATCTTCCTCAAGCCTTTCATTCTGCCCCTACCAGAATTATAAATTTTTCGAAAGATATTTAAATAACTGAAGGAATCAGTATATAAAGTTTTCGGTCATTCCAGTGGTTTGCGGATGGCTGTACGTAATACGTGATGCACAGTTATTAAAGTTATCTTGGACGTGTAAGACCGCCAATACTGAACCCATTACCCTGGCTGATGTTACCTGAACCTGATAACTTCAACACCTACTTTCTCAAAATGTTCGTCATCCGTAACAACCTTTGCGTTTACTGAATCTGCGGCTGCAGCAATAAGGGCGTCTGCTATTGGGATGGCTTTCACCTTATACTTCCCAGCCTTCAGCGCGACATCTTCATCTATTGCAATTACCTTCAGATTCGAAGAAGCTATCTGCTCCACTCTCTTTCCTGCGTATTCTTCTCCGACCCTCCTCGAATAGACATAATAGATTTCAGCGAGAGTTATCGAGCATATGAACCCCTCTGCCTTGTTTTCATCTATATCCGCCAAAATTCCCTCCACAAACTCTGCTCCTTCTTCATCATTGAAGAAGGCCATCAGAGCTTTTGTGTCAAACAGATACCTCATCAAACTCCCTGTCCCACTCCTTCCTGATCTCGTCCACTTCCCTAGACACACCTTTTAGTTTGTCGACGCCTCTGAGCTTTGATAGCTTTACAACAGGTTTCAGAATTATTGCATTTTCCTTTCTGTCAACTATCAGCCTATCTCCCACTTCCAGTCCAAGCTCCTTTCTCAGTTTTGCAGGTATTACAATCTGCCCTTTTGAAGAGATTCTGACAACATTCATTTTTACCACAAATTTTGGTTTGTAAGACATACTATTTAAGTCTTACCTCATTGCAGTCTACTCAGACACGATGCGGAGGAGTCTGGAAAAGACCTATGAGTCCATAGCCAGAACGTCTCCCGACATTGCTGAGACTCTTGGAAAGGCAAGGGTAGTAAAAATAGAACCCGATTCGACATCATTCGGAAAGCTGCATCACCTGATACCCATGGATTCGGGCTGGTTCAGGGCTT